>JBAUYE010000335.1:0-27438 GCA_049584615.1 Candidatus Sulfotelmatobacter sp.
GAAATAACGGAAGTCTCCACAAGACAATTCCTGGGCTTTCTCTACGTGCACGTCTCGGCGCACTCACGGCATATTCAGAAGAGCTCATTTCTACAAGAGCTTGCCGAACGGGCCGAGCCATAGTGGATGCCGACTGGGCTACTGCCCGAACCCCTTCTTGTCGTCTTGTCGTGGCGAACAATTTCTTGGGCGGCACTGCACCGCTATGTCCCCAACCTCTACCGCTCGCACGCGCAATGTGTCCCGCTTGAACCTCCTCTCCCCTTGGGCGTACTGTGGGCTCAGATAGGCGGGGGGTGTCCTATGACCTTTGTTATCGCCGAACCTTGCATCGGGACAAAAGACACCGCCTGCGTCGATGCCTGCCCCGTAGATTGCATCCACCCGAAGAAGAACACAACGTACGACGACGCCCGTCCTGGCTTCGATGAGGTCCCGCAGCTCTACATCGATCCCATAGAGTGCATCGATTGTGGGGCCTGCGTGCCGGTCTGCCCGGTCTCCGCGATTTTCGCGCTGGACGACCTTCCCGAAAAGTGGAAGGACTACACGGAAATAAACGCGAGTTACGTCCAGGGCGGCAAGTTCGCGCCAGAAGAGTATGCCAAGCACAAGGCAGCAAAGTAGACGCCCGAGAAACCCCAAATCACTCACTGAGCCTTCGAAGCCTTTCGGAGGCTCGTTCTGTTTGTCCTACGAAGCAAGGTCACCAGTCGCCCGGCGACCCAACATGAACCTACCCCTGGCTCAGGTCGGCATCGCCCTGTTCTCCCCCAAAAGAATCTCATCGCCGCCTCATCTTCGATATCTTGCGGGCGATCCACGATTGCAATCACCTTGCGCCTGGTGCAAATAGCGTCGCCTGCACTAATGTTCTGCGCAATTTCCTCGAGGTCGCTCTCCTCTGGATCCCAGTCGCACCAGACGTCCAGCCGCAGCTTGTAGTACGCCATGGAGTTCTCCTTCCGCCCACGGAATGCCTCAGGTCGTCCACAGCTTTCGGCTCTCCTTTCAGCCCGAGACGTTGAGGTGTTTGCTCTGAAGGAAGCGTGTTCTAGTCTTAGGCAATGTCTCGGCTACCCCCTCAGGTCCCGTGGAGACGCTTCCTGCATGTTCTCGGGAAGCTCGGCTATGCTCCGCAAAAGGGGAAGGCGGGCTCGGTAAGATCGTTCCGTAACTCGATACGCAACCCAAATGTTGTCACATTCCGCGAGCCCCATCCCGGACAAAATGTGCGCCAAGCATAGGCATCGGACTTGGCCGTATACATTTACGGCAGACCAACCTGTCACTTTCATTTTTCGCTTGCGACACGGCGGCGGACCATACATTCCGGTTAGCGTGATCCGGGCTCAATCCCAAGAGGCTCCGATTCTGTCTCGAAGAGAAGACTCGCTTTGGCCCCGGTTTGGCGACAGCCGCACGTGTGGCACCGAGCAGGCTCGTAATGGTTCCACGTGGGATGCTTCTCAGCAGTGGATTTACCAGCCAGCCGATAATGGCGGGCACTGCGCGGCTCAGCCCGATCGATTCGAGCTGCACGTAAACACCCCCATCTTTTTCTTCGAACCGCCAGTAGCTGTAAAGACGCCAGAGATAGCCATGCGCGTCATCTACAGGCAGCTCGTGCTCGTCTGTCTGGCCGGCGTTTTGCACCTCGGCGAGCCGTGTGGAATGGGAACGGCTCACTGCACGGTTCGTCCCGAACCGTTCGTAGTTGATGTCAAAGTCGGCATTGATCACGACGGTCACCAGCGATTTCTTGTAGAACTGGACAAACACCTTGAAATTGTCGCCGTTGCGGTTGAGCAGCTTGGAACGGCGCACCTCAGGTTTGTAAATGTTCTGGTGATTGTCGTAGTCCTGGACGATCGCAAGGGTTTGCGCCAGTGAAGCGTTCGGGATGAACAGCACGCCGATCCAGTCGTGAATCAGCCCATGCTGGACTTCGATGGGATGGCCGTCTTCCTTCGTGTTCACCTGCTTCACTAGAATTTGCCCTTGGTGAAGCTGCCGGTAGGCTTCTACCCGACGCGTCTCTGGCAACTCGTCAATAAAGAGGAAAGGCCCGTTGTGGAGTTCTGACGTGATCCGTCCTTCGGAGGCGCCAATATAGCGGTCAAACGCCGCAGCGGTTTCCTTCTCTAGCTCCGCAGCTTCGGCCGTTTGCACGGCGAGGCAAGCCAGCATCCCGGAGAGAAGCACAGCTCCGGCCGTCTTCGAGCTTGATCTATTCATTCAAAGGACAAGCCCCGCATCTTTCCGGGTCGAAGTATCTGCTCTTCGGACAGATCGAGCTGACGTACGAGGAATTTGCCTGGCTCCAGCATTTCCGGCCGACCTACGTCAGCCCATAATCCCCCCATCGAAGGCCAGAAACCACGGCTCCGCTGTCAGGATCTCCGCCGTTTTCGTCCGAATCAGAAAACTATTTCTACATCAACGAATGGAATTATGCGCCGAAAGTTGTGCAAGAGAACAGGATTCGCCCAATCTTTGCATAACTTTACGAAGCGTGGTTTCGATTGGGGATCTATGGCTATCGTGTCTTTTGAGCGGATCGAAATGTAGCGCCACCAAATCACCAAATCCCCGCCCGAATCGCTCCTCCGCTTCAGTCCACTGGGTACAATGGTAGGTGTGGACAAGGGGGAGGTCAACGCTCGATGCATGCGGTAGTGGCGTGTGTGGCGATGAGCAAAATAGGGACAGGGGCGGAGAATACTTGGTCTTGCCCTGGAGACTTAAGCAACGGCAGAACGCATACGGGTACACTTGCGATGCTGGCCACAGCGATTACATTGCGTTGAATCGTTGCGCTCGCAATCGGAAGTAAGAACTAATCGTGAGGATGTGCCCTCAGCCTGGTCAGCAGCGGGACGTTCCCCAGAGTTGTCCTGATGGCGGTGCTGTTCATTGAAACGCACCGGGTAGGGCGCAAGGGCGCATTTGAGTCTCCATCACTGATTCGTAAGCGCAACCAGACCAATCAGTTACAGACTAAACTCCTTACTTCGGGACCAGGGGGTCGGAGGTTCAAATCCTCTCTCCCCGACCAACTTTCCCGGAATCAATTGGTTACGAGCACACGAGTCGTGATTTCGACACCTAGTTCGGCGGTTCGACCGCCCATCTTTCCAGGGATTTTCCACTTGTAATCAATGACTTAGAAGTTACGATGAGCCCCTGGGGGAAAACCAGGTGGTCAGACAGGGGATCCGGTCGACAGCGCGACTCCGGTCTGGAACCGAACGCTCTAAAATGGCGCTCGCAGGAGACTTTACGCCGGTGGCAAACACTCGAAATCGTTCTCGCTCATCGACTGCATCTCGGTTGGGGTCGACCGAATGCAACGGAACTTCGAGCCAATGCGGCAACAAGTCGACCGTTGGCGCGTGCAGCAGTTGTCACCGGAAGTGGCAAGGCTGACGATCTACCGGGCGTTCATCGAAGGCGAACTAGACGTCCCGAGACACCTCGCCCGGAGAGCACACGAACTTTATTTCAATCCTCAGCATGAGGAGTTCGAACCTCGAACGACGTGGAGCCTGTCGAACGCGTTCACCTCTGCATTCAAGGAACCGGACCCGATTCCGCAATTTAAGGCCACTGCCAAACTGGGTGGGTTCCTGGAGGCGGGGTTCTCGGGGTCGTTCTAGCTTATGTAGCGGCATCGGCCGACTGCTCCCTGGCGGCTTGGTGTCAATTGGCTGTGAGCTTGTCTTCCAAGGTGAAACGGTTGCTACAATCCCTCTATCGAGCAACAGGGAACTTAGTCTACGACCCTAATAATAACTGCAAGCGCTGGTTTCGTTGATTGACGTCCGACATCAGAGCCACTGCGTGACGGAAACCGGAAAGACAACCGCGCATGATGGAAAGGCTGCTGTAATAGTCGTTGTACCGGAAAAATCCGGTTTGTCCTCGCCACATCGGATAGTAATCGCAGGCCTGCAGCCATTTCTCGTAAACCGGTTCAATATCAATGCAAGTGTCGGGCATAAAGTTCGCCGCATCTTCCCAGTTTTCCGCATAGAAGATTTTCGAAACGGCGTGCGCCGGATGGCTTCTGGCGAGCGTTTCCAAACCGGCGTAGAAGATCGCATCCCGGACAATCAGATGACAATTCTGATGGTCCTTATGCCAGCTTCCGCTCCAGTGAGTCACCACGATTTCGGGCCGGTGTTCGCGGATGGCGTCGCAAACTCGCAGCGAACTTTCCTCATTGAAGGGTATCTCAGCGTCTGGATAATCGAGAAAAATAGCTTCTGCCCCAATCAGGCGCGCCGCGTTCTCCGTGGCTGTGCGCTGCATCGCGCCGTACTGCGGAACGGGAATGTTCTTCGGGGCCCCCTTCTCTCCTAGTGACAAACTCAGCAGAACGCCCGCTCCGCGATGCTCAACCTGCTTGGCAAGCACCGCACCCATGGTGAACATGCCGTCGCCGGGATGAGCAGCAATTGCCATCACTTTTCCGGCCTTCGAGACGGCCGAGTCTTGCGTCAACACCGACGACGCCGGAATCGCCGACAGAATTGCCGCGCTTCCGACTGACTGAGCAAACGAACGCCGATTCATCGTCTCTCCTTCCCAGGTTTGCGCGTTTCCAGCGATTGCCAAGCCAAACGGGCACAACCGAACAGATTCGCTCGATCGCCAAGCTTGCTCACAACCAGTTTCACTTTCTTGGCTGCCAGAGGTTGCGCCCGCTCGAGCATTGCAGCACGCAGTGAATCAAGATAAAGATCGGCGGCACCGGCCATTCCTCCTCCAATGATCACAATTTCCGGATCGAAGAGGCTGACCATGTTGGCGATGCCGAATCCGAGCAATCTGCCCGCATAATGGAAAACGTCGAGAGCCAATTGGTCTCCTTCTTGTGCCGCTGCTGCCACTTCGTGAGCTGTAAGTTTAGAGGCATCGTATTGCGCGAGGCTGCTGCTTTTCCCTTCCTGCAAGCGCTTCCGCGCAGCATTTGCGATGCCCGGCCCGGCCGCCAAAGATTCCAGCTCTCCAGTTGCTGTCGAATTCGAGTTGCCTTCGGGTGAGACAGTGAGCCACCCTGCACAGCCGGAGAGTTCGTGGGCGCCGCGAACTACGTGTCCGCCACTCATAGTGCCGGCGCCAATCCCTGTGCCGATCATCAATACAATTGCGTCCGACTTGCCTCGTGCTGCACCGCGCCAGCATTCCCCAAGCAGAGCGGCATTGCGATCGCTTTCGACGATCACGGGAATTTCAAGTGAGCGCCTCAGATGGCTGGCCAGCGGCATCCGTTCCCAGCCGGGCAAGTTCGGCGCCCAAACTGTCCCATTGCGGCGAACCAGCCCCGGTACGGCGATTCCTGCTGCGACGAAGCATTCCTTGGGCCTTGCGCTTTCTGCGAGATCTCGCGCCAACTGAACGATCTGGCGAACAGGCATTGATCGAGAACTGACATCCACCGGCACCGTGCGGCTGGAGACAATACGTCCCTTCCGATTCACGACTGCGGCCGAGCATTTTGTTCCGCCAAGATCAACCGCTAGAACGTAGGCCACGTAGGTCCTTGTCCGTTTGAACATATACAGACTCAAGCTCATCTAAGAACACGCTTCGCCGGACTAGGAAATCGGCTCCGCGTTTGATCGCGCAGAAACACAATGGCTGACAGCAGGATAATGCCAACCGCCCCGAGCGATGGGACGATCATGCCTGCGCGAAGGCTGAGCCGCTGCGAGACCTGCCCAACAGTCCAGGGGAGCAGCATGCCTCCCATCAGCGCAATCGAAAATAGAAGTCCAAACACTGTGCCGGCACGCTCGGAATAACGGTCGCCCGCGATTGCCAAAGTTGTCGGAAAGATTGGGCCATACGATAAGCCGATCAGCGCGGTCCCGGCAAATAACAGAATCAGCGATCGAGTGGCGAGCAGCGTCGCACATCCCAACAGCGATATCAGCGCGATGATCAGCACGAGTTGCGACTTTCCAATCCCTTGCAGCACACGCGCAGCCACCATTCTGCTCACCATAAGAGCTGCCCAGTACGAAGCAAGAACTAGAGTTGCGGTGCGCGCGGAGTAGCCAATCGTGTTCACAAACGTGGAGGTCCATCCTCCGATGCAGGCCTCATTCCCCGATTCCAGAAACAAGATAAACGCGAGCAACAGCACGCCCTCATATTTCGCTACACCAACAACTTCACGCAGGGAAAATGCCTGGCTTGTCTTCCCAGGTGGAAACGATAGCAGTGCATAGCCGAGAGCACAAACAGCGGCGAGAACGGCGCAAAAGAGAAACAATTGAGGAATGGTGAAATGCCCTTCAATGCTGGCCGCAAGCAGCGGAACGCAAATCGCACCGACGCCGAAAAAGATTCCGAGCAAGTTGAGCATTGGTCCACGCGCATCACCATAGACATCGGAAACGAGCGCGTTCGTGCAGGTGTTCAAGCCGCCTCCACCAAGTCCGAGCAAGACCGCAGCCATACCCGCAGTTGCGAAAGAGTGCGCAAGCGCGAACCATACCATTGCTGCCGAAACGAGCGCGCACGAAACAAAGAGGTTTGTCTTACTGCCGACGTAATCAATCAGTGGCCCAACCACGAGGGAAGCGCAGAAAATGCCCAGGTAAAGCAACAGAAATAGGTTTCCCTGCTGGGAAAGATTGATGTGCAAGCGCGCCCGCATCTCCGGCAACCCAAACACCGTTCCCAGGATTGCGAGAACAATGCCGAAGACGAGGATTCCAGCGCAGGCGCTAATGAAAAGCGATCGTGGCTGCAGAGTCGACTCCTACGCTAGCGTTTGAGCGAGCGTTCGTATTCTTCGTAAACCCGATAATTGTTATCGGCCGGTATTCCCGCAACATTCGGTGAGACAAAAACCGGAGGATTGTGTCCCTTGACTGCAAGATTGGAAGCGACCTGCGCGATGATCGCCATCGCGATCGTCACAGTTGACACCGTCGACCCCGCCGCCACAGGAGCTTTCCATCCCTTCACGGTCACGAGCGCGTCTTCCGCCGGAACGCAGTTGTCGATCACATAATCGGCGACATCCGGCAGCTTCTTTCCCGAGGAATGCGTGGCTTCGCGTTTACGGTAATTGTCGAGCGACGTGACCGCCACCGTGGTCAGGCCGCGTTTCTTGGCTTCCAGCAGCACTTCGATTCCGGCGGCGTTGAGTCCGCCGTGCGAAAAGACCAGCATCACATCGCCGTTGCGAATCGGCTCGTTTTCGAAAAGCAGCGCGGCGTAACCCTCACGGCGCTCCAGCCACAGGAGGCCTTTTGCTCCACCCGATCCAATCACGTTGGTCCACATCAGGCGCATATCCATCAGCGGCCGGAATCCGGGGAAAGCGCCATAGCGTGGAAACATGTCCTGCACCGGAAGAACAGAATGACCGCTGCCGAATAAGTGCACCAGACCACCGCGCGCGATGCAGTCGGCCATTACTCCCGAGACCTTTTCGATGTTTACGGTTTGTGTCTCCCAGATGCGATTGAGAGCTTCAGTAATGCGTTCGCGAAACTGGACAGCGCTCAAAATATTCCTCCACGATATGAAATTGCAAAAACTTGGGCGAAGTTGCCGGATCTAGTGACGAACTTTCCGGATGTTCTCGCCAGACTCAGCACAGTACATGGGTTTCATGTTCGAAACATCATGCACCAGTTATGCTGAAAACCCAGATTTCGCCTCCACCCAAGCGCTTGTGAAAAACTGTCCGGCCGGCATTGTTCTGATAGCTGACCGGCTGATTACTTTCCAACTCGCGAGCTTCGCGGATCCTCCACGGCAATCGAACGGCCAGAGTAACGTCATCGTTGCTGCTGGCATGGTTGAAGACCAGAATCATTTGCTGTTCGGCTCCGACAAGTCGCCGCACCTCTACCTCCGACGCATGAGTACCGGAAAGCTCCACTTCCGGCGACACTCCGGCCACCTGCGCTAAGGAAAGAAAGAAGCGTTTGATATTCGCGTCGTGCTCACGGTAGTAGGCCAGCGCCAGAAAGGATCCGATTAGAACCGTGCTGCCCTTGCCTTCCGAATTTTTCACGACTGCCGGATTTCCGTCGGCAAAACGAGCAAGTATAGTGCTTCCACCCAGAGGTTCAAGCTCTTCGTCGTATGCGTAGCCGGTGACAACGGTGTGAACCGGAATACCGGGAAGTGCGGCAGAGGCTTCCGTCTGGAACTGGACTTTATCTGCTGGCTTGATGACCGATTCCCGCGCTCCGAACACCTCGGCCAATCCAGCCCCCGGAATTATATCGCTGGCAAACCCGCGAGCATCGTTCCAGGCGAGACGAGCCTCGGCCACAGCAGTTCCGCCGGCCTGCACATACCGCTTCACACCTTCCGCGACATCCCGCGACAACATCACAGGGAACGGGAGAAACACAATTTTGTATTGTCCCAAGCGGTTCTCGATCACATCCTCCGGATGAATGAAATCGACCGGAATATTCTGTTGAGAGAACGCGCTGTAGAGACCCATCAACGAATCGCGTTCGGCATTTCCAAGTTTCGACAGCGAGGGCTGCGAGCCGCCCACCATATAGGAAAGCCGGTTGTAGAGGATGGCGACCTCCGCTTGCGCCGGGGTCGAGTTCAGAATTTCAGCACCATGGCGAGCGATGACATTTGCTGTTCGCGCCGCTGCTTGCGCCCGCTGCGTGAGTGTGCCGTCCAGATTGATTAAACCGTAGCCGTTCGACTCAAAGCCTGAGCTCATCGGATACCAGGCGTAAACCGCGATCTCTCGCGCCCCGTGCGCCACGACCTGCCACATCCAATACTGCTCGTCGTGTGCGGTCACCGGATCAGCGATGCGCATACCCGTGGCGCCTTGCCCCGCCTGCAATTCGCCGATCCAGAATCCTTTCTGGAAACTATGCCCCGCTGAGCGTGTGAAGTCGAGTCCTGCGGCCAGCATGAGATCGCTCCATGGCTTGGTCGATTCCGAGTGCTTGGGATAGAGCGAGGTGCCAAAAAAATCCGCGCTCGACGACATCTTCCAGTCATCTGGCTCGCCGTATCCATCCATAGGAGAAGTGAACAGACCCGGTGCAGCAGCATGGCTGGTGATCGGGTGCGTAGTATCCATGCTGCGAATCGCATCCACCCGAGTCTTCAGGTCTTCCGCAAGTTTGTCTTCGATGAAAGCGCGCCAGTCCAGATAGTCGGTGTAGGAAAGAATGGTTGGAAAACGTGGCGGCTGCACCTGATCCCAACTCTCGAAACCGCGATACCACGCCGCATTGAGCGCGTCCAAACTGTGATACTTCGTCTTCAGCCATTCGCGAAACCGGGCCTGCGTGTACGCGCAGAAGCAAAATTCAGGATTCTCCAGATACGGAAACTCCGCCCAGTTGATGACGTGCGGCTCGCTCCACACGTCCCAGCCATACAGAGCCGAACTCTTGTTCGCTTCGGCAGAAAGAGCCGCGAGAAATTTCATGACCTCCGATCGGACGCCGTTGTGATCAATGCAGTATCCGGGCGCGGCTTGCGAATCGATCACAGCGCCGCTGCGATCCACGAAGCGTGCGTCAGGATAATGCCGCCCCACCCAATCCGGAGCTGAATCGAGATAGACCTGCACGATTACGCGCAGACCGTGTTCTTGGGCCAGGCGGAGGAGCAAGTCGAGATTGGCAAAGTTGTACTCTGCGGGATGCGGTTCCGCGGTCGCCCAGTCTACCCACGTCTTGACCGTGTTGAAGCCGACTGCCTTGATCTGGCCCAGGTCTTTGCCCCAGCGCTGGGCGCTCATGACGTCGATCGTCTCCAGCATCGGAGCGCGGACTTTTCCACCTCCATACCACACGGCTACAGGAAAGAATGACTCCTCCGATTTTGTTGAGCTTGCGTTTTGCGGGGGCCGCGAAAATCCAGTTTGAATTGCCAGCATGGCCAGCAAGACTGCAGTTAAAGTTCGGGAACAGTTCATCACATGACCTCAACGTTTAATCCGCGCCGTCAAAAATCGCTTAGGCGAGAGGAGGATCGCGGAGGACAGGCGCATGCTAAAAGCACCGCCTCCGCATATAGATAGCGGATTACCATCCCGCTCGGGCGGGCCCGGACTGGAGGCCTCTCACCAAGGTTTTGAGGAGCAGGCCATCGGGCTCATTCAGACAAGCCATAATGCGCATGGCATATTTCATGGAGGAACCTCCACAACTGAATATCCGTGGCCGAAACGACTTAACCGATACTAAAAAATGAACCGCGCCGCAAACTGGAATTGTCGCGGCGTATTCAAATCGCTCGTAATCTGGCCAAAGCCCGACATGAGCGCCGGGTTCGTCGCCGCACTGGGATTCCAGAAGACGTTGGGGCTGCCAAACTGAACATAGTTGGTCAGGTTGTAGGCGAACACCTGGAGCTGCAGGTTCTTGTTCTCGGCGATGGGGATGTTTTTGGCCAGCGCAAGGTCCCAGTCGCGGCCGCCATCCGTGCGCACACTCGATAGAAATGCCGGCGCGGTGCCGGGGACAAACTGGCTTGTTGGCTGTGAGAAGCACGTCCAGTTGAACCATTGGGCCACCGTGTGCGCGGCCCCGTTGGCAGGATTGCACGTAAGATCTACTCGCTGGTTGAAGTAGGGATCGCCGGTACCGGAGGGAGAAGCTATCGGAACGCCGCTGTTCAAGAACAGAATGCTGTTCAGCGTCCACCCTCCCAATATTTTGTTGGGCCAGCCATTCAGGTTCAGCGCTCGGTCATGACCCATCGGCAAATCGTAAGAAACCTGCCAGGAGAACGCGTAACTCAAGTCCTGCGGGCTTATCGAATAGTCAAGATTCAAATTCTGCCAATCCTGAGGAGCTTCTGCGCCGTGCGAGCCGATAAAGCCCAGAGGCGGCGCGAAATCGTTGCTCAAGAGCTTGCTCCAGGTAAAGGCCGCCAGGGTTGTGAAGTGATGGGTGAGCCGCTTTTGAAATTTCACTTGCAGCGAGTTGTAGTTGGAATGGCCGGCGGGATCAGCATAGATGCCAACGCCCTCGGCGAACCCTCCGTTATTGAACTGCGGGTACGGTTCCAATGACAGGAAATACGGGACTGTGGCCGCTCCGTACCACGGAGAAGTCGTAGGCCAGATGTTTGCCCACTTGTTTGCAATCTGTGTATTGATCAGGTTCGTGCTGCCCTGATATTGCTGGATGGTGCTGATAGGGAATACGTTCAGGTCAGCGCCAAACACCAGCGGCAGATAAAGCCCGTGACTGCCCACATAGGCCGCCGAAATGATGTAGTCTCCCGGAAGCTGATACTCGAAGCCGAAGTTGTAATTGTAGGTGACTGGTGTGGGCTGCGAATGCAGCTCAGTGTCCAGCCCGACTCCGATATTTGTTGCCGGTCCAAGGGAACTTCCGGTGGGCTGGACCACGCCGGCCGGGAATGGATTGCTCAACGAATTGACCATCACCGTGTTGCCAGTGCCAGTGTTTGCGATCGTAACCGGGTCGTTGTTGTAGGCGGTGGAGTTCCAAGTCGTTGCCGCAAAGAAACCATCGCTGTTCAGCGCCGAGTTTGCCACCATTTGTGTGCTCGGCCCGTAAGCCATGCCAAAGCCGCCCCGGACTACCAATGGCTTGATTGGTTGGTAGGCAAACCCAACACGCGGCCCAAAATCGTGCATGTTCGTGGTAAACGGGCTGCGGCTATGCCCGTTGACTCCTGGAAACTGCTCGCCACCGACCAGAGGCACACCGGCCACCGTGTAGGAGGTAGTGGGATCGAAATATTCCAGCCGGTTTTCCCGTTCCGTGCGCCCACCGAAGATGTCCCAGCGCAGGCCCAAGTTGAGGGTCAGGTTCCGCAGAATGCGCCAGTTGTCCTGGACGTATGCGGCATAGTAGGGGCTCGCCTGGGCTCCGAAGATGTCTTTGGTGAAGTTATCGTATTCACAGCCCGGACATGAGCCCATCCCCAGCAGGAAAGAAGCGAAATCGCTGCCGTTGCCTGCGAACGTCGTCGAACTCGTAGCGGTAGTGTCAAACTGATATACGCCACTGGGCGCGACCGGCTGGCCCTCGTTCATAAACTGTTTCTGGAATTCAAATCCCATACTGAGGCTGTGCCGGCCTTTGGTTGTGGACAGTGTTGCGCTAGCGTCATGCACCATGCTGGCGAAAAGAAAGGTCGTGTACCAATTGGAGCCGAGATTGGTGGTGACCCCGTCGGAGAAGTAGATGAGAGGAATATCGTGGTACACCTGCTGGGCCGCCAAAGAAGCCGGAAAGCCAAGAGATGTAATGTCGAAACCGATCTGCCGCGGATCGCCGGTCTGATCTTCGTAATGACGCGTGAAGGAGTAGCGCAACTGTAACAGAGTGTCGGGGCGCAGCGCGAAGTCGTCGGCGATCAGTATATTCCTGCCATTGGTGATGTTCTGGTAGTAGTTGGGATCGTAAATGTTGCTGGCGCCGTAGAGGTCGACATTTCCGAACTTATTGCGGTCAAAGGAAAAGCGGCCGAAGATATGCTGCTTCGCGCTGAGATTGTAGTCCATCCGGATGTCGAACTTTTGTGCGTTATTCGGCTGGAGACCAGAGGCAAAGTAATTGTTGAGATGATACGGCCCTACCTCTGGGCTGTTGGGCATCGGAAACTGCTGAGTAAAGTTGAGGGCGATCGGATTCAGGTCTCCAGGAGGAATGACATTGCCAGAAAAAGGCTGACGGTTGCCGTTGCTTGAGTCAGGCACCAGGGGGTTGTAAATGGTGAGGCCCAGGGGAAGATCGGCGGAGAAATCGCCTGTTCGTTCGGCCATCGTGGGTACCGTGTAGTACGCAGTCTGCAAAAGTCCCTGCTGCGTCGCTTCGTAGTCTCCGAAGAAAAACAGCTTGTCATGCAGGATGGGGCCGCCGATAGAGCCGCCTTCCTGATAGCGGTGGAAGTCGGGAGGAGTATTGGACTGGTCGTTCAATATCTGGCCCTGCTTAACGAAGTAGTCGTTAGAACCGAGCCAGTTGGGGCGGAAGTACCCAAAGGCATCTCCGTGGAACTTATTTCCGCCCGACTTCGTCACCAGGCTGATGACCCCCGATTCGCCGCTTTGATACGTCGCCGGAACGTTTTGCGTCTCCACGCGAAATTCCTGGATCGCATCCAGGGGAACCTGCCATGCGGGAATGAGCGCTCCCAGGTTATTTTCCGCAATGTCGAACGTGCTGCCATCCAGAGCATAGTATGTGCTTCCCTGGTTCGCGCCATTGATCGTATAAGCCGAAACGTCGGCGCCCGGACGGGAATTGAAGACGCCCGCGGTGTCGGCGGCGTTTGGCGTGCCGTTGGTTGCTCCCACACCGGCGCTAAGTTGCACAAGTTCATACTCATCGCGGGTAAGCAGCGGTACACGATCCATCGTCTCGGCAGAAATGAGTTGCCCGACGGTGGAATTCGTCGCTTCCACCAGCGATGCAATTCCACTCACGGTCACCACCTCTGCGGTCGTTCCCGCCTTCAAAGTGACGTTCACTACCGTCGCCTGGTCGACCGTTACTAGTACATTCTTGTGTAGTAAGGTCGCAAAGCCTCTGGAGCTGACCGTCACGTTGTAGGTCGACGGCGGAAGTGACACAAACGAGTAGAATCCTGCTCCGGTCGTAACTGTCTGGAATGCGGTTCCAGTCGAAACATCCTTGGCTTCGACCTTCGCCCCCGGGACGAGTGCACCGGATGTATCGGTCACGATCCCATTGATTCCTCCGCGTCCGGCTTGGGCGAAAGCAGGCACGGCGAAGCACAGGGTCAAGAACAGAACTAGAATTGGCTTTCCGATTTTTAGCGTAGCGATACTGCGAAATATCATTCGAGTACGAGCAGAATCAGCATTGCCGTACCAGGATGCGCAACTTCCGAGTTGAGATCTGTCGAGAGACATAACACCCTCCGCGAATGTTCTCTTCATGGCGCTGGAAGCGATATCCTCTTCCTCCCACCTTTTGCGACGCCTCAGTCGCCGTCCCAAAGCGCTGTGCAGCATCACTTCGCTAACAGGTCCTGGTTGAGGCGCGTCAATCGATGCCTGATCTTGTAGCGATCCGCCCGATACGTGGACTTCACGTACTCAACGGGCTGGCCACTCTGCACCCGCGAAACCCGAGTAAACATAAAGACTGGGCTGCGCTTCGGTATTTGCAGGATGCGCGCTTCACTGGCACTGGCCAGACCCGCCTCCACCACCTCATCAGCCACAGCCATCCGAATTCCGTAACGCTCAGAAAGCACCTGATAAAGCGAGGCAGTGGGATCGAAGGTCTGCAGCAGGTCGGGACACAAACGCTGCGGAATATAGCTGCACTCGATACCCATCGGCGAGGTGTCGGCCAACCGGATGCGTTGCAGCTCGATTAGAGTCTCGCTTTTAGCGATGTGCAGAGCTGCAGCGATCTCCTCACCCGCCTCCACCGTTTCGAACAAAAGCAGCTTGGAGGTCGCGCGCAGGCCCCGTGTGACCATTTCTTCGGTAAAAGAAAGAACCTGGCGAATGTTCTTTTCCAGCTTGTTTGCGGAAACGAATGTGCCTCGGCCGCGCTCGGCATAGGTGAGACCAATGTCGCGCAATGACTTTAGCGCCTGGCGGGCCGTCATGCGGCTGACGCCCAGGCGCACAGCGATCTCCTGCTCGGAAGGCACGGGATCGCCGGCTTTGAGTGTTCCCGAGCGGATCTGATCCAGTAAGCTCTGCTGAATCTGGTAGTAGAGGGGGAGAATGCTGGTGCGGTCAAGCGCGGCAAGAGTCATGGCGTGAATGAGTCAGCTAGCTGTATAGACAACCTGTACAACTAGTCCCATGTCCTAGTATTTGTCAAGAACTTTCTTATCCGTGCGCCGAATTCGCTCCGTCATGTGCGGGAAACCACTGTTCGCCACTGTGTCGTTGTCACTTGCCCCTCGGCTGACAGCACGAACAGAGATGACGAACCGCACTGTTGAAAATATTGTTACTGGAGCGTTCACTCCCTTGCTTGCCAAACACTCGACGTCGTTCTCGCTCATTGACCGCATCTCGATTGGCGTACACCGGATGCAGCGCGACCGCGGTCGGACCTTGTGTTCGCGACAGAACGCGAGCTGTTTTCGCAGAAACAGGTTTTCTGCAACTACCGCGGTTCAGGATCGGAGCCACACCTGGAATCTCAGGCCCTCCTGTGGCCAGTGGACGGACGACATTGGCGCATTGCGATTGTGCTTCCCCCCGATCGGAAGTCGCTGCTGCCGCTGCCCGAATCGATGGATCGACCCGGTTCTGGTTTCCAACCCGACCGTGCCCGTTGCGGGGGTAGGGCGCGATTCCGGATTGCAATCTCTACAATCGGGAGGGTCTGCCAGCGTCGCCGTCAGGCTTCCTAGTGACAAACCAAAGTGTCGACCAACAGTTGCGGATTCCTTCCTTTCGGTACAAGATCGGTACAACTGAGCGAGAGAAAAAGCGGTAGGCTGCTCCCTAAGCGACACCAGATAAAGCACTTGGAGTTTGTAGTTTCATGGTTCGGGACCAGGGGGTCGGAGGTTCAAATCCTCTCTCCCCGACCAAATAGTTTGCAATCAATCAGTTGCGGTGTTTGTGAGATACGCGTCAGACGTCTTGTTCGACGGTTCCAGGTCCTATTTTTACCGGCCAGCAGCTGTTCATAATCAATGACTTAGGAATTGAAATGACCCCCTAGCGCAAGAAGAACCAGGGGGTCAAGGTTCAAATTCTCTCTCCCCGCCAAATTCTAAAGCACTTATCGGAGCTCTCAGTGGGCGCTATTGGGCGCATATCAAGAAACGAATCCTGTCTCGGGATGCTGGGACTCCCGGCGGACTTCGCCGAGAGCGCAGCCACGAGCCTACAATGGCGTATATATGGCGTGAATATGGTCAGGAACCCAAGTCGCGCCATTTCAAGCGTTCCTGAGCCCCTGTTCCCCCAGTGGTTGAAAAGGGTCCTCCGGAAAGAGCGGGGTGAACAGGTGCGCGCCATGCTCCAGGAAGCGGCGGCAACGCCCTTTGACGACTATTTCGAATTCCTCGTCGGGGAGGCGAGAGAGGATTTGGACGGGGCTCCGGAAGGCGGCAGCCGGTATCCCGTCCTAGCGCGAATGGATGGACGAGACTTTGCACGCTTTCATGTCGACGTCGGCGTTGGGGACGAAGTGCTCGAACCTCTGGAGGTCGTCACCGGCGAAGACTGGCTTGGCTTCGGGGGCGTAGCGCCGCCGTCTTTCCCCGTCATTTCGGCGGAACAGCAATTTGCGGAAAAACTCCATGCGTATACGCTGCCACGAGGTGAGCGTGTAAACACCAGAACCAAGGACCTTATCGACATGGTGCTGTTGATCAACGGACCAACGCTCGACAAAAGCAAGACCGCTGCAGCGGTCCGTGCAACGTTCATGAAACGCTCGACCCACAACGTACCCAAGGAACTTGATCCACCGCCAGCAGAATGGGAACCGGTGTTCGATGCGCTGGCGAAGGAGTGCGATCTGGCGATGGAACTTCGAGAAGGATTTGAATTGGTACGCGAATTCACGAAAAGCCTGGAGACGTAAGAGCGCGGGAACGACGTGACATGAAAATTGTCAGAAGCAGCCACGATATCCGCGAAGAGCCAGACTCCGCACGGCGCATTCAGCACGAAAATCTTAGTTACAAATGAGTCATATGAATTTCTTGCGAAAACGCCATCGTCGTCTTTACGGTCTCTTGCTTCTTCTGCTGCAACTCAGCTTCGCGCAAGAGGTCAGTTTCCGTATCACCCCTCTGCGTCCGGTGGAGGAGTTGCGCGCAGAAGCGCTCAAGGAGCAACCACCACACGAGCAGGGGACTTTCCTCAAACCCGATCTGGTGGAGTTAGTCAAACTGGATCCCACGATCAAGCTCGACATCCGCTACGCGACCACTAACAATTTTCTGGGTACGCCCGTATACACCCAGGCACGGGCCTTCCTTCAAAGGCCGGCGGCGGCCGCATTGCTTCGCGCCCATCGCGAACTCCAGGCTCAGGGATACGGATTGATCATCCACGATGGCTACCGCCCGTGGTACGTCACGAAAATCTTCTGGGACGCCACGCCCGCCGACAAAAAGATTTTTGTCGCTGATCCGGCAGCGGGCTCCAAGCACAATCGCGGATGCGCCGTGGACCTGTCCTTATACGAATTGAAAACGGGGAAGGAGGTGAAGATGCCCAGCGGCTACGACGAAATGAGCGATCGCGCCTTTGCCGACTACGCAGGCGGCACGCCCGAGGAGCGCGCTCGACGTGCTCTCCTGCGCCAAGCCATGGAAAAACAGGGCTTCACGGTTTACCCACAGGAGTGGTGGCACTTCGACTATAGGGGTTGGAGACAGTACCCAATCCTCAATGTGAAGTTCGAAGCTCTCGGACAGTAGAGTTGTTGCTACAGATCAGCGCGGAGGAACATTGATCAATTTCGGCAGCATCCAGGGATTGATCAGCCGCTCATATGTCGGCTCGGGTAGTTGTACCAGCAGTGGCTTGCGTGCCGGATCGAGCCAGGTAAGCAAGGTCTCCAGTTCGGTTTGTGACATGGCAGTGCATCCGGCCGTGCCCTGGTCGTGGCTATGCCAAATGTGAAGAAAGACGCACGAGCCACCTCCCGGCTCAGGCGGATTGGCGTTGCTCCCTGTAACGATGCCATTGAAATCTACGACGATCCCCCAGCGGTACGACTCACCGGCGTTCCGCATGTGCTCTGAGCTGTTCCAGTCGGGAGCGACGACAGAGCGGTCCACAAGGCGGTTATAGTGCTTCGAGCCAGGGTCGTCGACGCATTCGATCGATGGGGTCAGGTTCAGATACGGCATCTTTAATCCCGGCAGTGGCTGAGAAGCATAGCCGAATGCAGTGCCTAGCGCGAAGACGCCGGCGGGAGACTTGCCGTCTCCTTCTCTCTTGACCGGGTCGGATGTGACGCGGACATTGGAATCATCGGTCGCCATAACGCCGATGCCCCACCCTAATCCATTCTTGCCAACGACAATCGAGATCGGCTCGCCCACGGGACGCCACTTTTCATGCGTAGTCGCGCGCTCATACCGCTGCAACCGTCCTTCGACCGCATTCCAGTCCGAAGTAGTGACTACGATCATCTGTGTGGAACGCGCGAGAGCATCGGGCTTCGAAGTGCCGGCCTGAGCCGGGGCAGACACACACCAGCCGACGATCGACAGAACAACAAGGAAAACGCACACGGGTTTCATCAAGAGCAGTGTAAGGCTATCGATTGCGGCTGCGCCATCCCGGAAGAATCCACCACTCACAGGTGCGAATAAGTTGGGGCCGGCCGGCCCTATACCGCGCTGTATGCTACGAGTTGTTGCTGCCCGACCAGCTGTGGCCCACACATGACTCTCAGGAGGTGATACATAGACAAACCGCAGCTATCTACGCACGCGTCTCATCGGATCAGCAGAAAGAGAATCACACCATCCGGAGCCAGACCGCAGCTCTGATCGCGTACGCCAAGACCCACGGATATGCAGTGCCTTCCCGGTGGCAGTTTCAGGACGAGGGGTATAGTGGTGCCACACTGATGCGGCCCGGTCCGGAAGCCGTGCGGGACCTGGCAGCCGCAGGCCAGATCGCGGCCGTATTGGGGTACTCGCCCGATCAGTTGAGCCGCAAGTACGCCTATCAAGTTTCGCTGGCGGAGGAGTTCTCGCGCGCTGGAGTGGATCTGGTCTTTCTGAAATCTCCCTCCGCAGCCACGGCGGAGGATCAGCTGCTACTGCCGTTCCAAGGCATGATTGCAGAGTACGAACGTGCGCAGATTGCCCCGAGCGTTCTCGTCGTGGCAAACGGCATCGTGCCAAGCAAGGATCGATGAATTTGCTTTCCGGAGCTCCTTACGGCTACCGCTACGGCAAGAAAAGTGAAACTGCAGCTGCGTATTACCAGGTCGTGGAAGCAGAGGCGGAAGTTGTGCGCACGATCTTCGAGCGGTACACGCGCACAGGGTTCAGCATTGGTGCCATCACCCGTGAGCTCAACCAACGTCGCATCCCGACCCGCACCAGCAGCGGGCGTTGGGAGCGATCGACCGTGTGGCGGATACTCGGCAACCCAGCCTATCCTGGCCGAGCCTGCTTCGGAAAAACGGGAATGCGACTGCGCCAGCGCATCACACGGCCCGAGCGACGATGCGGCGGCCCGTCTCCCCGCTACAAGGCTCACTATGATCGCGCCCGCGAGGACTGGATCGAGATTCCTGTCACGGCGCTGGTCACGGAAGAAACCTTTGCTCTGGCCCAAGAGCAATTGCAAGAGAACAAGCGCTTCGCCAGCCGCCGTACCATCCGGCCCAAGTGCGAAGCGCCGATAAACACGGAGAACTGGAGGCGCTGCGTGCCGACGCTGCAATCGTCTTCGCTGAAAATCGGCCGTATGTGATTTCTGTCGTGACTACCTACCTGCACAATGAGCGTGACTGCGAGGAAGCGATTGCGCGCATCTCGCGGGCAGCCTGCCGCATGTTTAATCGGCTGGGGCGACCCTCGGTGTACGGGCGGGTGGTTTCCACCCAGAACAGCAGCCACTTGCCCTGAATCTCGGGGACCCGAAAAAATCCAGAAAAAACTTCTTGACAACGCCGTTGAAGGAGGAGCCTACTTTGCGCGGTTGTCTAGGGAACTGAACAGGAGCCGCTTCACCTGTGATTCTCGAACGCAGCAGCGCTGTCCCGCTCTATTCGCAGATCTACCAGCATCTGCTGGATCAGATCCATTCCGGAGCGCTGCAGCCGGGACAGCCGATTCCATCCGAGCCCGAACTGGTCAGCAGCTTGGGCATCAGCCGCATGACCGTGCGACAGGCAGTGAAGGCGCTCTGCGATGCGGGAGTGACCTACAGCAAGCGCGGATTGGGGACATACGTCTCCGGCAGCAAGCAGATGAAGACTTCGACCGAGCTGCTCTCCTTCACCCAGGAGACTCAAGCCAGCGGCAGCCGGCCCTCGTCGCGGGTGTTGGCCTTCGAAGAAGTTGAGGCCGACGCCGAAGTGGCGGGCGCGCTGCACCTGAGCCCTAACGCCAAAATCGTCCGCCTGAAACGAGTTCGCATGGCCGACTCTGTTCCCATGAGCATTGAGGAGTGCTTTTTGCCCGCGAAGCTGTGTCCCAAACTGCTCGAAAGTTTTGATCCGCAGACGTCGCTGTATCAGGTTCTCTCGAAAAGCTACGGACTTCACATGACCGCGGCGGACGAGGTGGCGGAAGCCTCGCTGGCGCATGCGGCGGAAGCTCGCTTGTTGGGGATCAAGAGGGGCAGCCCGGTTTTTGTGCTGACGCGGATCTCGTACGTCGAGACCAGCCAACCGGTCGAATTCGTTCGATCGACGTATCGGGGAGATCGCTGGAAACTCGTCAGCCACCTTACCCCGAACACGGGAGGCAACATGGCTGCACGCAAACCGGTCGCCGGTCCCAGCACTGAGCCGATTGCGCGTCGCCGCAGGCATGAGCGGGACCCGGTGATGGCCATCGGCCCGAGATTCTTCTCAAGTTCACCCACAAACAGGAGGAGTTATGACCCGTAGAAGCCTGAAGTATGTCGTGGCCGTAGTGGCATGGAAAGTACTCACCTTAGCCTGTCTGTTGGTGTGGGCCGTTGCGGCCTGGGGTCAGGCCTCAACTTCGCTTCGCGGTACGGTGACCGATCCTGCGGGTTCGGCGATTCGGGGAGCCCAGGTGACCATTGTGAGTCCCAGCACGAGCTTTACTCGGCACGCGCAAACCGGCGGTGACGGCGGCTACGTTTTCCTCGAGGTGCTTCCCGGGACGTACACCCTCACCGTGGAGAACCCTGGATTCAGCAGGTTCGAGGAAAAAGACTTGGAGTTGCGCGTCGAGTTGCCGGCAACGGTTAACGTTCAAATGAAGGTGGGCGCGATCCAGGAAACGGTTTCCATCACGGGCGAGTTGCCTCCGCTGAACACTACCGACGCCAGCGTCGGCAACACGATGGGCACCGATGAGATCGAGAATCTTCCCCTGGACCATGAGAACACGGTGCTTCTGCTCAGTCTGCAGCCGGGCGTCACTCTAACGAGTGACAACGAAAGCTACCTGACGAGCTCTTACGATACGCGCGCCGGCATGGTCAATGGGGAGCGCAGCGATCAAAACAACATCTCGCTGGATGGCGTGAGCAACAACAACGAGTTTCAGGGCTACGCTTTCGATGGCATATTGCCGACTACGCCGTTCTCGGTAGAGGAATTCCGCGTGACGACTTCCAACTACGACACCAGCCAGGGGCGCTCTTCGGGAGCCCAGATCTCCATGGTCACCAAGGGTGGCACGAATAAATTTCACGGTGCGCTCTACGAGTTCAATCGCAACGGACTTGGCGAAGCCAACGATTGGTTCTTGAAAGAGTCGCAACTGGCTTCCACGCCCCCGCTGCCCAACAAGCCTACGCAACTGGTGTGGAACAACTATGGCGGGTCCATTGGCGGGCCCATTCTAAAAAATAGATTGTTCTTCTTCTTCAACTACGAAGGCCACCGGCAGAATGTTGGACAAAGCGTCGAACAGGAAATCCCCGGCCCCCTGCTACAAGACGGAATCATTCAATACCAATGTGCCGACCCATCGGCCTGTACTGGCATGAGCGTGACTGGAGCCAGTGGCACGAGCTACCCGATACAGTCTGGGAATTATGCCCTGGGTCCGGCGCAGCTCGCGGCTATGGACCCGTTGGCTATCGGCCCCAGCCAGGGAGCGCTCGCCTATTTCCACACCTACCCGACGGCGAATGACCCCAACTTCGGCGATGCTCCGAACTTCCAGGGCTACCGCTTTGCCGCGCCTACGACGACGCGCGAGAACTGGATGATCGGCCGTCTCGACTACAAGATCACACAGAACGGCAATCACTCGCTTTTCTTCCGCGGTACGGCCGTGGATTCTCATTACAACAATGCTCCGTTTCTCCCCGGCCAACCGCCAGAGACCACCTCTCTCAGCTTGGCGAAGGGTTTCGTTGCCGGTTACACCAGTCTTTGGGGACCGCATGTTGTCAACAATCTCCGCTATGGCCTGACCCGCGACAGTGTCGGGGTCAACGGCACTTCCGATCAGCCGTGGGTTTCAATGCGCGACTTGAGCCAAAATATTGCCTACTCCTATGGCGACACCGCCCCGGTGCACAATATTGTGGATAACGTGGATTGGACGAAGGGCACGCACAGCCTCCAATTCGGCACCAATTTCCTGCTCTCGCGATTAAATACTTACAATTACGGGGCCGTTTTCAGCACCGCCCTTACCAATGCCGACTACATTGCCGGAGGCGGCTTTGCCAACGCGAACAATGCCCTCAATCCGGCATGTATTGCTCAAGCCCTTTCAAACTGCACGGCCGGCGATATTTACCCCGCCGTCAACACCGGATTCCAACACACCTACGACTTTCCCTTGGCTGCCATGATGGGGATTGAGAGTCAGGTCATCGGTACCTACAACTATGACGTAACCGCTACGCAGGGAACTACGCATCCGCAGGGTCTGCCGATCAGGCGCCACTGGGCGGTCGACAGTTACAACTTCTTTTTTCAGGACACCTGGAAGGTGAGGCCCAACATCTCCCTCACCTACGGTTTGAATTATCAGCTCATGACTCCCATGACGGAGACCTCCGGGCAGGAGGTCGCACCGAACGTGAACATGGGGAACTGGTTCAATCAGCGCCAGAGAGCTATGGCGGCGGGCATTCCGGACAATCAAGTCGATGGCGGCGCCCTCATTGGGTTCGGACCCGCCGGTTCGAAATACGGCAAGGCCGGCTTGTACAGCGCGCAGACCAAAAACTTCGCGCCACGCTTCGGCCTCGCCTTTACTCCGCATGCGCATTCAGGTTTCTTCAACAAGCTTTTCGGAACAGACAAGACCTCGATTCGCATGGGCGCCGGCATGTACTACCAGAACTTCGGCCCCGAACTCGCCCAGTCCTACAGCGCCTCGGGCGAGTACGGCCTTTCGACCCAGGTCAGCAACCCTGCCCTCGATCTCACGCTGACCACCGCGCCTCGTATCGGCAATAGCTTGTCCGGTATGAATGTCATCCCGCTTGGCGTCCTGTCAAATCTGGGATTGACACCACCTGCTACCATCACGTTCCCACAAACCCCTCCGACCGGCTCGCTTGCGATCACGAACGGCATAGATCAGTCGCTCAAAACACCATACTCGTATGCGGTGGACCTCTCGGTGCAACGGCAGTTGCCTGGAAGGATGACTTTGGACGTCGCTTATGTCGGCCACTTCGCGCATCGCCTCCTTGTGCTCGACGATGTGGCCGCACCTGGGAACCTCGTCGATCCAAAATCCGGGATCAGCTATTACCAAGCGGCGCGTCAATTGTCCAGCATGTGGCGGCAAAGCGTACCAGAGGGCACTATGAGTCCCTCCGTGATGGGCCCCACATCCCAATACTGGCAGAACATGGTCGGCCCAACTTCGGGGACGTACACGCTGTGCTCGAACGGCGCTTCAACCGCCAACATGCTTGAGGCGATTTACGACATGTTTGGGCCCGGTTGTTCTAATCTTTACAACGAGACCTCTGCGATCTACTTGATCGATGTGTACGGCTTCCCGGTGACTCCCAACGGAGGTCCATTCAGCTACTTCAATAGCCAGTACTCCTCTCTTTGGGACTGGCGCTCGATCGCCTGGTCGAACTACAACGCACTCCAGGTCAGCCTGAAAAAGCAGATGTCTCACGGTGTGATGTTCGGCCTAAACTACACCTACTCAAAGTCCCTGGATGTTGAGTCTATGGCAGAACGCGGCGTCCAGTACCTGACCGATAGTGTGATCAATCCCTTCAGCCCCGATCAAATGTATGGCCCGAGCGACTCCGACCTGAGACACCAGGTCAATGGCTACTGGATCGTCCAGTTGCCCTTTGGCCATGGCAGAGCCTTCGCCGGGAACGCCAACAGGTTAATGGATGGCATCATTGGTGGCTGGCAGATTGGCGGAACGACTCGCTGGACCTCAGGCTTCCCAGGCAGCGTCTTCGAGGGATATGTCTGGCCGACGAACTGGGATGAAATGGGATGGGCGGACTTGACCGGTTCACCGATTGGAGCCGGGACTACCCGTGGCAACGCAACCAATGGAATTGCTCCCGGAACTGTCAACGTCTTCAAGAATCCGAGTCAAACTTGCGTTCCAACCCCCGGCGCCGCACCCTGCGCCCGAGCCGCATTCGGTTATGCCTATCCGGGAGAAAGCGGCGTTCGCAACCCGGTCCGTGGCGACGGTTTCACTTCTACGGACTTGAATCTCTCCAAACGGTTCAGCATTACAGAAGGGCAGAGCTTCGAACTGCGTTGGAGCGTCTTTAATGCGTTTAACAACGTCAAGTTTGACATTTACAGCATGCAGGACGAGTGGGATGTGCCCACTACGTTCGGAAATTACACGCAAACGCTCACTCAGCCGCGCAGAATGGAGTTCGCAGGAATCTATCGGTTCTGATGCGGAGGGTGGCAGAGGTAATCTTCAGAACTTGCAAAGTGGTGACGGCGCACTCGCCGTCACCACACAACCATTAGCCTCTTCTTAATATCGGAAGGGAGGCCAGTCCACGTTGTCGCTCAGACGCAACACTTGCGGTCGTTTCATCCACATCTTCCTTTTTCTGACCGTGTCCGTAGGTACGCTTGCCGCCAGCCCGGCTGCGCCAGCCGCTGATTGGGCCGTGATTGTGCCGGTGGCGAACATGTATTCCGCTTCCAGGGAAAGCGCCGACGTGGTTTCCCAGGCGATCCTGGGCAGCAATGTGGTCGTGCTGGAGAAGAGGCATAAGTGGGTCAAGGTTCGAACGAACGATGAATACACCGGATGGATGCCGCTTCGAGATCTGCACAAGTCGAACGCGCCATACGGCGCGACGGGACACATGATCCAGGTCGAGAGCCTGTTTGCCAATCTCTATCGCGAAACCGACGTCACTGAGCATCAGCCGGTAATTACGGTTTCCTTCGAAACACACCTCGAAGTGGTCGACGAGGCACCGGGCAATAACGCACGCTGGCTTGAAGTCCGCTTGCCCGATGGGCGGATGGCCTGGATCCAGCGCAGTGATACCGTTCGCGACCCCAAACCTCTGACCATCGAACAATCGATCGAGTTGGCCAAGCGATTCCTCGGGTTTCCTTATTTATGGGGCGGGAAATCGAGTTACGGATACGACTGCTCCGGATTCACCCAGATGCTGGTACGCAGTCGCGGCATCAACATTCCCCGCGACGCCGACTTGCAGGCAGCCTGGGAGGGAATGGAAGTAATCGAGCGAAAGGATCTGCGCGAGGGCGATCTGCTGTTTTTCGGTTCTGGTCCTGACAAAATCACTCACACGGCGATGTACACCGGAAATGGAGAGATCATTCATGCCACCACGCATGGCCATCCCATGATCCAGATCAGTCGCCTGGATGACGAACCGTGGACGCGCATTCTGGTTGCCTGCAGGAGGGTGAAATGAACCGCAGAGACTGGCTGAAGGCTACCGGAGGTTTGGGCGCAAGCTGCCTGTTCCCGAGCCTGGGGTCACTGCCCGCCTTGGCTGCCGAACACGCAGGTTGCAACTGGGAAACAAGTATCACGCGCCCTTGAATCGTCTTTCTGAGGGGCTAGCTAGGATGGACGGACAAAGGTTTTCGAATCTTCCGCCGACGGGCCTCAAGAACCTGAGCAGGGTGAACTGTCGAAAATTGTGGGAATCCGATTTTTTGCCCCGGCACCAAGCTGAAGAGGGCGCAAGGGCGCATTTGAGCTGGCATAACTGATTCGTAAGCGCAACCAGACCAATCAGTTACAGAGTAAACTCCTTACTTCGGGACCAGGGGGTCGGAGGTTCAAATCCTCTCTCCCCGACCATTCTTCTCTTTTGGCCCTTTCGAAGATCATATCGAAGGGCTTTCTATATGTGGGATAAACACTTGCGCCGTCGATCGCACAGTTCAAAAGTACCATTCGGAGCAATTCCGCTTGTTCGGCAGGTTTCCGCATAAAGTAAAGAAAATACGCCTTGTTCGCGAGTTCTAAAATCCGCTTCGCATCTCGGATGCGATCGTCGCTACAGGTTTGGAGCTCAATCAGTGCCCTGTCGATCCTTTGTTCCTGGGCTTGCCACTCGATCATTTTCCGCCGCCAAAGGTCTTCGGGAATTTCCCCATCCAGTTTGTCCGTGTAGGCCTGGTCGATGCGCCGGTGGACTTCCTCCAATCGCAGTTCCAGCCGTGCGCGATCGCTGGCGGCCCGATCCTTCCGCTGCAATTGATCGCCCTCTAGTGATCGCTCAAGTTGCGCGACGATTTGATCGGGGATGTGAATGTTCTTGAGAATCTGGCCTAGTTTTTCCACCATCTGTTCTTCTCTGAAGCGTGGCAACGGACACCTCCCGCGATAGCCGCTGCAGCGGTAATAGACATATTTGTCCTTCTTCCGCTCTGCTGTGACCGTGCAGTGGTCATGAGCACAGGTGAGCATGCCGCGAAAGGCGATCTTGTGCTTGCGGTACTTGCCCTTGTTGTGACCCCGAATAACGTTTTGCACAGATTCGAAGAGGGCGGACGAGATGAAGGTCGCGTGCGTCCCGCGATAACTCTTTCCAGACCACCCGAAGATTCCGATGTAAACCGGATTGGTGAGGATGGTGTGCAGATAGCTGCGATTGATGGTCTTCCCGTACCGCTCACGAACAGCGTGCTGCAGTGTGATCAACGAGAACTGGCCAGTGGCGTAGCGCTCAAAGGCGAACTTCACAATATCCGCATTATCGGGATGGGCCTCTATGGTTCGCTTTTCACGATTGTTGCGGTAACCGAAAGGGGCGCGTCCGGGATAGATGCCCTGTTCGGCCTTCTCCCGCATGCCTTTGATCACCTCTTCCCGCAGGTTCTCCACGTAATTGCGGGCCATCAGCAGGTTGATGCCCTGCATGAACTTGACTTGGGAGCGGGAGTCTTTGGACAGGATCTGATTTTCTTTGACGAAATGGATCTCGATCTCTAACTCCTCAACGCTCACGGCGTCACGGAGGTTACGATAGAGGCGGTCGGTCTTCTCCACAAGCACGGTGCGGCAGTCGCGTGTACGCTTCAGGAACTCCACCATCTCGCCGAAGCCCTTGCGACCGATCGTCTTGGCGGTCTCTACATCGACGAATTCGCGCACGATGCTAATCCCGTGGCGGTTGGCATACTCGCGCAGCAATTTCAATTGGGCGGGAATAGAGTAGCCCTCCTGCTCCTGTTCTCGACTCGACACACGGGCATATATCACAGCGATGACAGCGATCACCGCGTTCTTTGAGTCTCTCATTTCGAATTCCTAGTACTCGATTTTCGTATCAGGTTCGACTTCGGGACTTTGTCTGATTTCTTTGCAGTTCCACCCGCCCAGCGACTC
>JBAUYE010000336.1:0-10343 GCA_049584615.1 Candidatus Sulfotelmatobacter sp.
GAAAAAAGATCGGTCCGCGAATCAAGCTCTTTCCCCTTAGCCTGCTCCGGCGACATGTAAGCGACGGTGCCCAGAGTCGAACCCGGGCTGGTCAAGTGCTCTTCGACGACAGCACTTGCCGCCGCCGTAACTTCCGGCACGTCCGTGGACTTGCCCGAAGTGATCGTCACCTTGGCCAGCCCAAAGTCCAGAATCTTGGCGTGCCCGCGCTTGGTCACAAAAATATTCGCCGGCTTAATATCCCGATGCACAATGCCTTCGGTATGCGCCGCGTCCAGCGCATCGGCGATCTCGATCCCCAAAGCGAGGATCGTCTCTACCTCCATCGCCCGCGCGCCGATCAGGTGCTTGAGCGTAGCCCCGTCAAGGAACTCCATGACGAGATACGTGCGCCCATTCTCCTCGCCAATGTCATAAATCGTGCAGATATTGGGATGGTTGAGAGCGGAAGCCGCCTTCGCCTCACGGCGGAATCGCTCCAGCGCCTGCCGATCCTGCGCCAGATCCTCGGGCAGAAATTTCAAAGCGACAAAACGGCCAAGGCGCGTGTCTTCCGCCTTGTAAACCACACCCATACCGCCGCCGCCAAGCTTCTCAACAATCCGGTAATGCGAGATGGTCTGATCGAGCAAGGTAGATGCCCCCGCCCAAGGGCGCAGCCCATGCTACGGCCCCACGCCACGGAAGTCAAAATTCACCGCATCCGAATTGAGAATCCCTAATGTGCCGGACCCCAACCGCACTCGCGAACCCCAAGCCACGAACCACGAACCACGAACCACCGACCACTGACCACCAGTCACTGCTCCAGGGGTTACGTGGCGCATCGCCTCAAGCTATAATGCCTTTAGTGATAGTGATGTCGATGGCTAGCGATGCTGCGCAACGTTTCCAAATCGGGTCCGACCAACAACCACCTGCCCGAGTGCTGGCTGCGTTGTCTGGTCTGTCCAAGACGGTATCGCGCGAATCTGCCCTCACGCCTGCGTCCCAGCCTCTTCGGTAGCGACTAATAAATCCTCCGCCAAATTTTCTCGGTTCCACGCGTGCTCGAACCAGAGCCGCTAGTTCCGATGTGCCGCTCACTGACCACTGGCCACTAACCACCGGCCACTGCCTTACGGAGGATTCCATGATCACCAAGACAATGACCACCAAGACCATGACCACCAAGACCATGACTGCCGGACCCGCTGTTAACGGACCAAAGCTCAAAACCGCCCTGCCCGGGCCCAACGCCAAGCGCGTGCTCGCAGGCGACGAGAAATATATCTCGCCGTCCTACACCCGCTCCTATCCGCTCGTAGCCAAGAGCGGACGCGGCATCGTCATCACCGACGTCGACGGCAACGAGTTCTACGATTTCTCCGCCGGCATCGCCGTCACCTCAACCGGCCATTGCCATCCCCACGTAGTCGCCGCCATGCAGAAGCAGGCCGCCGAACTGATCCACATGTCGGGTACAGATTTCTATTACGAGAGCATGGTCACGCTAGCCGAGCGCCTGTCAAAGATCGCGCCCATGCCCGGGCCGCACAAGTTCTACTACGGCAACTCCGGAGCGGAGGCCGTCGAGTGCGCCCTCAAACTGGCGCGCTATCATACAAAAAGGCCCAACGTCATCGCGTTCTTCGGGGCGTTTCATGGACGCACCATGGGCGCGCTCTCCCTCACTGCTTCGAAACCCCAGCAGCGGCGCCGCTTTTCGCCGCTTCTCGGCGGCGTGACGCACGTGCCCTATCCCGATCTTTATCGCGGACGCAAAGATGCCACGCAGGATCCTGACGCATTCTCGCTGAGTTGCGCCCGCTACATCGAGGAGAAGCTCTTCAAGACCACGCTGCCTCCCGAGGAAGTGGCCGCCATCTTCATCGAGCCCGTGCAGGGCGAGGGCGGATACGTAGTCGCACCGACCATCTTCATGCAGGAGCTGCGCCGCATCTGCGATCGTCACGGCATTCTCCTTGTGCTCGACGAAGTGCAGAGCGGCATCGGCCGCACCGGCAAGTGGTGGGCCGTCGAGCACACCGGCGTGGAACCCGACATGGTCTGCATCGCGAAGGGCATCGCCTCCGGCATGCCGCTCGGCGTCGTGATGACGCGCTCCGAAATCATGGACTGGGTGCCCGGTTCGCACGCCTCAACCTTCGGCGGCAATCCCGTATGCATCGCCGCAGCGCTGGCTACGCTCGACGTGATCGAGAAAGAACATCTGCTCGAGCACACCGCCGAAGTAGGCGCGCACATGCTGCAGCGCATGGCCAGCTGGCCCACAAAGCTGAAGCTGGTAGGCGACGTCCGAGGCCGCGGCCTGATGATCGGCGTCGACATCGTCAAGGACAAGTCGACCAAGGAATACGCCGCCGCCGAGCGCGACCTGATCGTCGAAAAGGCCTTCGAACACGGCGTCCTGTTCCTCGGCTGCGGCCCCAGCTCAGTTCGTCTGTCCCCGCCGCTGGTCGTGACCAAAGAAGAAGCCGACGTCGCCATCGATGTGCTGGAAGGGTGCATCCAGGAAGTGGGCAAGTAGGCTCGTGTTATGCTAAGTGGGGAGATGACGATGTGGAACAATTCAACGGCGAGGTGGCGCGATAATTGCGCTGCGCCTTCGGGATTGGTCTGACCGTCTCCTACTGAAGAGTTCAGATTCGGTTTTTGAAGGCCCCGGCCAAAAGTCGGGGCCTTCCAATTTTAGAAATGGCAAAACTTATAGAGGTGCCCTTTGAAGACATACACGCCTGAAGAGCTGAAAAAGATCTCGATGGAAATCGCCCAGCAGCCTGTCCTGTATGTGCCTGTCCCCCAGGGCGATGTTCCCCGCACACAGGGACCGGCCGTGTGCGTATATCTCAAGTATTCGGAAATCGTTCCCGGAGCCGGAGATATTCGGGATTTGTACTGGAGCACGCTGCGGCGGACGCCGGTGATCGCTGGCGTGGGCGCCCTCGCGACCATCAACTCCCTGCTGTCGCAGCATCGCTCGGCCGATCCGGCTGTTCAACGGATGCTGCACGAGAGGTTTCTGACGCCGGATCTCGCTGCGAGGGTCGGGGCAAAGACAGTCGGCGGACCGGGTTTCACCGGCGTCTTCACGCGGACCGGTTGCCTCCAAGTGATTCGGCACCTGCTGCTGTATGGAGACCGGTCGGTGAAGACGGAGGAACAGAACGACCGAGTCTTGGGCACGCTGTTGCTCCTCGCGAACGAGTTCCTTCAGTTCGACCGGGTACAGAATGCGGCACAACCGGAGACGATCGACCTCCTGCTGTCCTTTCTGCCGGTTTGGGACATTTACAATCCGCGCGACATGGCCTACGCGATGAGCCGGATATTCCAGATTCTTACTGAAATCCTGCCCGGCGGCGGCCCAGAGGTCCGCAAGCTGGCGGGTAGGTTGGGCATGGGCACCACAGGCATGCGAGTAGGCAGCCTGGCGTTGAACGACTTTGTCGCCGCCGTGTTCGGCCTGTTTGCCTACGGGCGTTCCCTGAAGAACGCCGAGCTTGCCGTCTTCGACGTACGGCGCGTCTTTGCAGGGGTGGGCTTCCCGGAAGAAATTCTGAGGAAGCTGGTCGATGACCGTGCGCTTGCGGCGTCGGTGCTCCGCAAAACCGGCAGCGGGGACGGGCTGCCCGGTCGCGCGATTTTTGACGAGGAGCTGGCGGGGCGCTCCTTCCTGAGCGACGGCCTAAATACATTCCGGCGATACCCGCTGATGAAGATCGATTCCAACCGCGTGCTGATCCTCGACTTGGAATTCCTGGCGGAGTTGCTAACCGCAGGTGTGTACTGGAGTATCTTCAACGGCTTGCCGTCCGCACAGCGCGACGCTTTCCGCGAGCTCTGGGGGCGCCTCTTTGAGCTCTATGCGGTGGAGTTGCTGAAACAGTTCTATCCGCCGTTCTCGCGTATTCTCACTGCGGACCTGACGTATGACAACGGGCAGGTTGACGCACTACTGGATTTCGGACAGGACGTGGTCGTTTTCGAGATCAAGTCGTCGCTGCTGACAGAGGGCGCAAAGCGTGGCGGCAATAAAGCCGATTTCATCACCGACTTTGCTCGCAAGTTCGTCCGAAATGAGAGAGGAAAACCGAAGGCGCTGGCGCAGCTCGCAGCCTCATGCATGGCGATCGAGGAGGGCCGGATCCGAACCGCGATGAAGCCGATCCGCATCTTTCCAGTTTGCATCAGCGACGAGCCAGCGGTTGAGAGCTTCTTTTTCACGAGCTACTCAAACGAACTTTTCCAGAGGGAGTTGGGGGGAACAATTTCTGTCCAGCCCATTACCATGATGTCGGTTAACGAATTGGAGGAAATCCTGCCCTACGTCGCCGGGAACGCTTTCAGCTGGGCCGAGTTGCTGGGCTTCCGCTCGCGCCACCTGACGGGCGCGTTTTCAGTGCATCAGGCAATCTACGATCTCCTGCGCGAGAAAAATCTACCGGCGAGCCGGAACCAGGCCGTGCGCAAGAGCTTTGACGAGGTTTGGCGCATTATAAGTGCTCGCTACAAACCGGCAACGGCTGCGTAGAGCTCGACCCGAATTAGCGTTCTGGGGGTGGTCCGTCCTTTCACGCTCTTTGCGAAGGGGTGGGAGCCGTGGCCAGTTCCGGCTGCTCAGAAAAAGGTGGTGTCTCAGTTTGAGTTATTCTTCGGTGAGTTGGCCGTAGAGAAGCCGTTCTAGGTAGTCGGCCATGATCGAAAGATCGAGATGCCCCTCGTCCCAGGCGCGGTCGGCTGCTCGCAATGCTGCGTAGTAAGGCTTGCGATCCTCTCGAATACGTTCCGGAACAATCTTCTTCCCGGTGAGTATTTTGTTCTGCTTTAGACTGATCAGGTAGTAGCAGGCGGCCCGCGCAGTACGACCATTACCTTCGACGAACGGATGTATCCAGTTCAGCCGCCAAAGTGCGTAACCGGCAAGCCATGTTGGGTGGTCTCCAATTCCATCCAGTGTCCAGCTTTCGTGGATGAAGGAGAAAAACTGGTCCATCAGGTGTGGGACTTCCTTAAAATGGGGCGGGATGTGGTCACCCACATAGACAGGTTCCTCGCGAAAACGACCGCCAAATTGCGCGATATTGGAAACCGCGGCGTAATTCAGGGCCCACAGGGCGTATTTGTCAAATGCTTCAATCCCTTTCTTGAGCCCAATTTCGACACAATTTGAGAGAAGGTCGTACTGGCGTAATAGATTCTGCTCCTGAATGCGCTGAAACAGAACGGGATCGTCTTTTTCGCGGACAGACATTATTCTTGCTCGTGGCCTGCCTTTTACGGCAGGTCACGGTTATTTGGTTTATATGAGTAGTCGCACCCTTTTCGAGGTTTGGCGAACGCTCTCCTTCGTGATGTTTTCGGCGCTAGCCGGCGCGTTGCCGAAGGCAAAACTGATTCGCTGTTCCTGCAACTCATCTTCCGTTACCTGTTTGCCGCGCGAGGTCTCCAGTACCTTCTTCAACTCTGGATTGACCTTAATGTCTCCGAGGAACTGTTTTCTGTCGGCCATGGGATCTACTGCCTTTCTCTTTTTCTTCGGCTTCTACAAACCGTTTGGTTACGAACCATAACCCTTAATCTTGCGTTGTCAATAGTTTACCCCTATTTCCTGTGGATTACTCAGGTTCAGGTTGAAATTTTGGAGTTCAGGGTTCCGCTGTAAGTCTCTAAAATCATGACGTTTTTTGGCGCCAATCCCTTATGGGCTTCGGGGCTTCTTTTTCTCCGGTTTCGGGCGCAGCAGGCGCCAGGCTTCGCGGTAGCACTCGTAGTGGTAGCGATTTGCATTCGTCCGCTGCAGGGGATAGAGCATCGATACTTTCTTCAATTGATCTCCATTCACCAGCGCCCACGCCGGAATCAGGTACCACGCGTTCCTGGGGATGACGCACACCGCGAAGAAATCGACTTGCTTCAGTGTGTAGGGCGAGCTGCGACTGCTTCGTTCAAACTCGCATCGGTATCCTGTGCCTGCGAGACAGCTTGTCGATTTCACCTGGACTCGCACGATGCGGTTGCCAAAATTGATGGCGACATCGAACGGCTGCGAATCTCCCCACGGCTTTAGGACCGTGAAACCGCGGCCAAGGGCTTCGGCTATGAACTGGGCTTCCACCCATTCGCCGCGTTCTTTAAAGGTCCTAAACTTGGGCATGCTGCTCCTGGAGCCGTTTCGGGGTCGAGATTGCGCGGCAAAAGAAAAGGCGCGGCCCATGGGCCGCGCCTCGTTTTCTGAATTTTTATTCTATATATCCAGTATATCAATTTGAAATAGGTGATTGTGTCACGTTTCCGGGAAATATATCTCCGCTGCTTTGAGCAAGTTAGACCCGATCGTGTAGTTCTAGCCTATTGACAAGATTCTCGACAATTCCCGGTTTGGGAGGAACGGGCGTATTCGTCCCGATAATTGTTAAGAGATCACAGCCAAGGTGGAGTCAGCCCGTTACAGTTAGCTTGGGGATCTCTTTATGTTTACTGGATCTGTTTTTTCAGCGCAGGCTACGCAGGCCGCGCTTCGCTTCCTCGACTGGCTTGCCGACCACACTCTGCCAGCGGAAAAGATTGCGGCGCATCATCGTACCGGGCGGCGCGGCGAAGAGGCGGCTTACTTTCATCTGCGCATGCTGGGCTACACCATGGTGGCGCGGAACTTCCGCTCGCCGCGCAGCAGGGGAGAGATTGACCTGATCGGCTGGGACCACGATGTTCTTTGCTTCGTGGAAGTTAAGACGCGAACCACGCGCGATGTGAAGCCCGGCGAAGCGGCTGTGGACCGGCACAAGAGGCGGCTGGTGGCGGCCGTGGTGCGTGATTACCTTCGGCGATTTCCACCGTCTTGCCAGTGGAGATTCGATGTGGTCAGCGTATACTATGTAGATTCAAGGGCCAGCCAGCCGCAGATAGAAGTGTTTCGTAATTCCTCCCTGACGGCTTAGAATAGAAGATTCGTCTATCCTAATAAAAGGGGTTCATGAGTGCCTGAGCTTAGAAAAGATCCTATTGTTGGCCGCTGGGTGATTATTTCGACAGACCGCGCGAAGCGCCCCACCGACTTCGCCCGGGAGAACGTGAAGCTGAAGGGCGGGTTCTGCCCCTTCTGCTATGGGAACGAAGGCAAGACGCCGCCGGAGATTCAGGCTTACCGTCCGGCATCGAATGGCGGACCCGCTTCGCAGCGCGATACGCCGGGCTGGACAGTGCGGGTGGTGCCAAACAAGTTTCCGGCGCTGGGGATTGAAGGCACGCTGAGCCGGCAGGCCGAGGGCATGTTCGACCGCATGAATGGAATCGGGGCCCACGAAGTAATCATCGAGACGCCCGACCACAACGCAAGCCTCGCCACGCTGCCTCCGAAGCGAATCGAAGACGTGCTGTGGACATTTCGCGACCGCATCCTCGATCTGAAAAAAGACCGCCGCTTCAAATACATCCTGCTCTTCAAGAACCACGGCGAAGCAGCCGGAGCGTCGCTCGAACACGCCCACTCCCAACTAATCGCCCTGCCAATCCTTCCCATCAACGTAACCCAAGAACTGGAAGGCGCAAAGCAATATTATTTATATAAGGAACGGTGCGTGTTTTGCGACATCATCCGGCAGGAAACGGAGAATGGGAGCCGGGTGGTGGCGGAGAACGAAAACTTTCTGACCATTGCGCCTTATGCGCCGCGGTTTCCGTTTGAGACATGGATTCTGCCGAAGCAGCATGAGTCGGCGTTTGAGAATTCGTCGTCGTCGATGTTTGAGAATCTGGCGAAGGCGTTGAAAACCTTGCTGATCAAGGCGGACCGGGTGCTGGATAATCCGCCGTACAATCTGGTGATTCACACTTCGCCGGCGCAGGATCCGACCAACGATCACTATCACTGGCACATCGAGTTCATGCCGAAGCTGACCAAGACGGCGGGTTTTGAGTGGGGCACGGGCTTCTACATTAATCCGACGCCGCCGGAGGAAGCGGCGAAGTTTCTGCGGGAAGCCAGCGTGGAAGAGCCGGTCCCGGCGACGGTGGGGTAGGAGAGTTCAGGGAAGAGTTAGAGTTTTTGCAGAAAAAAGAGGGCACGGTGAGAGCCGTGCCCTTTGCAGTTGGACGGAGAGAGAAGTTGATGGCCAGGGACGAACATTTGGGAGCCCTTGCCACAACTGTTTCACCTCCATGCTAGGGCTGCGACTAAGGTTTAATTGTCACGGAATTGTAAAATCTTGGCGGCGTAGACCCGCTATCTTGTTCTAATCCTTGCCTTTATTTGCTAATCCTTTTCTTTGGCTTACCCTTGCGTTCGATCCTGGAATTCTTCGTGCCACGCCATCTGGATGGCTTCGAGCTTGCCTTCGTTGGAAGCTCCGGGGTCGCCCTTGAAGTCGGGCAGTTCTGTGACGTAGCGATGCAGGTCGGTGAAGCGGACGGTGAGGGGATCGAGGTTGGGATGTACTTCGCTGAGCAGGATGCCGATGTCTTCGGCGTCGTCCCAGGTTAGAGGTTTGGGCATAGGGAGTTCCTTTAGTGCGGGCTTCGGGCCTCGGGTTTCGGAAAGTATCTCGTGAAAAGCCGAAGCCCTATGGCTGAAGCTTGAAGCCCGACTTTAGTGATGCTCTTCCGAAATGTAATTGCGGTTCCAGGTTGGGATCTCGACGACTACTTTACCCGGCTTCGTGATCTGCACCTGGCAGCCGAGACGCGAGTTTAACTGCAAGTCGGCGGCCATGTCCAGGCGGTCGGCTTCGTCGTCATCCATGGGAGAAAGATTTTCGGCGCCTTCTTTGATCCAGACATGACAAGTGGTGCAGGCGCAGTTGCCGCCGCAGGCGTGGTCGAGCGGGACTCCGAAGTTGAGTGCGACGTCGAGGATCGACTCTTCTTTACCATGATCTTCGTAGGGCAGCTTGCCGTGCTCGAACTGGACTGTCTTGCCTTCGGGCAGGAACGTGAGCTGCACAGTATTCTCGCCAATCGTATTTTCGCCGGGAGCTTCTTCGGTGGCTGTGCCGGCGGATTGTGATTTTTCGTCTGACATGACTACCTCAATTTATCTTTCCTGTCATCCTGAGCGCAGTTCATTTCGCGCAACGCGCGAAATGAACGAAGCCGAAGGATCTCTACGCCCACCAACTACCTTCCCTGCGAAATGTATGCGACTGCAGGGATCCTTCGACTCCGTAAGACTTCGCTTTCGCGAAGCCTTACTCCGCTCAGGATGACAATTACTCGAACTCTGCTTTGGCCATGGGATGCGGGGCTGTGGGGCCTTCGCCCATGTCTGCCTCGTCCATGGTTTTGCCTTTTAGCGCGGTGGAGACGGCGCTGTCCATCATTAGTTCAGCCAGGCGCGTCGTACCCTGGTTGAGCGCGTCGATGGCTTTGCGGATGGCCTGGTAATCGTCTTCGGCCTTTACAGCGATCAGCGACTTCTCCATCTTCGCAATCTTTTTCTTCTCGTCCGTGGTTAAGTGGCCCCAAGCCGGGCTCTTCTTGCCTTTTTCGAGAGCTGCCAGGATGGTATCGGCCTCGTTGCGTGCTTCGATGACCTGGCGTTGGCGGAAATCTTCTTCGGCGCTGTCGAAAGAGTCGAGGATCATGCTCTCGACTTGCTCGTCGGTCAGGCCGTAGCTGGGTTGAACTTGAATTTCAGCCTCTTTGCCGCTGCGCTGCTCGCGCGCGGAGACGTGCAGGATGCCGTTGGCGTCGATGAGGAATTTCACTTCGATACGCGCCATGCCGGCGGCCATCGGCGGGATGCCTTTCAAATCGAAACGCGCGAGTGAGCGGCAATCTTTGGCCAGTTCGCGCTCACCTTGCAAAACATGAATGGCGACGTTGGCCTGACCATCCACTTGTGTAGTGTAGAACTGCGTGGCCGATGCGGGGATGGTCGAGTTGCGCAAAATGATTTTGTCGGTGACGCCGCCTGCGACTTCGATGCCGAGCGACAGAGGCGTGACGTCGAGCAGAAGTATGTTTTCAGTGGCTTCGGAGCCTCCGCCGAGAATATTGGCTTGCACCGCCGCTCCTAGCGCGACGACCTCATCGGGATTCAGATCGGTATGCGGCGCGCGGTGGAAAAGTTCTTTCACCAGAGCGCGAACTTTGGGGATGCGCGTCGACCCCCCTACGAGCACAACCTCGTCAATCTGTTCGGGCCTGAGGCCCGCATCTTTCAGAGCTTGCTTACAGGGCCCAACGGTGCGGTCGATGATCGGCTGAATCAGTTGTTCGAACTGCTCGCGTGTGATCTCGCGCAGATAGCGCTTTCCGCCGGGCAGTTCAATATCGAGCTTTGCCGACGACTGCGATGAGAGCGCGATCTTGGCCTCGATCACCGCTTTGCGAATAGCTTGCAC
>JBAUYE010000337.1:0-3577 GCA_049584615.1 Candidatus Sulfotelmatobacter sp.
ACGCCGTACCGTGCGTTTCATCCTCTTCGGCGGAGAAGAAGAAGGCCTGCTCGGTTCGACTGCGTACGCGCGGCAGCACCTGGCAGAAGTCCCGAAGATAGACGCCATCCTGATTAGCGACACGGGAGCCCAGCCGGCCAAAGGCTGGTACCTGATGGGGCGCGACGATGAGAAGGCAGCTGTCGATTCGCTCAAGCCGCTACTCCGTGGATTGGGCGCTGACGACACTTCCTCCAACACCGCGTTCATCTTCGAGACCGATCATGCCGCCCTCGATGTCCTCGGCGTTCCCTCGCTGGTGCTCTGGAACGACACAGACAAGTACTTCACTCTGCACCACAAAGCTTCCGACACCTTCGATTCGGTGGTGGAGAAAGACCTGGCCCAGGGCGCCGCAGTCCTTGCCGTCACCGCATATGCGATTGCGGATAGCAGCCAGCCGCTCGGCAAACACCTGTCCGCGGATGAGGTGCAGGCCATGATCAAGAAATCTGGAAACACTGATAGTTACAATTACCTGAAGAAAACGGGAGCGTTTCCCTAGACGGGAAACAGACGGCCGACAGACGGAGACGGCAATCCCATTACCGGACTGTTTCATTGCATTTCGCCGGCGTTGGTACAAATTCTGTCTCTCAGCAGCAGGTTCCTGTACACTGCCATCGCCCAGGAATACGGCAACGTAAGTTCTGGCTAAATTCCGGAGGATGATCATGAACAGGGAAGTATGGAAAGTTTTCGCAGGCCTGTGTGCAATCGGGATGTCCGCCGTTTGCGCGGGGCCGGCAGCCGCGCAGATGTCTGAGGTTAAGGAAAAACCCCCACTGTATACGTACGTTGCGTCGTGGACCATTCCCCGGGCGGGGTGGGCCGATATGGAGAAGGCAAACGCTTCCGACCAGAAGCTCCTGGACAAAGGCATTGCCGACGGCACAATCGTGGGATACGGCAACGATGTGGTGGCGGTTCACCAGTCGGATGGCCCAACACACGATGACTGGTGGTCGGCCATGTCCATGGCTGGGGTGCTCAACCAGTTGGACCAGTTCGAAAAATCCGGTAATGCTGTTTCTCCCGTTTTGTCCAGCGCCAGCGACCATGCGGATAACATTTATGTCAGCCGCTATTACAATTGGCATCCAGGATCGTGGAAGGATGGATACACCTATACAGCGTTCTACACTCTAAAACCCGACGCGCCGGACGACGCGGTGGATACTCTCAGCAAGCACCTGATCGTACCGGTGCTGGAAAAACTGTTAGCCGATGGCACGCTGCACGAGTACGAAGTGGATACACAAGCGGTTCACACCGCACCGCCCGGCACATTTGTGATTGTGTATCTTGCTGCCGGCGCGGATGGCCTGGACAAAGTCAACGCCGCGCTGCGGGAGACCATAAGATCCAAGCCCCTCGACGGAGCGGCATTTGATTCCATGGTGAACATGGCCGGCCACCACGATGAACTGGTCCGCAGCAGCGCCACTTACAAATAGTTCCCTGGCATCCGCGAGCGGCCGGCCTTAGCGCCACCGCTCGCAGATTGGGGGAGAGGCAACAACTTCATGGACCTAAGCAAACGGCCTGCCGGGGTATTCATCGCTTTCCTCGCAGGGATTTTCTGCGCGCCTTTGCTGCACGCTGACGAACGCAAAATCGATCCGACCTTCCTCTATCGGGATACTTCCACAGTGAAGGAGCAACATTCCGATCTCACCACGCCGGCCTGTCACTACAAGCCTTTATTTGGCCAGGGAGACGCGGATACTTCCGTGGTTGTCGGTGTCGCTCGTTATGGCGAGGCGGTGGTTGACCCCAACGGCGGCTGCACAGAGGTTCAATATCCGGAGGAAGACCAGGTGTACGTTGTCCTCGATGGGAAGGGATCCGTGAAATATGGAGACGAGGTTGTGTCCCTTGCCAAGGAAGACTATCTCTATCTTCCGTCCACGGTGCCGCACACCTTAAGCAACAGGGCTGGCTCGCCGCTGACGGTGGTGGTTATGGGTTTTCACACCCGGGGATTTGAGAAGACCGAACCGCCGTCACGCCCCTTAAAGGCCAACATTGAGGATGTGCCCACTCAACCTGTGAGTGGGCACCCTTCTTCGGCACTCTACCGTTTGCTGATGGGGGATGTCGATAGCAAGCGTGACCGCCTCGCAGCCGGCCGTGTTCTGACCAGCCTTTTTCTCATGGAGATCGCGCCCGGCGGCACCAACTTTCCCCATCATCATGAGCGCGAAGAGGAAATTTACCTGGTTTTGAGCGGCCACGGGATCATGGTCGCAGGCGGAGGAATGGACGGAATCGCAGGAAAGCATCCCGCCAAAGCCGGGGATGCCTATTTCTTCCGCCTCAACTGCACCGTCGGCTACTACAGCGCCGCCAACGTCAAATCCCGCATTCTCGCCGTGCGCTCCTGGTATCCGGGCATGCAGCAAAAGGGCGCGCAACACTAGTGGACTGTCGCAGAGTAAACATTACTGACTCGGCTCACATCTAAGCGAGTATGTCCATTGATTCGTTGGTCCTTAACGGAGAGCAGCAACTGGAATTGAGTCGCATTGCTCAGTCCCGATCCCTGCCTGCGGGATATGTATTCCGAGCCAGGCTGATTCTGATGCTGGCTGAAGGAGCGTCGTTCAGCGCGATCAAGCAAAGACTGGCAACTACGGCGCCGACCATCATCCGATGGAAGCAGCGTTTTCTTGCTTCGGGGCTGGACGGACTGGATACCAGCCATCCGGGACAGCCACCCTCGGTGCTGAGCCCGAAGCTGCGAGCCCGGATTTTGTCTGCTACGCGCAGACAGCCGAGGGATGGTTCCACTCAGTGGAGTTGCCGCAAGCTCGCCGCGGAGCTGGGCGTCAGCAAGGATGCCGTCCATCGCGTCTGGAAAGAAGCTGGGCTGAAGCCGCATCGGCTGGATCGGTATATGGCAAGCGATGATCCGGACTTCGAGACCAAAGCCGCCGACATTATCGGACTGTATCTGAACCCTCCTCAGCATGCCGCCGTGTTCTGTGTTGATGAGAAGACGGCGATTCAGGCACTGGATCGGCTCGACCCGGTTCTGCCGCTTTCCCCCGGCCGCGTCGAACGCCATGGGTTTGAATACTACCGGCACGGAACGCTCTCTTTGTATGCGGCGCTGGATACCGCCACCGGTCGTGTTCATGGAAAGACCGCCGCGCGCCACACCAGTCAAGACTTCATAGCCTTTCTCAAGGAGGTCGTTGCGTTGTGCCCGTCTCGACAGAAGATCCATATCATCCTCGACAATCTCTCGGCTCACAAAACCACCCACGTGAGGGAGTTTCTGGAGCAGAATCCGCGCGTATGCTTTCACTTCACCCCAACATATTCCTCATGGCTCAACCAGGTTGAACTCTGGTTTGCCAAAATTGAGCGTGACGTCATTGCACGCGGCGTCTTCTCTTCCGTCTCCGACCTGGCGAGAAAACTTCGCCGATATATCAACGCCTACTCGGCAAATGCCCGACCGATTCGGTGGAAGTATTCCGACGCTACCCGCCGCATCCGCAGTAACGAACTCTCTGCGACAGGCCACTAG
>JBAUYE010000338.1:0-2915 GCA_049584615.1 Candidatus Sulfotelmatobacter sp.
GGAGTACACAGGACGGCATCGCCGCGAGCGGCATGGGCCACGATCAGGCACGCGATTTTCAGATCGTCGCGCAACCAGGGATCGGGTTCTTCGGCTTGAGCTTCGGACAACCGGGAGAGAATGCGATAGACGAGCGGCTGGAGTTGTGGCATCCAGCGCTTGTATCAGCGGTGTCAAGCGGGAGCTAGGCGGCAGCCGCATGGCTCCTCCCGCTCAAACGGTCAGAATGGGCTCTGGACGCGGGGCGGCGGGCGGTTAACATAATACCTGTTATCGGACATTGGATCTCTGCTGCATGATCTATGTATGAAGAAGGCTGCGATATTCAGGCTCGCCCTTGCAGTTGTGGGATTGCAACCTTCGTATTCCAACGCCGGGTGTCCTAGCCGCGAGGTTAGTTCCGCAGAGCCCGAACGAGTGGATGGGCAACCAACTGGGAGTACAGATGCTCGTCGACTGGATCTTTTGGTTTGGCGTAGGGCTATTGCTCCGAAAATACGATTTTGGGGTGGAAGAGGGTGCCCGCTATGCGGGTGGCTATGGCGATCAGGTCGCTTTGGCCTTGGAAGACTTTTACCTGGCGGGCGCGGGAGACGTCGGGAAGGTTGACGGTGCGGCCGGTTCGGATGCGGGCGGCGGTGGGTTCGTCGGCGGTGACGGAGGGTAGCTGCGGCAGGAGTTGGCGGGGGTGGACGAACAGGGCGGCTATGCCTTCGTGGCGGGAAACAGCAGATTCCTCTGCGGCTGACGCCGCTTCGGAATGACAAGAGCTAATTAGTTTTTCCTCTGCTTTCCCCTCCTTTATTTGTCCGCCCTTCATTTTGGCTTCGATTTCTTCTAAGGTGTGGGCCTGGGTGAGGTCGAATTCGGCTACGGCGGTGCGGCGAAGGGATTCGAGATGAGCGCCTGAGCCTTGGAGTTGGCCCATTTCGTGGGCTACCGAACGCATGTAGGTGCCCGAGGCCACGCGGGCGCGGAAGCGGGCGCGGGCGCCTTCAACGGCGAGGATGTCGAATTCCTTGATTTCGACCTGAACCGGCTTCAGAATTACCTCTTTTTGTTTCCTCGCCAATTTGTAAGCCGGGACACCGTGGATCTTTTTGGCGGAGAACGGTGGCGGGACTTGGTCGATTATGCCTTTAAATCCCGCGGCTAGTTTCTGGAGATGCTCCAAACTCGGATTAACCAGGCTGGGAGCGGTGGAGTGTGCTTCGCCTAGGGGCTCGCCATCGGCGTCGTAGGTGTTGGTGGCGAAGCCGAAGCGGATCACGCCTTCGTAGGTTTTCTCGGATGTAGTGTAGAACTGCGCCAGGCGGGTTAAGCCGCCCGTGACGAGGGGTAGGACGCCGGTGGCTAGTGGGTCGAGAGTGCCGAGGTGGCCGACGGAGCGCTGTTGCAGAATGCGGCGCATGCGGTTGACCACGTCGTGAGAGGTCCAGGCGGCGGGCTTGTCGATGATGATGACGCCATTCATGGGGAGATTGAGCGATTGGGCGACTTGGCGATTGGGCCATTGAACAATCGTCCGCGGGTGCACGGTTCGCGCTTTCACGGCGCCACTGCTCGATTAACTCAATCACTAAACTAACAGATCGGGTAAATTGAGTAATATCGTGCCGCACGCCGCAGGTTTTCAATGGCTCAATGGCTCGATGGCTCAATCACTAAATTCTTATGCTTCCCCTTCGCGACGACCAGCCTCGGTACAGCACTCCGTGGGTGAACAGCTTTTTGATTGGGCTGAACCTGCTGATTTTTTTCTTTGAGTTCACCCTGGATCAGCGAAGCCTGGAGCTGCTCATCCGGCAGTTCGGGGTGGTGCCGTCGCACTGGGCGCTGTTTCTTGAGGGCTCGCCACGGTACCCTCTGCCTGCGGTTGTGCTTCCCTTCTTCACGTCGATGTTTCTGCATGGGTCGTGGATGCACGTCATTGGGAACATGTGGTTTCTCTTTATTTTCGGCGACAACGTGGAAGATTATCTCGGACACTTCAAGTACCTGGTGTTTTACCTTCTCGCGGGATTGATTGCGATGTCTACGCAAGTCGCCGTGAGTCTGCACTCGAGCGTGCCCACAGTGGGAGCCAGCGGGGCGATTGCGGGGGTACTGGGTGCTTATTTTGTGTTGTATCCAAAGGCGCGCGTGCTGACCTGGTTTTTTGTGTTTGTTCTGTGGGTTCCGGCGTGGATCATCTTAGGATACTGGTTCGCGCTGCAATTTCTGAGCGGGACGGCTACCTTGCTCGCCTTTCAGGGTCAGAACATTGGGGGCGTGGCTTTCTGGGCGCACGTCGGCGGATTTATTTCCGGGGCGCTGATGATCAAGCTGTTTCCGGAGCGGTCGCGGAGGTATCCGTATGCTTACCAGTGATTCCTGGCGGTTCAAGACAAAAACCTAAGTTGGCGTCGACGAAAGAATCCGGCCTTCGGCCCGAGGACAGCCGAGGGCGGCTGTCCCCACGCGCGCACGTCTTGAGTCAGCTGGAAAACCGACGCTACATGCCGTTGGGGCGCTGGCGAATTAGGGACAGGAATTCGGAGCGCGTTTCTTCTTCGTTGCGGAAGCAGCCTAGCATCGACGAGGTTACGGCGGCGGAGTGCTGCTTTTCTACGCCGCGCATCATCATGCAGAGATGGCGGGCTTCGACGACTACGCCTACGCCTTGCGGCTCGATTACCTTTTGAATGGTCTCGGCGATCTGGGTGGTGAGACGCTCCTGAATCTGGAGGCGGCGGGAGAAGAGTTCGATCAGGCGCGGCACCTTGCTGAGCCCGATCACCTTCCCGTTAGGAATGTAGGCTACGTGGACTTTGCCGAAGAATGGGAGCAGGTGGTGTTCGCAGAGGCTGAACATTTCTATGTCTTTGACGATGACCATTTCGTCGTAGGTGACGGTGAAGAGCGCGCCTTTGAGC
>JBAUYE010000339.1:0-5683 GCA_049584615.1 Candidatus Sulfotelmatobacter sp.
ATCAGTTTGATTCGGGACTGGCGGGCGAAGAAGCCGGACCTTTATGTGAATCTGACGACCGGAACCTATCCCTCGCCGTTCTGGCTGCGGTACGCCGATTCGATCTGGCGCGCGGGAGATGACCACAGCTTTGCGGGAGTGGGGAGTTGGCGAGAGAAATGGATCACTTACCGCGATTGGCAGACTTATCAGAATATTGTGCAGGCAGGGCCGCTGTTTCCCCTGAATTCCCTGATGCTGCATGGGCTGGTTTATGCGCGGCAGGCCGAGCACCTCGATAGCGATCCGGGAAATGACTTCACCAATGAAGTCCACGACTACTTTGGGACGGGAACGCAGTTGCAGGAGATGTATATTTCGCACACCCTGCTTTCAAAGAACAATTGGGATGTGCTGGCGGAAGCTGCCAACTGGTCGCGGCACAACGCGGCAACACTCAGAGACACACACTGGGTCGGCGGCGACCCAGGCAAGCTTGAAGTTTACGGCTGGGCAGCTTGGTCAAGGGCAAAGGGCATTCTCACGCTGCGCAACCCGAGCGACCAGCGCCAAAGCATTGCGGTCGACGTAGAGCGGGCGCTTGAACTGCCGCCCGGAGCGCCGCGTCGCTTTGTCGCGAGCAGCCCGTGGAAACAGGACCGAGGAACGGCGCCGGTGTGGTTAAAAGCCGGCGAGGAGCACGTCTTCACACTCGAGCCCTTCGAAGTGCTCACTCTCGAGGCGCGCCTTTTTACTTCTGGTGGAAAAGCGCGCGAAAGCCGCGACCAGTAATTGATTTCAGGAATAGCAGAGCTGCCTGGCCGAAGTTCGCAGGCGCTGGGACTTTGGCGGCAGCCAGGCCGCGGGCGAGATGGGTCTTGGCAGACGGATGTCCCGTGCTGAGAGTGCAGGGCTCTTTCGGTTTAGCCCGGCACATGGGGCAGCGGACGGACAATATGTGCCGCACCGTGAGCTTCGCAACTTCCACACCAGTATTATTCAACGTTGCGGACGTAAGAACTGGTCAATCTTGCTCTTAAATGATTGCAATCGCCCAAAATGGGAACGTGTCACGAACCAGCATGTTTGGGAGTTCGAACTGGATCGCGAGATTTGGCTCTCGTTGAAAGCTCTCGTTGAAAGACCATTATTTTGGATTTCTTGCTGCTGCCTGATAGAGTTTCGTCGGACGGCAATCCAATGATACGAAAGCTCTGCACCGGACTGCTTATCTCCCTGGTAATGCTGCTTCTAAGCGTTACCGTGTATGCGCAGACCACCGAGAAACCTGACTTGAGCAGGCAGCCAACGCTTTATGTGGTCGGCTATGCCCACCTCGATACGGAGTGGCGCTGGGAATATCCCCAGGTCATCAACGAATATATTCGCAAGACCATGGAGGATAATTTCACCCTCATTGATAAATATCCTCATTACATCTTCAATTTCAGCGGGGCCAATCGTTACCGTTTCATGAAGGAATATTTCCCCGCCGATTACGCTCGGCTGAAGAAGTACGTGGACGAAGGGAGATGGTTTCCGGCGGGCTCCTCCATGGAGGAAGGTGACGTGAATGCGCCAAGCGCTGAGGCGATCATCCGGCAAATTCTCTACGGCAACAACTGGTTTCGTAAAGAACTTGGCAAAGCCAGCGCGGAATACATGCTGCCGGATTGCTTTGGATTTCCCGCGTCGCTGCCGACCATTCTGGCGCACTCCGGGGTGAAGGGATTCTCAACGCAGAAGTTGGTGTGGGGATCTTCCGCTCCACGCGGAGGTCCGGAATCGTTGGAGAAGACTCCGGAAGGCACGCCTTTTAACGTAGGCGAGTGGGTGGGACCGGATGGCGAGAGCGTGCTGGCTGGGCTGAATCCGGGCTCCTATGACGGCGGCATCGAAACCGATCTCAGCAAGCCGTTGCCTCCGCTACCGAACGATGCAGCGCTCCAGGACGTACAAAAGAAACTGCAGGCGGTGCGCGCCAAACTCGACCAAGAGCAGGGCAGCGGGCACGCTTCCGATACTAAAGACATTGAAGAATCCGTCCGCCTGCGAGACGAACTGAATGCGTTTACCCGGGTCGATCAAGACCGGGCACAGGCGCTACATCAGCGCGACTGGGCGGGGCGCGTCGAACTGAATGGAAAAGTCAGCGGTGTGTTCACCGATTACCACTATTACGGAACCGGTGACATCGGCGGCGCTCCGCGGGAAAAAGATGTGGCACGTCTGGAAGCGATCGTCACGCGCGGCACGGCCAGCCTGCCACAGAATGGCCCCGGGTCTGACGAGGAACAGAGCGATGCGCCGCCGGTGAAGGTTGGCGACGGGCCGGTTCATGTGATCTCGGCGAATGCGGAGCAGATGTTCCTCGACATCACCACAGCCGAAGCCGCCGGACTGCCACGCTACACCGGCGAAATGGAACTGACCAATCATTCGGCCGGCTCACTCACTTCCCAGGCTTATCAAAAGCGTTGGATTCGGAAAGAAGAATTGCTGGCCGATGCTGCGGAGAAGGCTTCGATTACGGCCGAGTGGCTGGGAGCGCGTCCCTATCCGCTCGGACGCTTGAATGATGCCTGGACGCTGGCCATGGGCGCGCACTTTCACGACATTGCCGCCGGCACGGCTACCCCCAAAGCATACGAGTTCGCCTGGAACGATGACGTAATTGCGATGAATCAGTTCGCCGGCGTGCTCGATAATGCTACCGAAGCCGTCGCCGCGGCGCTGAACACTGATACGAAAGGTGTGCCGGTAATCGTCTTCAATCCGTTGAATATCGTGCGCGAGGATTTGGTGGAAGCGAGTGTCAGCTTTCCGGAAGGTATGCCGAAAGAGGTGCATGTCATTGGTCCGGACAACGATGAAGTTGCGTCGCAGATCTCGAACGGGAAAGTTATTTTCGTCGCCAAGGCGCCGTCTGTCGGCTACGCGGTTTACGATGTGCTGCCCGGGACAGGTGCGCCCGACCGATATCGAATGAAGGTTTCGGAGAATTCTCTCGAGAACCAGTATTACCGAGTGAAGTTAAATGCCGATGGGGACGTAGCCAGTATTTTCGATAAGTCGATCCACCGGGAATTACTGGCTGCTCCCGCGCGTCTTGCCATTTCCTATGACAACCCTGAGCACTGGCCAGCCTGGAACATGGACTGGGACCAGGAGCAGGCGTTGCCAACGGCGTACGTTAGCGGTCCGTCGAGTATTCGAGTCGTGGAAAGCGGCCCGGCGCGCATAGCTGTCGAGGTCTCGCGCGAAACCGCGGGCTCGCGTTTCGTGCAAACCATTCGGCTTTCGGCAGGGGACGCTGGCCGACGCGTGGAGTTTGCAAACGTAATCGACTGGAACACCAAAGAATCGAATGTGAGAGCGACATTTCCTCTCGCTGCCTCGAATCAGATGGCCACCTATAACTGGGATATCGGCACAATCGAGCGGCCCACTGCCCAACCTAAGAAATTCGAAGTGCCATCGCACCAGTGGATCGACCTGACCGACATGAAAGGTGAGTTCGGCGCCACCATCCTGACCGATTGCAAGAACGGATCGGACAAGCCGAATGACCACACGATCCGGCTGACCCTCATTCGAACTCCCGGCACGCGCGGCGTTTACGCCGACCAGGGCACGCAGGATATTGGGCATCACGAATTCGTTTACGGAATCGCCGGGCACGCCGCTGGCTGGCGAGAGAGCCAGACTGACTGGCAAGCCCAGCGGCTGAATGCTCCGCTGATTGCGTTTCAAGCTTCGAAGCACGCTGGAGTTCTAGGTAAAGAGTTTTCCTTGTTGAAGGTCAGCAACCCGCGGATTCGAGTCTTGGCGCTAAAGAAAGCGGAGCAGAGCGATGAGATCGTGGTGCGCCTGCTTGAACTCGATGGCAAGCCCCAGCGTGATGTCAAAATATCTTTCAACACCGCGATCATTTCCGCAAGGGAAGTGAATGGGCAAGAGCAGCCGGTCGCAAGCACGCCCGTCTTCGATGGAGCTCTAGTCACTTCGTTTTCAGCGTACCAGCCACGTACCTTTGCCTTTAAGCTCGCTGCGGCCCGAACCAAAGTTGCGAGCGTTCGTTCGGCGCCGGTTGCCTTGCATTATGACCTGGCAACTGCCAGCAATGATGGGATGCCCTCAGTGGGCGGATTTGACGGCATAGGCAACGCCCTCCCGGCTGAAATGCTGCCCGAACAAATCACATTCAACGATGTGCAGTTTCGTCTGGCCGCGGCGAAGACGGGCTCTCCTAACGCAGTTGTGGCGAAGGGGCAGACCATCGATCTGCCGGAAGGCCGATATAACCGCGTGTATGTTCTGGCGGCCTCGGCGGACGGCGATCAGAAGGCGGCATTCGAAGTCGGGAAGAGGAAAGTCGAGTTGAACATCCAGAACTGGGGCGGATTCGTCGGCCAGTGGGATGACCGGAAGTGGAGCTCGAAGGACACATCCAATGACGATTACGGCGAGATGACCGGCATCAAGCCGGGCTATATCAAGCGCGCCGACCTGGCCTGGTACTGCTCGCACCATCACAACGCGGCGGGCGAAAATGTTCCTTATGCTTACTCCTATCTGTTCGCCTATTCGATCGACCTGCCGGCCGGCACAAAGACCATCAAGCTGCCGGAGAATGACAAGATCCGCATCATGGCGATATCGGTGGCCGGCGAGAATGCGGAGGTGAAGCCGGTGCAGCCGCTTTACGACATGCTTCCTTCGATCGCCGCAACAACGTCCTCCGGCACGACGCGGTGAATGGGCTGCCGTGGTCGTAAGGCGGAGCCGATACGAAAGTGTCGCTGATACCATCGTCTAATTGCTTCGCCTCCACGCTTCTGATCTGGTGTGGTGGCTTCAATCGCAAACGATGCAATCGGCATCCCTAGTGAAAGGGAAAGAATCCACCATGAGTCTCGAAAAGATTTCGGATTGCTGCAGATAATGGCTGATCTGCGCTCTGCTTCGACCATGTAGGAGGAACCACTATGAAGAGAATCACTTTCTTGCTGGTTGCAGTTGCAACCTTGGCCGGCATGGTCTTCTTCCGCGCTCCCGCATCTGGACACGCCGATGAAGAAGGCGCTCCCGTCTTCGGGATCAAAATTCCACCCGGATACCGCGACTGGAGGTTGATCTCAGTGGCCCACGAGGCAGGCAACCTCAACGATCTGCGGGCCCTTCTCGGCAACGATGTAGCGATCAAGGCCTACCGGGAGGGGAAGCTGCCGTTCCCAGACGGCACAATCATTGCCCGGCTGGCCTGGAGTTATGTTCCGTCCGAGGAAAACAATAAAGTCTTCGGCCGTGACCAGTCTTTCGTGGCCGGGGCCGCCACGAACCTTCAGTTCATGGTGAAGGACTCAAGAAAATACGCCTCGACCGGCGGCTGGGGGTTCGCTCAATTCAAAGACGGCAAACCCGCGGGCGAGGCGCTGCTCAAAACCTGCTTCCCCTGCCACGAGCCCATCAAAGCTCGCGACTTTGTCTTCACCCAATACGCACCCTAAGACTGAAGCGAAATCGCAAATGCGCTCATCAATAAGCGAGTGAGTCATAGGAGGACCCATGGCAACGAGCAGAGCGACGGTGGTACCCATGAAGGCGGCGCAGATGAAGGTCGCGCAAGTTCCCAAGCCTGGCGCGGATTTCGAGATCGTCGAGCGCGAGATTCCCAAGCCCGACGCGAGACAGGTGCGCATCA
>JBAUYE010000340.1:0-4079 GCA_049584615.1 Candidatus Sulfotelmatobacter sp.
GGGCGAAGCGGCGCCACATGCCGCGCGTGGCCGGGCACCGTGCCGGAGTGGCGGCGGTGCGCTCGACGGTGGAGACGGCGGCGCGCGTTGGCATTCATGCACTCACGCTTTACGCCTTCTCGGAAGAGAACTGGAAGAAGCGGCCGAAGAGCGAAGTCGACTTCCTGATGCGGCTGCTGAGCCGTTACCTCAAGGCGGAAGTGCCCACGCTGAACGAGAACAATATCCGCCTGGAATATATTGGGCGCCAGCACGAATTGCCGGAGGATGTGCAGGAGCGCATGGCCTGGGCGCGCCAGAGTACGGCGCATAATACAGGGACGGTGCTTACGCTGGCACTGAACTATAGCGCGCGCAGCGAACTGGTGGACGCGTTCCGCTCCATGGTAAATGCGGCTTCGCAGAACGGCGGGCTCGAGCATTTGCGGATCGACGAAGACGCGGTGGGCGAACATCTTTATACGCGGCACCTGCCGGATCCGGACTTGGTGGTGCGCACTTCAGGTGAGATGCGGCTCAGCAACTTTCTGCTCTGGCAGCTCGCCTATGCTGAAATCTATGTGACGCCAACTTTGTGGCCAGATTTCCGCGGCGTGCATCTGCTGGAAGCGATTGCCGAGTATCAGAAGCGGGAACGGCGCTATGGCGGGTTGAATCACGGGGATTCGCATCCGCATGCCGAAGCGGCGAGGATCACCAAGTAACCTGCCAGCATGCTAAAGCGCATCGCGACCGCGGTCGTCCTGATTCCCATTGTTCTGTTCCTGGTGCTGCGCGCGCCGGTACCCGTGGTGGCGATAGTGGCCGGGGCTGTGGCGCTGGCCACGGTCCACGAATTCCTCAAGCTGACCGAATCCTATGGTGTGGTGCCGCTTCGCCTGCCGACCTACATTTTCGTAGGAATTTTCTTTCTGCTGCTGGCGGCGAGCGCGATCGGCGAGACGCCGCAAGTCTCGACGCTGAAATTCGTCCTTGGGTTGGGATTTGCCGCTGCGCTCGCTCCCTTTCTGTTCCTGACCATCGCGACGCGGCGGGCGCAGATGAGCGGCGCGTATCCGGCGGCCGCGGCCTCGGCGTTCGCGTTTGCTTACATCGCTCTGCCGATGGCCATGTTGGTGCAGCTTCGCCAGCAATGGGCGGGAGCGTTCTGGATACTCTATCTGCTTCTGGTGGTCTGGGCGGGGGACATTTTCGCCTACTTCGTGGGCCGCTCCCTGGGACGGCACTTGATGGCGCCGCGCATCAGCCCGAAGAAAACCTGGGAGGGCGCTGCGGCCTCGTTGGCGGCAAGCCTGCTGGTGGGAACTTTGCTCTTCAGTCATGCTCTTCAGATCAGTTCGTTGCTGCTGCACATAGGACTGATCCAACGTCGCGACGGGCTGTTCGGGCTGGAGAAGCCGGAGCTCTTGCCAATTATTCTGTTGACGGTTGTGCTTAACATCGCGGCGCAGCTTGGCGACCTGGTGGAGTCTCTGATCAAGCGCGGAGCCGGAGTGAAGGACTCAGGCGCGATTCTTCCGGGCCACGGCGGAATGCTCGACCGCATCGATGCCCTGCTGTTTGCTGCGCCAGTACTATGGTTCTACGCGGCAGCACTCTTCCCACCCACCCGCCCCTGGTAGCGCGTAAAATAAGGGATTGGTTCGTCGAAGAATCTACTGAGTATGAAACGCATCGCCATCCTTGGATCTACCGGGTCAATCGGCCGCAGCACACTGAGCGTGGCTGAGAGCTATCCGGAGCGCTTTCAGATCGTCGCGTTGGCCGCTGGCGCTAACCTGGAAGCAGCGTTTGAGCAGGCTCGGCGCTGGCGGCCGCGCGTGCTTTCGATCGCGGCAGAATCTGATGCCGATGCCCTGCGCGCGCGTCTGAAGCAAGCGGGTCTTAGCGAAATCGAGGTGGTTTACGGAGCGGCCGGCACGGTGAGGGTCGCGACCCATCCTGAGGCCGACTTCGTGGTGAGCGCCATTGTGGGCGTGGCCGGGCTGGAAGCCACCTACGAGGCGGTAAAGGCAGGGAAGATTGTCGGCGTGGCCAACAAGGAATGCCTGGTCGCAGCTGGAGAATTGATCACGGCGGAGGCGCGTCGCCAGGGCAAGCCGCTGCTGCCGATCGACAGTGAGCACAACGCGGTTCACCAATGCCTGCGGGGCGGCCGCATAGAGGAAGTGGAACGCATCTGGTTGACGGCTTCCGGTGGCCCGTTTCTGAATACTCCCCGTTCGCAGTTCAGCTCGATCACGGTGGAGCAGGCGCTCAATCATCCCACCTGGAAAATGGGTAAGCGCATCACCATAGACTCGGCGACCTTGATGAACAAAGGCTTCGAAGTGATTGAGGCTTGCCGATTGTTTCACCTGCCGCCGGCGAAGGTGGAGGTGCTGGTGCATCCGCAGTCGACGATACATTCCATGGTTGAGTTCATTGACGGCAGCATACTGGCTCAGGTTTCGGTGACCGACATGCGGCTGCCGATTTTGTACGCTCTAACATACCCTGAGCGAATTCAGTCCGATCTGCGCTTCCCCGTCGGTAACTTGCGTCATCTGGACTTCTGCCCTCCCGACATGAGTAAATTTCCTTGTCTTCGTATAGCCTACGAAGCGGCCGAGGCGGGCGGGGCCAAAACGGTCGCGCTCAATGCGGCTGATGAAGTTGCGGTCGCTGCGTTTCTTGAGGGCAGTATTCCATTTAATGAAATTCCCAGGATCATCGAAGACGCAGTTTCTGCATCTAATTCTGGGACGCTGGAGTCGATCGCGAAAGTGCTTGAAGCCGATGCCGAAGCCCGCCGATATGCTCAACAGCGAGTTTTGGAGACAAGCCGGCGAACCTCGCACTCGCGGCCGGCATCTGTGGTTTAGTAGCTAATTTAACAGGAGAGCTGTTCCGTACTTCTTATATGTCTGACATTCTTATCTCTATCGCCGCTGTGGCCGTGGTTCTGGGCTTCATGATTCTGATCCACGAGTTCGGCCACTATGCCGTGGCCAAGTTGCTCGGGGTCCGGGTGGAGCAGTTCGCCATTGGATTCGGCAAGCGGCTGGTGGGCTTCCGTAAAGGCGATACCGACTATCGCATCAACGCCATCCCCCTGGGCGGCTATGTAAAGATGAGCGGTGAAAATCCGATGGACGAGCGCACCGGGGATCCGGGCGAGTTCATGTCTCACCCGCGCTGGCATCGCTTCCTGATCGCGATTGCCGGTCCCGCGATGAATATTCTGCTGGCCATCTTCCTGCTCACCGCGGTTTACATGGTGCATTACGAATATCCGGTATTTCTGGACAAGCCGGCGGTCATCGAGGGAGTAAAGCACGACTCACCTGCCGATCGCGCCGGCTTGCAGCCTGGTGACCGGATCGTAAAGGTCGATGGCATTGAGAATCCAACCTGGGAACAGCTCCAGCCCCGGGTGTGGCTCAGTCCCAATCAGCCGCTGACGGTCACGATTCAGCGGGGAGATCAGACCTTCGAGAAAACCATTGTGCCCCAGCCGGTGACTACTTCGGAAGTGGGTTCCGCGGGATGGTTCCCGGAAGATCCGGTCATCGTCGGCCAGATCGAGCCCAACTCGCCTGCTGCCAAAGGCGGACTGAAGGAAGATGACAGAATTGTTGCCCTGGATGGGAAGCCGCTGGTTTCCATCGAAGCCATGATTGAACGCCTCCAGCAAAGCAAGGAAACCCCGGTCGATCTTACGGTGAAGCGCGACGGCCAGACTCTGAGCCTTGCGGGCCTGAAGCCCGTGCTCGGGAAAACCGAAGACCCGAAGGAGCAGAGATATCGGCTGGGCTTCGTTGCCCGAAGCGAAACCAAGGTCACGACATTGCCGTTTAGCCAGGCGTTGAGCCGTTCGCTGGAGCAGAACAAGAAATACTCGTTGCTGATACTGGAGCTGGCCAAAAAGATTGTGCAGGGGAAGGTATCGCTCAAAGCCGTTTCCGGCCCTATCGGTATCGCGCAGGACGCGGGCTACGCGGCGCAGCAAAAGGGCTGGACGCCGCTCATGGAGTTGACAGCCGGGATCAGCCTCAACCTCGGCATCTTTAACCTGCTGCCGATCCCCATTATGGACG
>JBAUYE010000341.1:0-10173 GCA_049584615.1 Candidatus Sulfotelmatobacter sp.
GTAGTAAGCCAGCGAGTCGGCCGCCATCATGCCCAGCTTATAGGCTTCCTGCCCGGTGGAGCAGCCCGCGCTCCATACCCGAATCGAATACTCGCGGTGCGCCTGCTTCCGCTTCAGCATTTCCTCCAACACCGTTTTCTGGAACAGATCCAACTGCGCTTTGTGCCGGAAGAAGCTGGTCTCGTTCACCGTCAGGTTCTCGACCAGCTTGGCCAGCTCCGCCTTGCCTTCCTGGCTGATCAGCAGTCGGTAATAGGCGTAGAAGGAATCGATGCGGCATTCCTTCAGCCGGCGCAGCAGACGATCCTGCAGAAAATGGGTGCGGCGCTCGTCGAAGTGCATGCCGCACTCCTGATACACCAGCGCCTGCAGCAGCCGCAGTTCCGCGTCCGTCAAAACAGGAGCAGGTGCCGCTCCGAATGTACTCATGCGTTCTCTCGTTCCTCGTACCCGAGTTTCATTCCTTCTCTATCCGGCAGGCTCGCCCCAACGAAGCCTGCTGCGGCGAAACATCAGCGCGCCGCCGCTCCGCGCGCCTCCGGCTTCGCCGACTTGCCTTCCGTGCTGCCGCTCTCTTGCATCAGACTGGCTGGAGCCAGAAGTTTGGTCATATCCAGCAAAACGACGAGGCGGCCTCGAACCTTGCCTAATCCCGTGACGCAGTTCAGTCCGCCTTCCTGGAACACGGCAGGCGGGGGTTCAACGTCGGTGCTGGCAATCTTCAATACTTCCGAGGCCGAGTCCACAATCAATCCGGCCAGCTTGCCGGAATGCTCGACCACTAGAATCCGGTTCTGCTTCTTCAGCGTGGCGTGCTTGTCGCCAAAGCGCTTGCGCAAGTCCATCACCGAAACAATCTTGCCCCGGAGGTTGATCACGCCCTCGAGATAATCGGGTGCGTCGGGCACCGCGGTGATCTCCGGCACGCGCACGATTTCGTGCAGCGAAGTGATGGGCACGCCATACGTCTCGCGCCCGACCTGGAAGCCCACGATATGGAGTTCACGGCTCATGGTTGAGTAGTTTGTCGCCAGTTCTAGTAACGGGAAGCTGCCGCAGCCTTGCGGGCATTCCGTTCTTTCTCGTCCGCTGCCTGGCGTGCGCCCGCCGCCTCTTCCAGCGCGAAGCGGTCCATGAACTCGAGCAGCCCGCGCGACATCTTCGACATCTGCTCCGCCGAAGCCGCCAGCTCGGTCGAGCCTGAGGTCGACTGCTGCACCAGTTCGCGCATCCGCTCCATGGCTTTCACCACGGCTTGCGCTCCGGAGGCCTGTTCTTCCACGGCCGAATTGATTTCGTGGGTAATTTCGTTCAGCCGCGTGGTTGCCCGCGCAATCTGCGACGAGCCATGCGATTGTTCGTTGGTGGCCGCTCCGATTTCCTGGGCGAACTTGTAAACTTCCGTGACCACGTTCGAGATCTTGCGCAGCGCCGCGTTCAGCTCGCCGCCGAGGTCCAGGCCTTCGTTGACGATTCCGGTGGAGCGATCCATGTTTTCGACGGCCTTGCGCGCTTCCTTCTGAATGCTTTGAATCAGTTCGGAAATTTCCTTGGTGGATTGCGCTGACTTTTCCGCCAGCTTGCGGACTTCATCGGCAACCACGGCGAAGCCCAGTCCGTGCTCGCCGGCACGCGCCGCTTCGATGGCGGCGTTCAGCGCCAGAAGGTTGGTCTGTTCCGCGAGATCATCGATAACTTCGATGATTTTTCCGATGTCATCGGCGCGCTGTCCCAGGGCTCCGATGATTTCGCCCGAGCTGGTGATGGTGGTGTTGATGCGGTTCAGGCCGTCGGTGGCCTTTTCCATGGTGGCGATGCCGCTGTGCACCTCTTCGCGCGAGCGGTTCGAAATGTCGAGCAGCACCTTGGCTGTATCGGCCACGCGCTGGATGGAAGCCACCATCTGGTCGATGGAAGCCGAGGTTTCGCTCACGCTCGAAGCCTGTACCTGCGTGCTCTTCACCATATTCTGCACGTTGACGCTCATCTCGTGCATGGTGCTGGTGACCTCATCGATGGCGGAGGAAGCCTGCAACCCGATCTTGGCGGAATCATCGGAGGCGTTGGCTACCTGTCCGCTGGCGCTGGCCACTTGTGAGGAAGCGTCGCGCACGCTGCGCACCAGCCGTGCCAGCCCTTCCACCATCTTCGCGAAGGCGTTGCCCAGAGTGTCGTGCGGAGAGCGTGGCTTTACCTGAACTGTTAAATCTCCCCCGGCGATCGATTCCGAAACGCCCGCCATCTCTTTGAGATAGGTGACCATCTTGGCGAAGGTGCGGGCCAGCTCTCCGATCTCATCCTCGCGGGTGACGTCGATGTTGTGCTCCAGATCGCCGGTATCGCCGATCTGCCGCGAGACCTGCATCAGGTTGGTCAGCGGTTCGGTGATCGATTTGGCCGTGGTGATGGCGACCCAAATTCCCACCACCAGTGCGACCACCAGGGTTATGGAGGAGAACAAAATGGTCAGCGTACTGGCCGTCTTATCCGATGCGGCGCGGAGTTCGACCAGTTTGCGGTTTTCCTCGTCGGCCACGTCGAGCGCATCGGTCAAATTTTTCACCCACGACGATGCATCTTTCTGGAGATAGTAAATCTGCAGTTCGGCGACGGTGGCGTTGCCGGAGTCGACGTCCTTGCGCTTGTCGATCAGAGGTTGAGCAAACTCCTTGCCCCAGGCCTGCTCCAGTTGCCCCACCTTGCTCAGCGCCGTGCGTTCCTGTTCGGAGTTGGCCAGCGACAAGCCCAGCTGCAGTTTTTCGTTGAGCGTGCGCAGGCCTTCGCTCATCCGCTCCACTTCCCGGGTATCGCCACTGAGCAGGTAGTTGCTCAGGTAAAGGCCGTTCTGCATCATCTGAGAGCGCACGTCGTTCGTAGCGCCGGCCAGGTCGAGCGACACCTTGGCCGCGTCCTTCGCGGCATGCTCTCTGAGCACCGCCACCAGGTTCACGATGAACAGCACTACCACCAAGCTGAGGATGATTCCGAAATTCTTGTACAGCTTTTTGCCGATCGTCATGCCGTTTTCCCCCGGCCGCCTGTTTACTGTTTGCCTACTGATGCGGTTCGAACTTGAGTTCCACCACGCCCGAGCTCTCTACCGGCGCGGGCTCAAAGCGCCACTTCCTGACTGCGTCCAGGGCGGCGCCGGCCAGCACCGGATGTCCGCCCAATACCTTGGCGTCCTTCACCGTGCCGTTCGGTGCCACCACCACCTGAATCTTCACCGTGCCGGTGATATTCATCTTCCGCGCCAGGTCGGGATACACGGGCGCTACTTTGACCTTGGCCCGGCGTACCATGTCGCTTGACGCATCCTGGGCTCGGAGCCCTGCCAATCCCGCTCCGGCCGCTATCGCGATTGCGGCGAACAGCACCCCTCCCCTACGAAAAGACACAGTTCCTCCCTGGCAATAGTCGTGGTGATCCCATCGGAGCAATGGCGGGGCCACGCCTCGGTTTTTGAGAAAACCAAGGTAACCCTGCGGATATGTCTGAAAAACCAAGACTTAATGCAACTGGTGGACCCCGTTCTTGATCGTGTCTCACAATTAGCCTTGTCTCATCTTCGGCTTTGGATACAATCAATTCTCACAGTGAGATCCCCTCCCCCCAGTTTTTCTCGGGATTTCACACTAAGGCACCCGCCCACCCATTTCCCTTGACTCAAAATGAGATGGCGGATAGTTTTCCATTAGATTCAATCACTTGTGAGAATCATGAAAATCCTGCGCTGGCCAGCGGTGACTTTCTGAAGATGACCGAAGGCAATTCGACGCCGTCGGGGGAAGCGCACGCCCTATCCAACTCGGACGAGGCTTTTCAGAAGCTCCTCCTGAGAATTGCCGCCAAGGCCGCGGAGCGCGCCGACCCGAGTTCTCTGATCCACCTGTTCTGCCGCGCCTGCCGCGAGTTCTTCCAGGTCAGCGGGGTTTATTTCTGGCGCCGCCACTCCGGCGACGAACTCGTCGGCGAACAGGCCGATGGAAAGCTGGCCGAGCGCTTCATTGGCATCCGTCTGCTGCTCCAACAGAGCGCCATCACCGCCGAAGCCGTGCGCAGCCGCCGGACAATCTTTGTAAACCAGATGCAAGTGAGCTCGACCGTCCCTGTGCTGCGCCAGTTCGAACCGCGATCCCTGATGGCCGCTCCCCTGGTGGTCTTCGATGAAGTCATCGGCGCAGCGACCTTTCTGCATGATTCCGATGAAGGATTCTTTAATGAAGACCTGGCCGCCAAAGCCACTATCCTGGCCGGGCAACTGGGCAGCTTGCTGGAGGCAACCCGGCTCGGCGAAGCCTCTCGCGAGGAGCACCGCAAGGCCGAAATTCTGGCCGAGGTCGCCAATGCTTTGCACGGAACTCCCGACGTCGCTGCAGTCATCGAGGCCCTGGCAGATCGTCTTCGCCTGCTCCTGCGCACTCGTCTGGTGTCGGTTCTTCTGCGCCGCGATGGTCCTTTCGAACTCCGTGCCGTGTCCGCCGAAACTCCTCAACTGGCCAATTCTTTCCGGGCCGGGCACGACCGCCAGACCATTCGTTTTGCCGCCGATCTGGCGCAACGCGCGGTTTCTGCCGGTGAAGCCATCACAGTTTCCGTAAGCAGCGATCAACACTCGCTCGGCAGCATGGTCTCCCCGGGAATGCTGATTGCCGCGCCCTTCCGCACTTCCCGCACCCAGGGCGCGATCCTCATCTATCCCCGACAGGACGGAAGCTTCACCGCCGAGGAGAAGTCGCTGGTCACGGCCATCGCCGGCTTTGGCGCGGTTGCCGTTGCGCACGCCGAACTTTGCGCTACGGCGCAAGGCCAGGCGCATGAACTGCACCAGCTGCTCGAAATCTCTTCCGAACTCAGTTCGAGCGGTGACCTCGAACATTTTCTGCAGGCTTTTGTGGTGCGCGCCACCGACTTTCTCGGTTTCGGCCGATGCTTTATTGCCCTGCTCGAAGACGGGCAATTCCACATTCGCTATGCGGTCGATCGGGGTGAGCCGCAGCGTGTGGATACCGTGTTTCCCGAGGGCGTCGCCACTCGGGCACTGCGGGCCAGGGAAGTCTTTTGGTCTGACGATCTCAGGCAAATGGCTGGTGTGAATTCGGAGATTATCGCTCAACACCAGGCGAAGCAGTTGCTGGCCGTCCCGCTGTTAGGCGCCGACGGCAGTGTGCTCGGCATGTTCGGCGTGCTCGACCGGCTGGACGGCACCGGCGTCTCGCAGCAGGATATTCGTCGCGCCCGCGCCCTGGCCGCCCAGGTTGCGGTGGTCCTCGAAGTGGCGCACAACCTGCACCTGGCCGAGCAACATCGACGGCGCTCCCAGGCGCTCACGAAACTGGCGCGGGAGATCGATGGTCTGCTGCGTCTGCCGGATTGTGCCCACAAGTTTCTCGAGAGCGCTGTGGAATTCGCGGCAGGCAGCGCGGGTGCGGTTGCGCTGTTGCACGACGGACGATTCCAGACGGTCGCGACGCATCCCCTGGCCCAGACGGTGGGCTCGGCCCCGGATGCCCGTACCCCAGATTCCCGCACCTCAGATGCGCGAACTGAAGATCACGCGGTGCAGCAAAGATTCGCGCTTGCGCTCTCCGAGTTGGTCAAAAAGAGAACAGAGGCGATCGTCTCCGGCTCCGCCGCCGAATTGCTCGGTTCCGACCTGGCCTCGAGTTTAGGCTGGAGTGATTGCGTGGTGGTGCGTCTTCCCAGCTCCGATGGAAATCTCACCGGCGTGCTCTGCCTCTCGGGACGTGCCCGTCCACTCACGGCCGAAGACCGCGACCTGCTCGAAGCTATTGCTGGTCACGCCGCCAGGGTTCTGGAAAATGCCCGCTTGTTCACTCGCATCGAACAGGCCAACCGCCATTGGCTGGAAATCTTTGATGCCATCACCGACTTCATCGTGGTGCACGACGAAACCGACAAGGTTCTCCGGGTAAACCGCTCGCTGGCAGCCATGATCGGAGTTGCTCCCAGCGAACTGATCGGGGTCAACATGCGCGCCCTGCTGACTCTGACCAACGAAGCCACCCTCTATTCCTGTCCTTTCTGCCGCTCCATGGGCGAAGACAGCGACGAGTTCGTTCATCCCGCTCTGGACCGCACTTATCTGGTTTCCACGTCCCGGGTACACGGCGCTTCCGGAGAAAGTACGCAAACCATTCATGTGCTCAAAGACATCACAGACCGCCGCGAGGCCGAGCGCCGTTACCGCGAATTGTTCGACAACATCCAGGAAGGACTGTTCTTCAGCACTCCGGAAGGTCGTTTCGTCGAAGTCAACGACGCCCTGGTAGCGATGCTCGGCTATTCCAGCCGGGAAGAACTTCTGCAGGTGGATATCCCCACTCAAGTTTACTTTTCTCCCGAGCAGCGCCAACTCCACGCCGAGGCTATGGAGAAAGATGGCCACCTGCGCAACTTCGAAGCCACGCTTCGCCGCAAGGACGGTTCCCCGGTCTACGTCCTCATCAATGCCTTCGGCATGTACGACAATCTGGGCCGCTTGCTGCAGGTTCGCGGCCTGATGCTCGATGTCACCGGCCTCCGCACTTACCAGTCGGAACTGCAGCGGGAGCGCGACTTCTCCGGCAAGATTCTCAGCAACACCCAGAGCCTCATCCTGGTCGCTGACACCGCGGGCCTGATCAGCTATGCCAACCGGCGCTGGTATGAGGCTGGCTTCGAGCAACGCGAGCTTCTGGGACGCCCCTTATTGGAGCTGGCTGCCCCCGGCTATGTGCGTCCTCTGTCGGATGCGCTGCAAGCCATTCTGCGCGGGGGGCAAGTCGACAATCTAGAACTGCAGATCATGCGCGGGAATGGCCAGGCCGGCCAGTTCTCCGTCAACTTGAGCCCCATGCGCGACGAGCGGGGCGAGATCAACAGTATCGTCGTAGTTATGACCGACATCACCGACTCTTCCGAGCTGCGCGGCAAACTCGTTCACGCCGAGAAAATGGCAGCCGTCGGACAACTGGTCTCCGGCGTCGCCCACGAAGTAAATAATCCTCTGACCGCGATTCTCGGCTTTGCTGATCTGCTGCTGGAGAATCCCGATCTCCCTCCTACTGCGTTAAAGGACCTTCGCGTGATCCTGCAGGAAGCGCAGCGCACCAAGCAGATCGTGCAAAACCTGCTCAGCTTTGCCCGCCAGATGCCCCCGCAGCGCAATCCCCTGCAGCTCAACCCGATCCTGCGCCGCACCATCCAGCTGCGCTCTTACGATTTCAACAGCCACGGCGTGGAAATCATCGAACATCTCGACGACGGCCTGCCCGATGTCATCGGCGACGCTCAGCAGTTGCAGCAAGTTTTCCTCAACATCCTGAACAACGCCTACGACGCGGTTCACGAAGTCGGCCGGCCCGCCCGCATCGAGATCATGACCACCAAAGTCGGCGACGCCGTCGAAGTGTCCTTTACCGACAACGGCTATGGCATTTCCCATCCCGACCGCATTTTCGATCCCTTCTTCACCACCAAGGAGGTCGGCAAGGGAACCGGCCTCGGCCTCAGCATTTGCTATGGCATCGTGAAGGAGCACGCCGGTGAGATTCTCTGCCACAACAATGTCGCCGGGCCGGGAGCCACCTTCATTGTCCGCTTTCCCGCAGCGCCCCACACCGCTTCTCTGGGTGTGGCCGCAGGAGTAATACAAAAATGACAACCCCTGCCGTTCAACGAGCTTATTTGCCTGTTCTGCTCATCGAAGACGAGCCTTCCATCATGGCTCTGGTGAGTGCCACTCTCGAGCGCAACGGTTACGATGTCGTCTGCATCGAATCCGGCGCCGAGGCCCTGCGCCTTTTGGTAAAAGGACAATTTCTTGGCGTGGTCTCTGACATGCGCACGCCCGGCGGTGTGGATGGCGCTCAGGTGCACACCTGGATTTCCGCCAACCGCCCTGATCTGGAGAACAAGGTCGTCATCATCACCGGCGACTACGCCAACGAAGAAACGGTGACCACCCTGCGCAAGATTGGCGCTCTTTATCTGGAGAAGCCCTTCCGCGTGCAGGACCTCATCTCAGCGGTAGAGAAAACCATGGGAAAAGCCCGGTGAACCCCACGCCCCCCAAGCCGCCCTTAGGCAAGACCGCTCTCAACAGGGAAGACCTGCGCGTTCGTCTCTTGATCGTCGACGATGAGCAGAGCATCCGCAAGCTCTGCATCACTGTTGGCGAGGCGCTGGGCTTCATCTGCCTCGAAGCCGACAGTGGCGAATCCGCTCTGGCCCTGCTCGAGGAACAGCCGGTTCACGTCGTTCTCAGCGATATGGTCATGCCGCACATGTCAGGCCTCGAGTTCTTGGAAAAAGTGAAGAAGCTCCTGCCCCGCAGCGAAGTTGCGCTCATGACTGGACACGGATCCATCGAAACCGCGGTGCAGGCGATGAAACTCGGAGCTTACGACTACATCACCAAGCCGTTTTCTCCGCTCGAGGAACTGCGGCTGTTCCTGCGCCGCATGGCCGAAAAAGTCCGCCTCGTCGAGGAGAACGAGTTCCTGCGCGAGCGCATCGATTCCGAGACCGCAGTACACGGCATCGTCGGCTCCTCTGCCAAGATTCAGGAAGTGCTGCGCGTCGCCTCGCGGCTTAAGGACACGCGCACCGCCGTGCTTATCTCCGGCGAAAGCGGTACCGGCAAAGAGTTGATCGCCCGCGCCATTCATTTCCGCGGAGCTTTCGCCAACCGTCCCTTCGTGGCCGTCGATTGCGGGTCGCTGGTGCCCACATTGATTGAGAGCGAGCTTTTCGGCTACGAAAAAGGAGCCTTCACCGGCGCTCTGAAATCCAAGCAGGGACTGTTTCAATCGGCCGACACCGGATCGGTTTTTCTCGACGAAATCGGCGAACTTCCGCTCGAATTGCAGGCCAAGCTGTTGCGCGTGCTGCAGGAAAAAGAAGTGCGCCCCGTAGGCAGCAACCAGCGCGTCAAAGTGGACGTCCGCGTCATCGCCGCCACCAACCGCGATCTCGAAGCCGCGTACAAAGCCGGAACCTTCCGCAAGGATCTATATTTCCGGCTTAACGTCGTTACCGTACACGTTCCCGCCTTGCGCGAGCGCCGCAGCGACATTCCGATGCTGGTGAACTGGTTCTGCGAACGTTACGCTCCCGGCTCAGACTTGCACGTTTCCAACTCCGCCATGAAAGCTCTTATGAATTATGACTGGCCCGGCAACGTGCGCGAGCTCGAGAACTGCGTGGAGCGCGCCGTCGCTCTGGGCAACGGAAACCTGATCGACCTCACGGATCTACCGCCGACCATCGCTGCCATGGGTTCCGCAGCATTAACTTCGCCAGCGTCGCGGTCGGGGGCGGAATCCGCGCCAGAGTTGGTTTCCGATCTTGCGGCCTCAGCCGAATCAAGTTCCGAAGAAGGCGCTGCCCCAGTTCCACTCCACACTACCGATCTCGAAGACATCGAACGCGCCACCATCCAGCGCGTCTTCGAGCAAGTCAAAGGCGACAAGGCTCTCGCCGGACGCATGCTCGGCATCAGCCGCGCCACGCTCTATCGGAAACTCAAACGCTACAACATCAGCGGAAGCCCAGGTTCAGGTTCCCGACCTGCGAGACACACGCTGCAATAAACGCAAAAAAGGCACCCGGAGAAAACTCAGGGTGCCCGTACGCTTTCCATTTTGCAGCCCAGCCTCTATTCACCCTGAGGCTTCTGCTGCTGTTCCTTCTTCTTCCGTTCTTCTTCCTGTTTTTTCTCCTCAGGCGTCAGCGCCTTCGCTGGCGGCTTTTGCGCCGGCGCAGGCTTCGCCGCCGCAGCAGGAGCTGTGGGCTTGGCCGGAGCAGCCGCCGCGGGCTTTGACGCTGCAGGAGGAGGTGTCCGCTGCTCCGGGCGCTCGGCCGGCGCAGCAGTTTGCGGGCGCGCAGTCGGCGCAGGCGGAGTCCGGTTCGGCGCAGGCTGAGTGGTTTCCGGCCGGGTCGATTCCGGACGATTGCTGGGCTGCGCCGGCGCCGGACGACTACTCGGCTGATTCATTGCCGGACGCTCGCTCGGTTGTGCCGGCGCCGGGTGACTCGGCTGAGCGGCAGGTGCACGACTCGGTTGAGACGGCGCGGCCGCCGCTGGCCGTTCGGCTGGAGTTGGCGCAGTGCCGGGCCGACTCGTAGGCTGATTCGCAGGCGCGGCCGGCTGGCTGGGCCGCCCGGCAC
>JBAUYE010000342.1:0-18496 GCA_049584615.1 Candidatus Sulfotelmatobacter sp.
GCTCCCCGCCGCGCAGCTTCAGCGAAGCCTTCGCCGGAGCATCGTTGACCAGCACCTTGCCTTCGGCGATCATTCCCTGCACTTGGGCGCGGCTCACGGTTGGAAGCTTGTTCGTGAGGAATTGGTCGAGGCGCTTCCCGATGTCATCGGTCGAAATCGGCGCCGTAATGGGGAACGGGACGGACATGGTTGTAGGCTGATAGAACGATATCGTTGAACCCCAATTTCTCACAAGGACCGAGCGGTGGCAGTACCTAGACCTCGCGGCGCTGCCCGCCAGCACACACTTCGAACGCCCGGCATGTGCCTGTGCGAAAGTAATCTGGCCTGCCGCCGTAGAGCTCGATAGGATCGGTGTTACGCGAGGTGGCATCGTGAAAAACTCTTGGCTGTGGACGGCGGTTCTCGTTGCATGCTCTCATTCTAGCTGGGCGATCTATGGACCATCGTTGGCCCGTGCCGATGTTTCCGTCGCCGCCCGTTCATGTCAGGAAGGGAACTTCGAACAAGGCCAGTTAATTGTTAAAGCGATGGAGAGCGGCAACCCTGAGGATGTTCTCAGTGTTCTTGCCGGCGCCCTTAGGGAGTGGAGGGCCACGCCGGCGTCGTCTGCTCTTTATCCGGCTAGGGCCTTTTGCGTTCATGAGCTTGTGCCAAGCCAGCTCACACCTGCGGGGTTTCCTGGCCCGGATCCTCAGGTCTGGCGCCAGCCGACTTCTTTAATGATAGAGTTCAGAAATATTGGCATCGAATATTTCTACTATAGCCCTGATGCTGCGTGGACTCTGCGCGAAGATCCCGTGGACCTCGACGAACTGGCTGCCAAATACTGGAGCTCCCGATGGGGACGCGAAGCCTTCCTAATGATGACCCAAATGGGCTGGAGCCATGGTGCATGCGCGGAGGGGCCGGATCAGTTTAGAGAGGTTATCAAACACAGTGAAGAGTTCCTCAAAGTGTATCCACAATCCGAGGTGTCGGATCGCATCCGGCTGGAGCTGGCCAACGCGTATGCGACTTGGTGGAACGTGTCGCAGATGGAGCCTGATGGGTATGCTAACCCAGCGAGTTACAAGCCAGGCGCCGAGCGGGCGAGGCAGCGCGCTATTCATCTCTACCTAGTGTATCTACAGATGCAGCCGTCAGCGGAAGTGCGGAAGAGGTTAGACGCATTGCGGGAGAATCCAAAAGGCTCAGACACGTACGACTACTTTTGCGAGGACTACGAGGACTAGCGATTGAGAATCGCGAGTCACCGCGTAGCCCCCACAGCCTGCGCCGTCAGATTCTTCGCCCCCGGCCTCAGCCACCAGATCACCCCGCCAGCCAAGACCAACCCAATCGCGACCAACTGCGTCCCGGTCATCGCCCCGCCAAATACTGACCCGCGTCCTGGATCGTCGCGAATGAATTCCAGAAAGAACCGCGCCACGCCATAGATAAACATGAATGCGCCGAATACCTGACCGTCGAACTTCCTGCGCTTCAGCAGCCACATCAGGAAGAAAAAATTCGCCAGTTCGACCGCCGACTCGAACAACTGCGTCGGCTCCAGAGGGACGTTCAGCGGAGTCCCGGTAATCTGGTTCGCCAGCGGATTTCGAAACACTACGCCCCAGAAATGATGCGTCTCTTTTCCGTAGCAGCACCCCGCGGCAAAACATCCGATGCGGCCGATGGCATGCCCCAGCGCGAGCCCCGGAGCGAAGGCGTCGCAGGTTGAGAGCGCGGGCAGGTGATGCTTGCGCACGTACCACCAGGCGGCCAGAAATGCCGCAATCAGCCCGCCGGAAAAAACTCCTCCAGCCTGCAGCGTGGCGATGCTGAAAATGTCGCCCGGATGCGCCGCATAGACGCTCCAATCGTTGATGATGTAGAGCACTTTCGCGCCCAGAATTCCGCAGAGCACCACCAGAATTCCCAGGTTCCAGGCCTTCTCGCCGTCAATTCCCAGGCGCTCGGAATTGCGCACGCTGACCCATAGGCCGACCAGCACCCCCAGAGAAACCAGGAAGCCGTAAGTCGGCAGGAAGAACCGCCCGAAATGCACTAATTGTGGATACACAGTTTAGTTAGATGCAGAAGCGCGGGAATCTGTACTTGAATCAGTGTAGCAGGGAGAGGAGCGCCACGCTGCGCTCGGCTGGACGGCCGAGGCGGCCGTCCCCACATCAGTTCTCAAGGAAAAAATCAAGCCGACCCACTGTGCCGTGTGACGGGCCGAGAATGAACCGTCAGGTAGACGTTGGGAACCCGCCGAGACCCTTTAGGCATCTCCGCATGGCGGAGCGTCGCACACCGGATCTTAGTTCGAGTCGAGTCCCCGTTCATTCAGCATTGGTTCAAAAATCGGTTACCGTCATCACCAACCCCGCAGGCCGGCTTTCACTCTGGATGCTAGGAGAACTGCCACTGGATTAGCAATAGGGGAACCGCAAATAGTTGGCAGCGCACTTGCAACCAAAGTAACAGTGCCGCAACACTCAGGGCTTGCAATTCGGGTCCGCGAATCCAACCTCCAAACGCGAGACCGCAATTCGCGAGAGCCAGAATTCGCCCAGACGAGACAAGACCGGAAATGAAAGGCGCGCCTGCAGTTCGTACGCGAAGCCGCTGACTCAATTGGAATTCGCCCGCCGATGTATACTCTTTCCGCAACACTCCGGGTCTAGGCTTTTTCCTTAGGCCAAGGCCAGACTCGGGCAGAGGTACAGGGATGACCACGTCTCGCAAGTCCGCGATGGTTGCGGCGGCGCTTCTAATTGTTGTACACGTGGGGATGTTAGCAGCGAGGTATGGCACGCCGGTAGCCTCGCTCTGGGGCGACTGGATCGGATCCATCGCCGGCTTTGTCGGGGCCCTGGCCAGTTGGGATGCGTCGCGCCGCTCCGGTCCCTTCGGCAAACGCGTATGGCGCCTGGTTTGCTTCTCGGTTGTTCTCGTTTCTCTGGGGCAGGTCGCCTACACCTACTACTTCGATTATCAACACAATCTCACCGGAGCATTCTGGCCTAGCGACATCCTGGTGTTTTTCTGGGCTGTGCCCGCAATGATGACTCTGTTTCTGAGTCCTCGGGACCCCAACAGTGGATTCCGCTGGCTGCGGCTGTGCGACTTTGCGCAAATCTGCACCCTGGTGCTTGCCCTCGAGCTTTCCACTCTCTACGTCCCCTCGCGGTGGCAAATCTCGGAAAAAGCGATGGCTGAACGTGTGTTTTACGCCGGCGTCGCCTTCTTCGGACTGCTGGCCCTAAGTTTTCTGCTGCGCGGCCTGCTCACACGGTTTCACACCGCGCGGGCATTTTTTCTTCGCATGGCGGCGTTCTTTTTCGCCTTCGCCGTCACTTCCAACGTCACTCTGTTCGCGTTTGCCACCGAAAACTTTCGTCCGGGCGCGTGGCCCGATCTGCTGTGGACCCTTACAGACTGCTTCCTTATTGCGATTGCCGCGACCTGGGACGGCGCCGAGGGGGTCCCAGAGGCAGGCGAACCCATCCGCCCCGGTTTTCAGTTGCTCATGCAGTTTTCGCCGTTGCTCATCCCCGCCATCGTCTTTCCGCTCGTGCTGGGCATCGCGCAGGAGCAGTTTCTCTGGTCGATTGTGCTGGTGACGGTTTCCTTCGTGGCCGCCAGCGGGCGGTTGTTCGTGGTGCAGAACCAGTTGCTCCAAAGCTCGCGGGAATTGCAAAAAAACCTGTCGCTTCTGCAAGGCATCACCGAGGGAACCACAGATTCCGTCTTCGTCAAGGACTTGCAAGGCCGCTACTTGATGATCAATTCGGCGGGGGCGCAGTTGCTGGGGCGCGGAGTGGAAGAAGTCATCGGCAAGCAAGACACTGAGCTTTTCACTCCGGAAACCGGCCGCGAGATTATGGCAGCGGACCGGAAGGTTGTCGAATCCGGAAGGACGCAAACCTACGAGGAGCTTGGAATCTCCGCCGGTGTGGCGCGGACCTATTTATCGACGAAGGGGCCGCATCGCGAGTCCAACGGCAACGTCGTCGGACTGCTCGGTATTTGCCGTGATATTACCGACCGCAAACGCGCGGAACAGGATTTTCGCCAGTCTCAGCAAAAGCTGCGCATTCACTTCGAGCATACCCCGCTCGCCGTCGTTGAATGGGATACCCAGCTTCGAATAACCGAATGGAGTCCTTCCGCGGAACGGGTCTTCGGATATTCACGCCAGGAAGCGATTGGGCGGAATGCGAGTTTCCTCGTGCCGCCCGCCCTGCGGGCACATGTAGACGGGATCGGGCACGAGCTGCTTACTCGAAAAGGCGGGACGCGGAGCACGAATGACAACCTTACCAAGGACGGCCGCACCATCTCTTGCGAGTGGTACAACACTCCGCTTGTCGACGAATCAGGACAGGTGCTTGGCGTGGCCTCTCTGGTTCAGGATGTGACCGAGCGTGTGGCGCTGGAGGAAAGACTTCGGCAGTCGCAGAAGATGGAAGCTGTCGGCCGCCTCGCCGGTGGAGTGGCTCACGACTTCAACAACTTGTTGACCGTCATAATGGGTTACAGCCAGATTCTCACCGACGGTCTCCCGGCGGTCAGCCGCCTGAAGGACGCCACCGCTCAGATCCGATCCGCCGCCGATCGCGCCGCCGGAATCACCCGCCAGCTGCTGGCCTTCAGTCGTAAGCAAGTACTCTCGCCGCGCGTCATCGACCTGAACGACATCATGTTGAACCTCGACTCCTTGCTTCGGCGGCTCATCGGTGAAGACATTGAAGTTCTCACCGTGCCTGGCCGCGAGCTGGGCGCGGTCAAAGCCGATCCCGGTCAAATCGAGCAGGTCATCATGAACCTGGCCCTGAATGCGCGCGATGCCATGCCCAACGGAGGGAAGCTCACTCTCGAAACCGAGAACATGGAACTCGACGATTCCTATGCCCGCGAACACGAGCCTCTGAGGCCCGGGCGCTACGTCATGCTGGCCGTGAGCGATACCGGAACCGGCATGAGTCCCGAGACGCAGGCCCATATCTTCGAACCTTTTTTTACCACCAAGGAAGTTGGCAAGGGCACCGGTCTCGGGCTCTCCATGGTCTACGGAATTGTCAAGCAGAGTGGTGGCTACATCTGGGTGTACAGCGAGCCCAATCGCGGGACGACGTTTAAGATTTATCTTCCCCGAGTCGACCAGTTCGTGGAAGCAATCGGAGTGGAGAAGCGTCCGTCGGGCATCCAGCGCGGAACTGAAACCATCCTGTTGGTCGAGGACGACGCGCAGCTGCGCGCACTCACATCATCCGTCTTGGCTCATTGCGGCTATAAAGTATTGTCCGCCGCCGGCACCGAGGAAGGTCTTGCCCTTTGCCGTGAAAATCACCGCGATATCCACCTGCTGGTCACCGACGTGATCATGCCCGGAATGAACGGCCGTCAGCTTGCCGAGCAAGTCAAACAGATTTCCCCGCGCACCAAAGTCCTGTACGTCTCCGGCTACACCAGCAATGCCATCGTTCACTATGGCGTGCTCGATCGGGGACTCAGCTTCCTACCCAAGCCCTTTTCGTTGGCGGCACTGGTTGCCAAGGTGAGGGAAGTTCTCGACGGTCCCGATGCGGCCCGACCCACCTAGCCTACGGCTCCGCCGCCACCCAATACCTGCTCCTCGCGAGTACTGTCCTGTCTCCCGGATCCCGCAGCCGCACCCGAATCTGATGCAACCCCGCATGGGGATTCTTGGGCTCGATGCTCAACAGATAGCGGCTGTGCAAATGATTGGTGAAGTCGATCATGCGAGCCTCGAAGTTTGTCCTCGTGGCAAACAGCTCATACTCGCCCCCGGTCATGGCAGCCACCGTCCGCGGCACGTTCTTCTTCATCGCTTCTGCAGCCAGGATGAAGGGCGCCAGCAAATCCGGCGACGGATGCATCTCCTCAATATTGTTTCCCCGCATCGTGTCCAGCACATTCGACCGCGACGGCGAAAATGCTAGCGCATACACCGCGGTATTGCTCTGCCCGATCGCGGCCACCACATCGTCCACCTTGGCCTCGTGGCTGCCATGGTCGCGCGTCTCGCTGATCAGCAGCAGAACTCGCTGCCGTTCCCTGGGAGCCTTCTCCAGCAGCTTCACCGAATAATCCACCGCATCCAGAATCGCGGCTCCACCATCGCCGGGCTGCAACGCCTTGAGGGTCTCTGTAGTCTTGTCGGAATTGCCGCTGAAATCCTGTATCAATTCCGCCTGGCTGTCGAATTCCACAATGGCCACCCTTCCCAGCCCTGCTTCCACGATCGGATCCACCATCGCGCTCAACCCACGAATCCTCGGAAACTCATAATTAGCCCGCCGGCCGCGCTGAATCGCAATCACCAGCGAAATCGCCGATCCTTCTGCCGCTTCATCCAGGCGCACAGCCTGTTCCACTCCATCGTCTTCGACCACAAAATCCTTCGCCCCCAGTCCATACACAGCTTCACCCTTCGCGTTTTTCACCAACGCAGGAATGATCACCACATTCGATTGAGTATGGATTGTGTCTTGAGCCGGAGCGCTGGCGGCTGCCAGCAGCGCGAACAGAAAAACCCGAACCAACCTATCCTGCCTTACGCTTCTCGTCCAGCACTTCATCCAGCGCATCTGCTAATAGATGCGCGCGCTTCTGGTAGTCGGTTGCCCCGCTGTCCTGATTCCGCTTCAACAAATGATACTCATCGGCAATGTTCAACGCCGCCAGCACGGCCAGCCGCACAGTATCGATGGTATTCGTAGCCTCAGCCACCGCCCGCATCTTCGAGTCCACATACTCCGCCAGCTTCAAAATGTATTGCGGATCCGACCCCCGCAGGTTATACGCCTGGTCAAAAATCTCCACCCGCACGCCCCCAGCCTGCGCGTCCTTCAATGTCGAATCCTTAGTAGCGGTAGCCATAGCCGTTGACCTTTGTCATTCCGAGCGAATGTTGCAACCCACGACAGCCCTTGTCATTCCGAGCGTAGCGAGGAATCCGCTTTCAGCGTCCATCTGTTCCATGCTCGCCATCCATCCATCTAGCTGGCATCTGGCGAAGCCAAAGGCGGCTAACTCGCCCGCTCCTCCGCGATCGACTCAATCTGCTCCAGCATCTTCTCCACACGCCCGCGAATCTCTTCCCGCTCCTTCCGCAACTGCACCGCCTCGCGCCGCAATACCACCAACTGTTCCTCACGCTCCTCCAGTTGCTGCCGTGCCCGCTGCGCATCGCGTTCCGCCTGCGTCTGCGCCTGTCGCGCCGCTTTATACATCTCGATGGTGCGGTAAATCTTATCTTCGAGCACCTGAAAATCGTCCACCGGAACCCGCTCCTCCATCCGTTCCACAGCATTCAACGCCATGATCGCACTTTCCCTTGAAAAGATTTCAAACTTTCCCGCAGTATACTCCACCTCCCTGTGGATCAGGCATGGCCCAAAGGTGCTGACGCGAGACTCTTTGCAGGAGATTCGCTATAATCCCGGCATGAAACATCTTGGATTCTCCCTGATCGCCCTCACTACAGTCCTCGCCTTCACCGCCCTTCCCAGCGCCGCCAAAACCGTAGTCGAACTCAAGGACGCGCAAGGTAAATCCGTAGGCTCGATCACCGTGACGCCGAAGGGATCGGGCGTAAGCCTCAAGCTCCGGCTTCACGACCTCCCGCCCGGCGAACACGGCATCCACATCCACCAGAACGCCAAGTGCGATGCCCCCGATTTCAAATCCGCGGGCCCGCACTTCAACCCCGACGGCAAGAAGCACGGACTGGAGAATCCCGAAGGCCATCACGCCGGCGACATGCTGAACCTAACCGTCAACGCAGACGGCAAAGCCGATGGAACCCTCGTTGATAACGACGTGACCCTAGGCGACGGCTCGCACTCGCTCTTCAGCAACGGTGGCACGGCAATCGTCATCCACGCAAAAGCCGATGACATGAAGACCGATCCCTCCGGCAACTCCGGCGACCGCATAGCCTGCGGCGTAATCACAAAGTAAGACTTAGGACATCAACGAACGTTACCTCGACCCCTGTCATCCTGAGCGTAGTATGGGCTCCGCCAAGCGAAGCCCATACGAAGTCGAAGAGCCTGCCCCGAGCGAAGCCGAGGGGACCCCTTTCCTACTAACAACTATTTCCGCGCCAGATAGGAATTCTCACCACGGGCGTCGGTCACTTCCGCAACTTCCCCAACTTCTCTGCCGCCGCGTCCAGCGTCTCTAACTTCTTGCAGAAAGCAAACCGCACCTGCCGCGCTCCATCCCGCGCATCGCGATAAAAACTCGACCCCGGCACCGCCGCCACTCCAATATCTTTGACCAGATACTCCACGAACGAAACATCATCGTCAAAGCCGAACCCGGAAATATCCGTCATCACGTAATAAGCTCCGCGCGGACGAAAACAGCGAAACCCCGCGGCCTCCAGCGCCGGAATCAAGTGATCCCTGCGCACTCGGTATCCTTCCGCCAGCCGCGCATAATATTCCGCCGGCAGATTCAGCGCCGCCGCGCCCGCTTCCTGCAGCGGCGCCGGCGCACCTACAGTCAGGAAGTCATGCACCTTGCGGATCGCATTCGTGATCTTCTCCGGCCCCACCGCCCATCCCACGCGCCATCCCGTCACGCTGTACGTCTTCGACATTCCGTTGATCGTCACCGTCCGCTCCCGCATTCCCTCAAGCGATGCCATCGAGATGTGTTTGGTCCCGTCATACAAGATATGTTCGTAAATCTCATCGGTGATCGCGAGCACATCGAACTCCACGCACAGATCGCGAATCAGTTCCAGCTCCACCCGCGTGAAAACCTTCCCGGTTGGGTTATTGGGTGTGTTGAGAATGATGGCTTTCGTGTTCTTGTCGAATGCCGCCCGCAACTCTTTCTCATCAAAAGTCCACTCACCCCCATCGATCGCAGGCGGCCTGAGCTTCACAAACCGAGGCCGCGCTCCACTCAACACCGAATCCGGTCCGTAGTTCTCATAAAACGGCTCAAAGATCACCACCTCATCGCCCGCATTGCACACGGCAAGCAAAGTCGAGATCATCGCCTCCGTCGATCCGCAACAAACCGTGATCTCTTTTTCCGGGTCCACCGTAATGCCTTGCCAGACGCCCATCTGCCGGGCAATCGCATTGCGCAGATTCTTCGCGCCCCAGGTAATCGCATACTGATTCACGTCGCCATCGATCGCCGCCCGCGCCGCCTGCTTGATCTCCGCCGGAGCCGCAAAATCCGGAAACCCCTGCGCCAGATTCACCGCTCCATAAAGCGCCGCCTGCCGCGTCATCTCGCGAATCACCGACTCGGTGAAATGCGACACCTTCTCGCTGAGAAAATGCTTCTTTTGATTGGAAATAGAAGAAATTACATCCGCCATAGCTGGCAGATTAGCACAACGATTTGTCATCCTGAGCGGAACATTTGCTCTCGTGAAACGAGAGCAAATGTGGAGTCGAAGGATCCCTTAACTGTAAGCACTAACACAAACCTTGCAAGGAATTTAAGCCACTGCCCGCGCTCTAGACGCGCTGCACTCCCCCCAGCGCTTGCAGCGCCGCGACGATCTGCGAAGACCACCCCGCAACCTGCTCGTCGCGCAAAGTCCCCTGTTCCGACTGCAATCTCACGCGCAGAAGGATCGAATACTTCCCTGCGCCGATCGCCCCACCGCGAAAAATCTCCACCGGCGTGAATTCACGCAGCTCGGGAATGCCCAGCGCCATCACGACGCGCCACATCGCCTCAAACTCCACGTCGTCGCCAAACACGAACGAGAAATCCCGCTCCACCGCCGGATATTTCCCCAGCGGTGCGAACCGAATCTTCCGCAACCCGATCGCATGCAACCGCTCCAGATCAATCTCCGCCAGAAAAACATCCTGCCGCAGTTTCCGCTCCGCCTTAGCGCCCTCGGCAATCTGCCCGAACTGCGCCACCACAACCCCATCCATCAACGCACGCGCCGATCGTCCGGGATGAAAATACTCCGCCGTCTCGCGGTCGAAAGTAATTTCACTCGAAGCCAGAGGGGCAAGCAGATTCTCCACATCGCCCTTGAACGAGCGAAATGCCTCGGCCGAGGCACCCTGTTCGTCCTTGCTGACGTCGAGCGCCCCACCCACAGGCAGCGATCCTTTCACCGCTGCCAGCGTCGCACCTAGGCACAAGCGCGCCGGCTCACCCAATCGCATCTCATAGACGCGGCCCATCTCGAACAACCGTACATTTTCGGAATCGCGATTCAAATTCCAGGCCAGCATGTCGAGCATGCCCGGAGCCATCGAAGTCCGCATCACGGATGCTTCTTCGCTAAGCGGATTTTCCAGTTCGAGCACCGCAGCCGATGAAAACTTCTCCGCGTCGGCATGCGAAATAAATGTCAGTGACACTGCTTCGTCGTATCCCAGTGCCAAAGCCCGCGCCCGCAAAGTGGCGTCCATAGCCGCATGCGGCAACTCCACGACCGCGCCGCTGTAAGCCGGCAAAGTATTCTCGAACTTGTCGTAGCCATGCAGCCGCGCGATTTCTTCAATCAAGTCAATCTCGCGCTCCACATCCAGCCGCCAGCTCGGAATCTGCACACGAAACTCCGCCGTGCCTTGCCCTTCGGGGATCAGCGTGAAACCAAGGTTCTTCAGGATGCGAAAGATCTCGCCAGTACTCAAATTCCCGCCCAGAATGCGATGCACCTCAGAAAGCCGCAGCACCACCGGCGCCTGATCCATTTTTCTCGACATCACATCGATCACATCGCCAACCAGTTCTCCGCCGCCCGACTCCAGAATCAGCGCCGCCACCAGATCGCACGACAAAATCGTCGACTCAAAATCCGCTCCCCGCTCGAAGCGATGCGAAGCGTCGGTGTGCAGCCCATGGCGACGCGAACTCTTGCGCACCGTCAGCGGATCCCACCATGCCGACTCGATCAAAATATTCCGCGTCTTGTCGGAGATCATGGTGTCGAACCCGCCCATCACTCCGGCAAGCGCGACCGGCTTCTTCGCATCCGCCACGACCAGATCTTCGGAACTGAGAGTGCGCTCCACGCCGTCCAGCGTCTTCAACTTCTCGCCCTCTTTAGCTTTTCGAATGACGAGCTTTCCACCTTCCAGCAAATCCATATCAAACACATGCGTAGGCTTGCCGATCTCCCACAAAACGTAGTTCGTCGCGTCAACCGCGTTGCTGATCGGGCGCTGATCCAGCAACGCCAGGCGATGTGCAATCTTCGCCGGGGATGGTTTGACTTTAGTCCCACGAATAACCAGCGCAGAAAAGCGAGGGCAAAGTTGCGGCTCTTCGACGACGATCGGGAAGGGCGAGATCGGGAAGGGCACGACTTCAGTCGTGCCGTGAGAATTCCGACTGACTGCGGCTTTAGCCGCTGGGGGCAGCTTCGGCTCAAGCGCCTTCAACGCCAGATCGTAGATGGCCGCCGCCTCCCGCGCGACGCCATAATGATTCATCGCATCAGGACGATTCGTCCCAATCTCCATCTCAAACACACAGTCGGCGCCCGACCCGCTGATCCCCTCCACAGCGATCCCAACGCCAGTCAAGTCCTCAGCCAGTCGCCGGTCATCGACGGCTGGATCAACAAACTCGCGCAGCCACTGTGGAGAAATCTTCATCGTATTTTCGTAGCGCCGCCAGCCTGCCCTGAGCTAAGTCGAAGGGTCCCGCCGGCTCATGCGCAAAAAAAGCTCTGTCATCCTGAGGCGCGTCCTTTGCGCCGAAGGACCCCTGCAACTTGCTGCCAAGACCGGCCTATCAAGGGATTTTCACGATGTTCTCGTTGCTCTGCCCGACCACGGTCCCGGATCACTAAGCGAATTGCTTCAGAAACCTGACGTCTCCGTTGAAGAACAACTGAATATCATCCACCCCATACTTCAGCAAAGCGATGCGGTCGGCGCCCATGCCAAAGGCAAAGCCCGAAACTTTTCTAGGGTCATACCCGTTGTCTTTCACAAACTCAAACACGTTGGGATCGACCATGCCACACCCAAGAATCTCAATCCATCCAGTCTGTTTGCACGGACGGCAAGGCTCCGCCCCCCGCTTCCCGCTCCCACCGCAGATGAAACACGATACATACATCTCCGCGCTAGGCTCGGTGAACGGAAAAAACGACGGACGGAAACTCGTCTTCACGCTAGATCCAAAGAATTCCTTCATGGCATGATCAAGCGTCCCCTTCAAATCTCCAAATGTGATGTTGGTATCGACCGCCAGCCCCTCGATCTGATGAAACATCGGCGAGTGGCTCGCATCCTGAGGATCGTTACGATGCACCGTCCCGGGAATCACAATCCGGATCGGCGGCCGCATCTTCTCCATTGTCCGAATCTGCACCGGAGAGGTATGCGTCCGCAGCAGCAACCGCTCCCGCTGCGCTTTCCCCTGCTGTCCAGCGATAAATAAAGTGTCCTGCGTATCCCGAGCCGGATGATTCGGCGGAAAATTCAACGCCTCAAAGTTGTAGTAGTCAGTCTCGACGACAGGGCCATCAGCAACGGAGTAACCAAGCTTCTGAAAGACGCGAACCATCTCGTTCGAAGTCTTGATAACAGGATGCTCCGCGCCAATCGGCCGCTGAATTCCAGGAAGAGAAATGTCGACCCGCTCCGTCGCCGCAGGCACTCCATTATCGTGCCCGACCCGCGCACCCTTCACCAGCTCCTGAATCCGCGCCTTCAATTCGTTCACGCGAATTCCTGTCTCGCGCTTCGCTTCCTTGGGAGCGCCTTTCAACCACAAATCATTGATCTGCGTCAGCATCCCATTCTTGCGCCCCATCCATCGGTCGCGAAAAGCCTTCAGCTCGGCCTCATTGCGAACCGTCGCAGCCTCGCTCGCGCACACGCGAACGCACTCAGCGGCGGCTTTTTCCAGCGCCGCCGCCGAATAGTCCGTCAGTTTGGGAACTTTATATGCCACGTTCTGTCGCAGCCAACTGGAATGCGGGTGCCCCGTCCTCGTCTCTCCGTTTTTCGGAGAGACAGGGCGGGGATTTTGATTTTCTCTGAATGAACCGGATTCGAAAGCCGAAGCCCGAAAGCCGAAGCCCGTCCTACGCCAGCGCGCCCTTGGCCTGCTCCACGAGAGACTTAAACGCGGGAGCGTCCTTTACTGCCAGGTCCGCCAGAATCTTGCGGTCCAGCTCGACTCCCGCCTTTTTCAATCCATGGATGAACTGGTTGTAACTCAACCCGTTCAGCTTCGAAGCCGCGCCAATCCGCACAATCCAAAGCGAACGGTACTGCCGCTTCCGCTGCTTGCGCCCGGAGTATGCGAACTTGAGGCCGCGTTCGACTGCTTCTTTGGCGGAGCGGTAGAGTTTCGATTTAGTGAGGAAGTATCCGCTGGCGCGGTCTAATATTTTCTTGCGCTTGGCGCGGCGTTTGGTTCCGCGTTTTACACGTGGCATGGTGTTCTCCTTTTTGCTTTCTTAGTACTGGCGGCTGGAGGTAAGGATGACCCGCCTTGCGGCGATCTCTGGCCTCTTCACGCGCCTGGATGATTGAGAGATTAGGTGATCGGGTCACCGAGCGATTGAAGAACCCAAGGGGACTTGGATTTTTCAATCCGATCGCTCAATCACACAATCGACAATCATCTATTGATAGGGAATCATCCGCTTTACTTTGCGGAGGTCGCCATCGCTCACCAGCGTGGCCGTGCCCAGGTGCCGTTTGCGTTTCTTGGCCTTCGAACTCAGCATGTGGCGCAGACCGGAATGTCCGCGCTTCACCTTGCCCGTGGCCGTCTTCTTGAAGCGCTTGGAGGCGCCCTTGTGCGATTTCAATTTCGGCATAAGTCCTCTTCGTCAGCTGCCGGCCGCCAGTTGCCAGCCGCCAGTTGGAAATTCAAAGCACTACTTTCAATTGCTCTGGAATCGTTGGCGCGACGCGCGCCCACCTTACTGAAATCAACCAGGCGAACCGCTAAGCCTGCGACACCGGATTCGGAACCTCGGCGGCTACGGCCGGCGCCTGTTGCTGCTTTTCTTTCTCCTGCGCCAGCTTCTTCTCCTGCTTCGCCTTTTGCTTGGCTTCTCGTTCTCGTTCCTTCTCGCGCTCGACTGCCGTTTTCTTCGGGGCCAGGATAGCGTGCAGCGTGTTGCCTTCCTGCCGCGGCCGGAACTCCACGATGCTCTGCGTTTCCACGTCCTTAATCAGCCGCTCCAGTATCTGCCGGCCCAAGCCCGTTCGCGTCATTTCGCGGCCACGGAAAAATATCGTGGCCTTTACCTTGTCTCCGCCATCGAGAAAGCGGAGCACGTGATTTTTTTTGGTCTCGTAATCGTGGTCGTCCACATTGATGCGGAACTTGACCTCTTTTACGGTGATCGTCTTCTGATGCTTCTTGGCTTCGCGCTCTTTCTTTTCCTGCTGGTAGAGATATTTCCCGTAGTCCATGATGCGGCACACGGGAGGCTGCGCGGTGGGCGAAATCTCAACCAGATCCAGGTTCTTGCTGCGGGCCAACTTGAGCGCTTCGAAGGGAGGCATTACGCCAATCTGTTCGCCTTCGTCTCCGATCACGCGAATTTCACGGGCTCGAATGCGGTCGTTGGTTCGAATAAAACGTTTGTCGATACGGTCCTCCGCGCTTTAAGCGACTGGGAATAAAGGATTATAACATGGAGGATCGGCGGAACCGGGCTGATCCGCGGGTCCGGCCCTCCCGCGAACGCGATTAGGACGGAACCGTGTCGAATTGCGCTACTGCACTGTCAGAGAGATCGTTCCTGTTTGCGTAAGAGTGCCAGAGGTGCCCGTGACCGTAATGGTGTACGTACCGGGCGTGGTACCTGCGCCTCGACCGCCACCAACATTACCGCCCCCTCCACAACCCAGTAAGCTTGCAATGACCGAGAAGAGCAGCACGAGCGTCCCCAGCCCACAGGACCATCTCCGCCGCCTCGCCGGGACGCCAACGAGCAAAATGCACGCGAGAACTGCGCCGTCGACCGAGATCCAGAAGGGCCTTCGGGCCGGATTGACAGCGGCGTTCGGCGCCGTGGTGTTCACAGTAAGAGTCGTTGTTCGTGGTGCAGAACCGCTGATAGTTACAGAGGCTGGGACGCTGCATGTCGCAGGATCACTTGGGGCTGTCGGAGTAATCACGCAGCTCAGACTAATGGCGCCGGTAAATCCTCCCGTCGGCGTCACGGTGAACGTCGCCGTCCTGCTCTGCCCGACCGTGATCGTCAGCGAAGTGGGGCTCGCCGAGGCCGTGAAGCCAGGCGGGGACAGCATGAAAACCGTACCATAGGAATTAGGCCCGCCACCGTTGGTTGTCCCATAGAGGTTGCCGGAAGCATCTTCGATCAGGCCACCCTCGGGTGGCGACCCGTCCGTACAGGCGATGGTTGGGGAGCTTTGCGCGCAAAAGCTGTAAAGCACGGTCTCTGTGTAGCCGGCGCCGCTCGGCGTAAGCTCAAAAACTGTGCCACCATCACCCTGCACATCATGAATGCCACCATCGAACGTCGTTCCATAGAGGTTGCCGGAAGTGTCTTCGATCAGGCCCGACGAGGGCCCATAGCCGTCCGGGCAGCCAGTGCCGCCTTGCGCGCAAAAGCTGTACAACACATTCTCGCTGTAGCCGCCGTCGCCGTTCTGCGCCAGCTTGAAAACCGTACCGCAGCCGGCACCGTCATAACCGTATTGGCAATTCGCGCCGCCCTGCCAAGTCGTCCCGTAGAGATTGCCGGGAGCGTCTTCGATCAGGCTTGATGATGGCGACAAGCCGTCCGTACAGCCGCTTTGCGAACAAAAACTGTATAGCACGCTCTCGCTGTAGCTGCCGTCGCCGTTCGGTGTCAGCTTGAAAACCGTGCCGCCGGTGGTCGTGTTGCCGCTGACAGTAATAGTTGCGCCGCCAGCGGAGGTCGTCCCATAGAGGTCACCAGAAATGTCCTCGATCAGGCCCGCAATGGGCCACTCGCCGTCCGTGCAGCCGCTCTGAGAACAGAAGGTGTAAAGCACGCTCTCGCTGTAACTCCCGTCGCCGTTCGGTGCCAGCCTGAAGACTGTGCCTCCAGTGGTTGTGCTGCCGCCATTTGGTACGGTTGCGCCGCCATGCCAAGTCGTCCCATAGAGACTGCCGGAAGCGTCTTCGATCAGGCCTGCCAGGGGACTGGCGCCGTCCGTGCAACTCGTGCCACCTTGTGCGCAGAAACTGTATAGCACGCTCTGGGTGTAACCGCTGCCGCTCGGAGTAAGCTTGAAGACCGTGCCTCCGCCATTGGCACCGCCATACTCCGTCGTCCCATAGAGGTTGCGGGAAGTGTCCTCGATGAGGCCTGCGACGGGCTGCTCGCCGTCCGTGCAGTTAGTGCCTCCTTGCGTGCAGAAATTGTAGAGCACGCTCTCGCTGTAGCCGCCGTCGCCATTCGGTGTCAGCTTGAAAACTGTGCCCCAAAGGTTGCTGCTACCACCAGCGCTGGTGGTCCCGTAGAGGTTGCCAGAAGCGTCCTCAATCAGGCCAGCCTCGGGAGAAGTGCCGTTCATGCAGCCGGGTTGCGAGCAAAAACCGGAAAACCCGTACAGCACGCTCTCGGTATACGCGCTAGACGCGGTCTGCGCGCTGGCCGCCCGGCGCGGGCGGTGGAGGCGTCCGTGCCCCGGCCCGCTGGCCCCAGGGAGCGCGCTACCGCCGTGCGAATCGCGCCAGGACGGCGCTGCGGCGCCACCGGTCTGCGACTGCGCTGGAACATACAGCGCGCCCACGAGCGCCGTCGCCAAGGCGACAACGAAAACGCTCCGAACACTTCCACGATCCGGTATCGCCCAAATCGCCGAAGACACGCCTCTCTCCTGCTTTTGCTTTTGACCTAAAATGTCGCGCCGATTATATACCTGCTATATACCTAACCATCTGGCCGAAGCGGAATGGAACATTGCTTATGGAAGTCAGACAGATCGCATGAAGTTTCTTCGGCGTTCTCCCCGTCGGGGACTGCCCCACTCAAGCCAGAGGGCGGCTTGAATGGGGCCACCCTTCCTGCGTAAGCGGCGCTCGCAACAAAGGCAGGTCCCCGATAAGGGCGAGTGGAAAGTGTAAACGGAGTTGGCGGAAATGCCGTGCGGAGTTCGCGGTCAGGAGAGGTGAAAGGGATCCTTCGACTCCGCAAACCGATTCCTAAGGCGAATCGGTTTGCTCCGCTCAGGATGACAGCCCTTAACGGCCCGAAACGGCTTGCCTGTGGAAAATCTTGTCAATAGGCAGAAATTACACGATTGGGGTTATCTGGCAGCAGGCAAAGGGAAAATAGTTAGGGCAAAGGTGACGGTTTTACCCTTTGCTGCATGATATACTAGAAGTATAGAGTAAGAATTGAAGGTAGTGGTGCGGTTTGGCTCATGCGTTGGGCCGGATAAGCGTGAGATCCCTTCGGCAGGCTCAGGGCAAGCTCTTCGCTCCGCCTGAAAAACGGCTCCGCTCAGGATGACAGTCCTCGTGTAACAGTCGTCCTGTAATTTTCGAACTGCACTACTACTAGAGAAAAGCATTGGGCGCGGCCTCCATCTGCGGATGGAATACGGTAGCGCCTTTCGTGTTTTTGGAGACTTTTCAGAAGACGAGGCGAGTGATGGGGCAGCGCGGGAGTCAGTTCAAGAATGCCAAGGAGCGGGGAGAGTGGGCGGAGGTGCGGTTTTTGTCGCGAGCCATGGAGCAGAGGTTTCGGGTGGCGAAGCTGTGGGGAGATTCGGCTCCGTATGACTTGATGGTGGAACAGGATGGGATCGCGTACCGGGTGCAGGTGAAGTCGACGATGAGACGGCCGAAGGCGGGAGCGTATCCGTGCCACGTGCCGGCGGGAAAGAGGCGGCTGCATATCCTGGAGGAGATCGATTTTGTAGCAGCTTATATTATCCCGCTGGATTTGTGGTACATCATTCCGGCGGGAGTGGTGGCGATGCGGAAGGGAAGCATCTGGCTGGCGCCCTGGAATCGGCAGGGCAAGTATGAACGATACCTGGAGGCCTGGCATTTGTTGCGGCGGTGGAGAAGAGGGCCGTACGCTGGGAAGGGCGGCGGGACCGTGTCTAGAAGCGGCGGAACGAGAGCTGCTCAGAGGGTGGCCCGCTCAAGCCCGAGGACTGCCCCACTCAAGCCAGAAGGCGGCTTGAATGGGCCACCCGTCTGATCCACAAGCTCCGGCCGTCGCGCAGCGGAACGCGATAAGCGTGCGCCCCGCAAAGGGGATGAAATAGCGCTTGCAAATCTGCTGGGCCGGTGTAAAATTCCGCCGTCCGCGCGGGGATCCCCTACCTCGCGTCCGCTCGTATCCCAGGAGATTAATATGAAGCCGCTTAGCAAGATCAGGATTTCACTGTTTCGCGCCACGCACACGTCCTCGAACACGGACATCTTCGGGTCACCCAGCCCCTCTAAAGGGATGAGGCGGCTCGTGGGTTTCGTTGCGATGCTGCTCGGGATCGCGGTGGCGGGCATGCTGGCGCCCGGTCTGGCCCGCGCGGGCGCACCGGACTCCGGC
>JBAUYE010000343.1:0-8540 GCA_049584615.1 Candidatus Sulfotelmatobacter sp.
GTGCAAGGCGATCTGAAACAGAAGGCTCACGAAGTGGGCTGCGACATGGTTCTGCCCCGTTCCGCTTTCTCTCAGAATCTTCCTCAACTGCTGCGCCGCCACGGAGCCTCGGAAGAAGAGAATCCGACTGTGCAGTAGGGAACAGGAAACTGAGAACTGAGAACTGAGAACTGAGAACTGAGAACTGCTCCTACCCCGGAGGCCAGCTCAAATGACGTCCGCCCAAGAGGTGGACGTGAAGATGAAACACCGACTGTCCCGCTCCGGGACCCACGTTCAGTACGGTCCGGTATCCCTCTTCGATGTTTCTCTGGCGCGCAATCTCAGCCGCTGCGAGGTGGCAGCGGCCAATCACTTCGGCGTCCTCGGCCTGCGCCTCTTTCAATCCCGCAAAGTGTTTGTTGGGGATAATCAGCACATGCGTGGGAGCCTTCGGGTTGATGTCTTCAAAGGCCAAAACGTACTCGTCCTCATAAACTTTCCTGGCGGGGATTTCGCCGCGGAGAATGCGGCAGAAAAGGCAGTCGCTCGTCGCGTCGGTCATGGGTAACTCCGGCGTGAGGATAGCATTGAGATCGCAGAGTGCGAAAGTGGGGTTTGGCCGCTAATCCAGTCTCACCAGAAAGACCGCACCCTCCGGCGTTTCGGTCTCCGCCACCATTTCCCGAGCACGCTCGCGATCGTCGCCGAGAACCCGCACCCGCACCCACCAATCGCCTGCAGGACTGGCGAAGCGTTGCACCTTAGCCGTCCGGTAGCGGCGCGTCAGGTGGTCGGCAAGTTTCGTGGCTTCGTCTTCATCGGGAAAGCCGCCAATCTGCACCGCCCACTTTCCGCCGGTATCGAGCGGCGCCGGGGTTTGCATTACTTCCACTTTTACTTCAGCGATTCCGGGCAGGTAGACATCGAGCTTGCGCGCCGCGGCCAGCGATAAATCGAGAACACGCCCGGGGATGAATGGTCCCCGATCGGTGATGCGCACCAAAGCCGTGTGGCCGGTCTTCAAATTTGTGACGCGCACGATCGACCCCAGAGGCAGGGTGCGGTGTGCTGCGGTCATGGCATTCATGTTGTAGACTTCGCCATTCGATCCGCGGCGGTTGTGATACGGCGGACCGTACCAACTGGCACGGCCGATCTCGGTTGCCAGCGGCGTGGAGTTCGCGGGAATCGCGGGCTCGGCAAGGTCGGCGCCGCTATCTTTGTCACTGCGTTCGGCTCCCAGCGGCTGGTTATTCTTCACACTGCTCGCGGGAGGGGTGGCAGCCGGCGGTTCGGTTGGGGAAGGTTCGGCGGTCGCGGCGGGTGGCGGCGGCACATTCACGCGGGCCTGCTTGGGATGGCTGCATGCCGCAAGCAACAGCAAGATCGTAAGCAGCAGAGTGAGAATCACAGCGTTCGGGACGAAAGTGGCGGGACGCAGCTTCACTTCTGCGAAGCTTTTTGTTGCTCTTTTTGCTGTTCTTTTTGCTGCTCCAGGTAGTCGGCCAGTTCGATGAGCTTTACGCTCGCAGTGCGCAGGGCCTTGGTCGAGTGCTGGCGGACGGCGGGAACAACCTCGTCGTTCAGATACTTGATGAACTCGGGAATCTCTTTCTCGATCCGTTCGGCAGCCTCGGCGACGGTCTTGCTGACGCGCGCCGATGCGTCTTCCACCTTGCGGTTGAAGTCGTTCATGGTGCTCCTCGATCCTGTTGGGCGTGGATGAACTCACGCAATGTTGCGGATGCCAGGCCCGACCATTATTTCGCGCCCGGAAGCGCCGGTCAATGGCGGGGCATACGGTAAAGCAACGGAAGGCATCAGCGCTGTCAATTAGAATCGGACCCTGCGCCGAAGGTTGGCGGGGCTGGGAGCGTGATTTTTAGATATGCAGTTCGAGGGATGCGCGACGGACGAGCAAAGGAAATTCCGGCGGCGGTTACTTGCCTGGTATGAGCGCCATCGGCGCGATCTCCCCTGGCGCGCGAACCGCGATCCCTACCGCGTGTGGCTTTCCGAAATCATGTTGCAGCAAACGAGGGTTGCCGCGGTGATCGAACACTATCAGGAATTCCTGCGCCGTCTTCCGACTGTGGAAAGATTGGCGGCCGCGCGCGAGGCGAGCGTGCTCGCCGCGTGGAGCGGTCTGGGATATTACCGGCGCGCGCGTATGCTGCACGCCGCAGCGAAAGTCGTGGCGCGAGAATATGGAGGAAAATTTCCCGACACCGCCGAACGCCTGCGCGATCTGCCGGGAATCGGTCGCTATACGGCCGCCGCAATCGCCAGCATCGCGTTCGAAGAGCCGGTCGCCGTGGTCGACGGCAACGTCGAGCGCGTGTTGCAGCGAGTGTCAGGAACGCGGTTGGCCGGAGAAGAGTTGTGGAAGGCCGCTAACGCTCTTCTTGATGCCAAGCGCCCCGGAGATTTCAATCAGGCGATGATGGAGTTGGGCGCGGTGGTGTGCACGCCGCGCGCACCGGCATGCTTGACGTGTCCGGTGATGGAACTATGCGCCACACGAGGAGAGATGCCGCCTACAGCGAAGCCAGCCCGGCAGAAGAAGCGGGAGATTCATTATTCGCTGCATCATCGAGATGGAGAGGTTCTCTTGATTCGGCGTCCGCCGGAGGCATCCCTGATGCCTGGAATGTGGGAGTTGCCCGAGCTGCCAAGCACGAATGGTGCGGGCAGTCCTTCCCTCACGCTGCGCCATTCGATCACGGTCACAGATTACACCGTCCGCGTTTGGCGCGGCGCCGCGCCGTCGGGCGTTGAGGGGAAATGGATTCCCTTGGAGCGGCTGAGGCAGGTTGCTCTTACCGGCCTGGCACGTAAGATTCTGCGAAAAGCAGAAATGTTGTGAGGGAAATCAATCCACTTGCAACTGACCACTGGTAAATCTTTCTTCCAATCCCCGATCATCTAAAATGAAAGTAGTCAGACGAAGACCATATGCGCTGGCTGCGAAATATCCTGAAAAAACGAGCAGGAGGACGACCGATGGCGGCATTAACCGCGGGCACCAAGGCGCCCGAGTTTGAACTGAAAGCAATGGATGGCAAACGTTTCGTATTGCACGAGGAGCTGGCGCACGGTCCCGTGGTGTTGGCGTTTTTCAAAGTTTCCTGCCCCATCTGCCAATATGCGTTTCCATTTCTGGAGCGGCTGGAGCGGGCGTATGGGCACCGGGGGGTCAGGCTCATCGGTGTTTCGCAGGATGATCCCAGGCACACTGCGGACTTTACCAAAGAATTTGGCGTCACCTTTCCCGTGCTGCTCGACGACAGGGATACCTATCCTGTGTCGAACGCCTACGGGTTAACCAATGTTCCGAGCATCTTCTGGATTGCGAAGGATGGCAAGATTGAAGTTTCCAGCGTCGGCTGGGTGAAGGCCGACTTCACCGAGATCAGCCGCAAGATGGCCGAGTCAGGGAAGGTCTCTCCCGTCACCGTGTTCAAGCCGGGAGAAGACGTGCGGGATTTCCGCGCCGGTTGAAGCTCAAGGAACTAATCCCGCGGTCGCGGGACGCGTAACCGGCAGCAAAACCACCGACGAGGCCCAGACGCAGGGGCGACAATCGCAGGTACAACTGCAAACTTGCCCGTAAGGCCCGGCGGTGACTGACCTGCCGTGCAGTCGTTTGGGGTCCTCTCTTATAACGAAACTCATCCCGTCCGTTACAATTCTTTTAGTCATAACTATAGACATTCCGGGCGATAAGGATTGCTCGCGCCGATACTGCGCTTCGTTGGGGGGAAGACAGATCTATGGAAGCATTCGCGAGGAGAAGTGTTCTTGCCGGCGTGATCGCCGCAATGAGCCTGCTGGTGTGGGCGGAGGGCGGCGCGCCTCCCGTCCCCGTACCGGCCGCGACCAAGCGCGAGGCCGTTTCCGTGCGCCTGCCGGGTGCGGCTTTTGCGGCGATGGAGACCATTAATCCCGAACACATTCGCTGGCATGTGCGCTTTCTTTCGCACGATCTTCTGGAAGGCCGCGGCACGGGGCAGCGCGGCGGCGACCTCGCCGCCGAATATATCGGCACGCAGTTTGCGGAATACGGATTGAAGCCCGCCGGCGACAACGGGTCGTATTTGCAAAAGGTACCTCTCGTGGGAATCACGACATTGCCCGAAACGAAGTTTTCGCTCGTTCCGAAGCAAGGTCCTGCGATGAATCTGAAACCCCTCGACGAATACGTCGCTTACGATCAAACTCAGCAAGCGCAGTCCGATGTGGATGCCGAGATCGTCTACGTGGGATACGGCATTGAAGCGCCTGAATACAACTGGGACGACTACAAGGGCGCAGACGTGCGCGGCAAAGTGCTGCTGATGCTGGTGAACGAGCCGCCGTCGGATGACCCGAAGTTCTTCAAAGGCAAAGCCCTCACCTACTACGGCCGCTGGATTTACAAATACGAAGAAGCCGCGCGTAAGGGCGCGGTCGGCGTGATTCTCATCCACAAAGAAGACATGGCAAGTTATCCCTGGGAAGTGGTGCGGAACTCGAATTCGGGCGAGAAGTCTTATTTGAAGGTGGAGGGCCCGGTGTTGAAGGTCGCGTCCTGGGTGCAGCTTGATGTGGCGCGGAAACTGGCAGCTAGCTCGGGTATGGATCTGGAAATGATGATGGCGGATGCGCGGACGCGGGAGTTTCATCCCGTGAATCTGGGGGCGAAGCTGAAGGCTCACATTGTGAGCAACGTGCGGCACTTCGAGTCGAATAACGTCCTGGCAATGCTGCCGGGCTCTGACCGCAACCTCAGAGAAGAAGCGGTGATGTACACGGCGCACTACGATCACTTTGGGATCCGTCCTGACATGCCAGGCAACAACATCTTTCATGGCGCCGCCGACAACGCCACGGGCTGCGGCATTTTGCTGGAACTGGCGCGCGCCTTCAGCGTGGCCAGAGACCGGCCAGCAAGGTCAATCATTTTCGCGGCAGTCACGGCCGAGGAGCAGGGATTACTGGGTTCGGAGTATCTGGCCAAGCATCCGCCGGTTCCCGCGGGAAAGATTGCGCTGGATATGAATTACGACAATGTGCAGCCGCTGGGAGCGCCGGAAGAAGTGGAAGTTTCAGGCGCGGAGCGGACTACGTTCTATCCATGGGTGCAGGCCATGGCCAAAGAGTTTCGGCTGGCCATCCGTCCGGACGCCCGCCCCGAAGCCGGACACTTTTATCGCTCCGATCACTTCAGTCTGGCCCGCGTCGGCATTCCAGCGTTCTCGATCAACGAAGGCATGAAGTTCAAAGGTCACGACGAAGCCTGGGGAATGGCGCAGGACAAGGATTACACGGAGAAGCGCTATCATCAGCCTAGCGACGAGTATCGTCCTGAAATGGATTTCGTCGGCGATGGAGCGATGGCGCGATTCGGCTTCGCCCTCGGCTGGGAAGCGGCCAGCTTCACCAAGCTCGTAGGATGGCAGAAGGGCGATGAGTTCGAAGCGGCGCGAATCAAGAGTCAGTAGCGATTGCACAGCAGCTGCTAACTTAGTACGAACGACCGACGGAAGACCCCTCTGACGCAATCCGCGCTTTCTTACCAACCTGGGACGGCACAATCCCCGTAACCTCGGTAACTTTAGCCGGCGCGCAGCGCGTGCTAGCCTCGATAGTACATGTGTAATCAGCAACTTCCAAGAATCTGACGATTCGCGAATGCCACGACTTCCCATCTTCCGTCTCGGCAAGGAGCCAGAGAAACTGGCCCCGCCGCAGATGATTGCCGCTGCGCCATCGCTTGCTCTTGAGGGGCTGGCGGTCGGGGTCGACAACCTGCGGCACGACGTTGTTCTCAGCCCGCGTTTTGTCGATGCGGCGCGGGCGCAGATCACGCGGTTGATCGTGCGCCACGGCGAGTTGGAAGGATTGTTGGCAGCCGAGACTCCCCAGCGAAACCAGGGACCTTCGTGGATGCGAAGCGGCGCGGCCAGCCAAAGTCGCACCCCTGCCGAAAAAGCTGACTGGAAGCCAGTGCTGGCCGAACTGCACCTTGCGGCGCTGAATCGTGCCAAGAAGGAAGAGAAGATTTCCGTCGATTTGCTGGCCCGGCTGGCGGTTACCAAGTTTCTCCGCATGGAGATGAACCTGCAGTTTGCGCAAGTGCTCGAACGCTGCCGCGTGCTGCTCAAGACTTACGACGGGATACGGCAGGGCAAAGGGGTGGAGTATCGCGAGCGCGTGGCCGGCTTCCAGGTGCGAAAGAAAATCATCCTGCGCAAGACCGGGCAGGATCTGTTCGAGACTCTGCGCGAGATCGAAAAAGAAACGCTGGCGCGCACCCGGCGGTCCTTCTTTGGAGAAGTGAAGACTGCAGAAGCGAACTCCGCAGACACAAAGCAAGAACCCGGCAGTGTTGGCCTGGGAAGCTACGGGCTGTTCGTGAACCGACTCGCGTTTTCCGAGGATGGCCGCGACGACTATCTGTGCGCCGAACATTATGTGATGCTGGGAAATTGGGATCGCGATCCCGACCGTTACGGGCGCTTGCAGGACGTGGTATGGGGTTTCCTGCGATCGATCTGCGGCGAAGAGACCACCAGCGACACCATTAGTGCCTGGGTATGCGCTCCGGAAAATGCCCGCGCCCTGGTCGGCACTGGAACGCCAGATGATTCCTCGGCGGAAGGGGTTGCCAAGCAGGAACGTTTGGCGCAGTGGGTGCGACTGCTCGAAGATGAACAGGTGATGGAGCATGTGATTGCTTCTTATCACACGGTTCCTCTGCTCAGCGAGTACGCTCCGCGAATCAATCCGCAACAATTGAAGAATGCTCTGATCTCGCGTCCGGAGTGCGACCGCGTGGAACGCATGATTCAGGAGCACGGCAAGCTTTCTCCGGCCAGCTTGTATGCGGCGGTGGCGAAAGTTGCGAGTTGCCGCGGCGCAGAGCGGGCCAAGGTGGCGGCGCGGTTTCTGCAGGATTTCTCTCACTATCACCGCGATCTGAAGCGGCTGGAAGTGCTGAATGCGGCGCTCGACTCGGTAAACCTGGTAAACACCGAAAAACTGCGCGAACTTTCCCGCATGAACGGGACGCTCTACGAATTCCTGCTTCCCGAGGAGCAACCGCAGCAGCCCGAGGAAGATCGCGTCCTGCGGCACGTTGTGCTCAAGGCCGACGTTCGCGACTCGACGCGGCTCACGCGCACACTAATGGAGAAAGGGCTCAATCCGGCGTCGTACTTCAGCTTGAACTTTTACGATCCGGTAAACAAGCTCCTGAGTAAGTACGGAGCGCAAAAAGTTTTCCTCGAAGGCGATGCCATCATCCTGGCAATCCTCGAGCGTGCCGGCGAGCCCGGACTGGCGGTTAGCCGGGCGTGCGTGCTGGCCCGCGAGATCATTGAGATCGTGCGCGGCTACAACGAACTGATGCAGCGCTCAGGCATGCCCGGGCTGGAGTTGGGCGTAGGCATCACGCTGCAGGAGTCGGCGCCGCTGTATCTGATGGACGGCGAACATCAGATCATGATTTCCGAAGCGCTGAACCAAAGCGACCGCCTTTCTTCGTGCAACAAGCAGGCGCGCAAGGCGATGGAATCGCAGGCCGGGCCGTTCCACGTCTATGTCTTCCAGACTGCCGAGGCAACCACGGATCCAGCGGCGAATGCCGAAGACTCCGTCATTAGCTTCAACCTGGGTGGCATTCGCATGAATGAAGCGGCGTTCCGCAAGCTGGAGCAGGAGATTTCGCTGGTGCCGCTGACGGTGAAGCTGCCGCCTTCGATGGCGTCGGACAAAGGAGAGTACAAGCTCTCCAGCGGTACTGTTCCAGTCGACCGCGATATTTTTCGCAAGATCGTGGTGCGCGAAAGCCGCGTGCCGCGAATCAATGTGGAAGACTTCTCTGTTCAGGGATGGACTGACCGCACCTACTACGAAGTCTGCACTGACCCCGCCATCTACGCTGCGCTGGAGAAGAAGAAGGGCGCGAAGGCGTAGGGAACCAGTACCTAGTACCCAGTACCTAGTACCCAAACAGACTGCGCAGAGGTGGGAGTCCACGAAGGTCAGTCCCTTGGGATTTTGAGCTTCCGCGAGGAAAATAAATTTACTTGGGCGTTGCCCGGGCGGCCTCGGCTTGCGCTCCTGCCTGCAAAGATCAGGGTATCCCCCCTCCCCCCTCCCCCCTCCATCTCTGGAATCATCACGTTAGCAGGAAATTCCCGGCAAAATCTGGATGTCAAAGAACTTAGAGGTCAAAATCTAGACAATAAAGGACTTGGGGGAGCGACGATGCGGGTTCGCCCGACTGTCACGGCCTCGACCATGATCGCGCAAGTTCGATGGTGGGCACAAGGTCAGATGTCACAACAGGGGTGTGGAAAAGTGAAGAGCAGAAAAAGTCCGCTAACGATTCTAGCTCAACTCTTAGTGGGACCGGCAAGCAGGAGTTGACATATACAGACGGTTTTCAATGAGTTCTATAAAAAGGGATGTCAAGAAAAAAGTTCTGCCTCGACCGGAGGCGCGATTTGTTTCTCGAGATCCAGCCCACTGAAGTTTCGCTTCTCTGGAGAAGCTTGGCTGATTGCCCATGC
>JBAUYE010000344.1:0-6301 GCA_049584615.1 Candidatus Sulfotelmatobacter sp.
GTTTTAGCTGCCGGTTTTCTTCCTCCAACGCGCGCAGCCGCTTCGCCTCGCTCAGTTCCATCCCACCGAACTTACTCTTCCACCGATAAAAACATGCCCGCGTGATCCCGTGCCGCCGGCACAGTTCCCCGGTTTCCACTCCCGCCTCTGACTCCTTCACCACGGCGATGATCTGTTCTTCGCTGAATCGACTCTTTCGCACGGCTCCTCCTTTGACCCTGGGCGGGTCATCCTAAATGGAGAAGTCACATTTCCAATGGACTAATTTCTGGGGGGCAGGTCATTAGGCTTCAGCCAGCATCGAGCGTTAGTTTCCACCAATGATGCCGCGCCTCAACTCGGATTCATCGGATGGCGATGGGAATCTTCTAGTTCCGAGGTACGGAATCCGCATCGCGATGGGTCTAGCTCTGTTTGCCGCTGCCGGATACTGTTCTTTTGAGTTCCTCGTCGATATGGAACTGCGCAAACTGTATCCATTACAAGCGAGCGAATTTCCAGATTCACTTCGGAGGACGATACAGTGGATGCTCTCCCATTGGTGCCTTACCTTGTTTCTGGATTGCTCATCTCTTGTCGAAGCGAAGAAGCCAAGAGCGCCGGAGCTGGTGTTACAGTGGCGCTTTCCCTCTGTTTATTGCCATTTTCGATTTTTGTGTCGGTCATATGGTTTCCTGGGCCAAACTCTTACGCCCCGCCCAGAATGATTTCCAGCTCGATGTTTGCAGCGTGCAGCGTTTGGGTCATGGTCTCTGGTTTCATGATTGCGCGCAAGGCGGGGCTGGGGCTTATTCTTCCTCGCGCTATCTGCGACCTTGGTGGCAATGATTTGCGCTTCCCACATGCTAAGAGGTCATTAGCCAGTTCTGTGGGGATCTACTCTCAGTAGGGCCAGCCTTCCGCTCGGTAGGCACGCGGGGTAACTGAGTGTAATCGGGATTTTTCAACAACTGGGGATGCGAGTCCCCCTTCCGTTCAGCGTTCCAGCGGCAACAGGTATGTAGGGTTGCTCTCGAACGCGCTGCCAAAGACTTGCCTATCTGCTTCGCGCATATCCCAGGCGATGACTGAAGTCGGTGTGATCTCGATTGTCACATCATCCCACGATGCGAACACTGGACCAACTCGGGGGTCCGCGAGTGCGGCGTCGCTCAGATACTTGGCATGAACCCGCCCATTCCATTTCCGTGACGGTTCATCCGTTAAGGTCTGGGCGGTGCCTACGATGTTTATGCCGCATGATGCGGCGGGGTCGCGGGAGTCGATCATTAACGAGACGTTGGGCGTGGACTGCAGATTTCGAGCCTTTGTGGGTGCGCGTGGATGTGGCGATATAAATATGCGCACCGTCAAACCAGTACCACACCGCAACCATGTGGGTGGAGCCGTCGGGGTTCTTCGTTGCGAGCGCCGCGATGTAACGGCCTTCCAATAAATGCCGAACCAGAGAATCCGAAAGAGAAGCCATAGCAGAGAGCCTCCACTAAACCCGCGCAACGTCAAAGTGTTCCAGAGTGCCGCATTGATCGCCGCGAGCCGAAATCTTATCTTCACGGGACAATTTTTAAAACAGGCGGCTTACACTCACGACCAAGGTCAATGAGTGTAATGGGATATTACGTCAACCGCGAGCCAGAGTAGACTGTTTGCATGGCTGGGAACTCAATACAGAGATTCGGGATGAAGATCACAGCCGCTCAACGCGAATACTATCGGTATACAGGAGTGTCGGAGGACGTGGAGCGGCGCGGACGCGGGTTCCAATTCTCACGACTTCACGCGCCTTCGGACGGACGAGGAACAACGAACCAGAACAGGTGATGATGAGCGGAAGGGTCAATGAGTGTAATGGCGATTTAACACCAATTGACGCGATTGCGTACCAGTTGGATCCTCAGATAAGTTCCGTTTTGCCGACGATGCGTCACTTATCGGCTTAAGCCGCGACGCGTTCCTCCTGCACATCACTCAAAGCGATAACGGAGAGCTTCTGCGACGGCTCGATACCCGATTCGCCGGTAGATGGAATTTGATGTGGGATTCGCCAAGTCAGTGTAGAGGATGCAGCGATATCCAGCGTCACGCAGCCGTCTCGAAAGAGCGTGAACGCACGCCGCCGCGTAACCATGTTTCCGTTTTTCAGGGGGCGTATAGACGCCTGATAGGCGGACTACTCCATCTACAGCCTCGCGGCCAACAGCCATCGAGACCGTTTCTCCGTTTCGATCCCACAACCACAGTTGTCCGGCCGCCAACCCTCGATCCACGCGCAGTTCGGTATCGTCAGCAGACTCACCAATTTCATGCTGGAAAGCACGAGTCCAGAGAATCATCACGCTGCGATCTTTCGGACCTGCCTGCCGTAAAGTGCCCTCGATATCGGGAACTACGCTGACCTCCAGAAGTTCATAAAGGCGGTTCCCCTGGAAAGGCGTGACTGCCGATTTGAAACGTTCGCTCCATTGGCCCGAGAAAATCGCCGCTGTCGCCGCCTCGCCGTTGACTCCTGGCAGAGGGATGCCCGCATCCGCAATGGCATCGGCCATTGCCGTCGCTACCAGCGGTTCCATCGGCGTCAGCGTCGCTGGGAATGTCAGAGGCGACTGCAGTACAACCCCGACAACATTTTCCCGTTGAATTGCCATCCAGAAGCGGCCCGGATCGCCGTGTGTAACGCGCGCGTGCAGGATGGAGAGAGCCAGATTGTGGAGAACCGGTTGCGAGGAAAGGAAAACTCCAGCCCTGCCCAAAACGAACGCAGGATCTTCACTGAACACCACCTTGAGTTCCATTTGGGAGATTTTACTTGGTTTGGAGCGCCGGCCTGAATGGGTTCAAGGCGGGTGCGCAATTCTTCCCGAGCGACGGGCAAGCAGGAAGTACCCCCAATAGAAGGATTGCCGACTAATCGGGAGTTGGCTCGCGTTGCACCACTATCAAAAACACCACACCGACAATCGTAAACATTCGGAATGCTGCTTCCTGGCCATTCCACATTTTCGCCTGCCACATCAGAAACCATTCGCCCCCGACATCGAGGAATGCCACCAACCACATCAGCAGGCTCGTCGTCAGCGCAATCACGGCGACGTTCTGCGCAGCGGCGAATTGCGACCTGTCCGCACCATACGACTTCAGCAACCGAATACCAGCCCACCAGCATAGAAGCATAGTGACTGATTCCCAGGCGATGATGGCGATGTAGAAGACCGTATGTACTAGCGGCGAATTGACGGCGCGCCACATGAGGTGGTTCCCCGGAAGGGTTGAGTCCATCATCAGGACGTGACGGACAAACTCGTAGTTGGAGCCGTAATCCGTGAGGTTGTTTAGGACCAGAATCGTGTAGAAAAGTGCGATTGCAAAAACGAGAACCGCTTTGGAAACGCGAAGCGCCATTCCATGCCGCATAGGTTGTTGCACGCCGGAATTATATCTGTCGGTGACTTACCGCGACCTTTCTCGGAGTCCGCACAAGTTCTGATTAACGGGGCTACCCTTCCGTAATCCGGTAAGGGAAGGGTTGCCGACAAACCGCTCAGAGACTGGTCTTCGCTCCAAAGTCAACTCCGTTTCGTTCCCGAGCAACAAGTAGAGATAGAGCAGGAGATTTCTCCTGCTCCCTCAATTGAAGTGTGTAACTCCCACGTCGCTTGTTGTTGATCGGTGCAAAACGGCAGCATCAACGGTCAACTTTCTCCAAGCGCAGCTCTTGGACCCTCGGTAGGTATAGCTGATCGCCGCTAACCAGTTCTACGAAATCGGGATCCGGTAAATATTTCTGCGAATGTTCGTTATCGTGTACGAGTATTTCTCCGGCCCAAACACCGAATCCGCTCCTCTTGGCAGTACCACAACTCGATTCGATTTTTTCAGATCTTCAGGACTGATCAGTCCTTGGGGCGGCAACTCCGGCAGCCCGTTTTCGCCGCTCACAGGCAACAAGTAAGTTTCCAGGGAATGTGGTAGCGGTTGGAATTGCAAGGCCAAGTATTTCCCATCCACGCTCCAGCCCCTGTAACACATTGCGCACACTATTACCGGTTTTCCCCCTTCTTTCGGATAGGCCAGCGTTCGATAGGGGTGATCCTTATCCGCGTCGTCCTTCAGGAGGACCACGATCCATCGCCCGTCCGGCGACACCGCGGTCAGATCCAGAATCGCTTCCTCAAGCAACTTCTTCCTGCCCGATCCGTCCCGATGCCGGGTGTAAATGTAATTGCTTGCACCCTCGCTCGCCCGGTAGACCAGGTCACCATTCGGCAGAAACATTGGTGAGTCCTCGTTCTCCACGGACGGTAGCTGCTGAGGCGAAGTCCGGTGATCTGTTGATGCTATCCAGATATGGGAAATTCCCTTTTCGTCCCTCTTCAGAAAGGCCACCCAATTTCCGTCCTCTGTAACATCGTAGCTCGCGTAGTAGTCCACGAAAGTTGCGTCTATCCCATATCCAGGCACGACCCGGTCGCTCTTCCCGGTCGTTAGCTCCGTGCTCCATAATTCCGCTACGTCGTTCTGCCCAGCCCGCTTCAAGTAAAACAACTTCGTTCCGTCCCTTGAGAATGTCGTCGAGAACGCGTCTCCCTCGGACGACATCTGGTGCTCCCCCTTTGCATCGTGAGTCCAGATCGTCCAATATTGTGTCCCCACCGATGTGAGAAACGACTTGCCATCCCGCGCCATCGCGATCCCTTCCTCTTCCGTTGGCCCGGATGTCACCTGCTCCGGCTCTCCTCCGGGGAAATGTTGTCTCCAGATGTGATACCGCCCGCCCTGGTTCGTGCTCAAGTAAATCCAGTTGCCATCCGGCGACCAGGCTCCTGTCGTACAGGTCGCTCCTGCAGGCCCAACCAACTGCTCCCTGCCGTTGCCATCAAATGGCACTACGCGGCACTGCACACGGTTCGCCGTCTCGTCCATTTGACTCGCTACCAGCACCCACCTCCCGTCCGGCGACAGATAAGAGTGGTGTGCCATGCTTCGCTCCCCGGCGGGCAGATAGACATTCCGGCTTTGTCCTCGCCCCTCATCCGTCGTCACGACTCCCATATGTAGCCCACTCTTGATCTCCGAAAACAAAAGTCGCTTTCCGCCACCAATCCAAGTGAGTGACGACGCGTTGCGCAGAATCAGGCGAGGTTCCCCTCCAAGTACTGGTACTTCCCACGTGTCCCACGGGTCCGCCGTCCCATACACGATCCGCGTCCCGTCCGGCGAAATGTGGGACTCAATTTCACCAACTTGTCGTGCGTCAGTTGGACCGGCTCACCTGACGGCAGCATCTTCACGTAAACGTCACCCGGCGTCAGAAACGTCCCCTTCCCCCGGATGAACGTAAGCAATCGTCCGTCCGGTGACAATTCTGGGTACACCGCTGCATCCGTAAAGAACGTCAGTTGCTCCCATTTGCCGCTATCACTCTTCGCCGCGGTTCGCGTGGCTCGCACGTATAGATAAGTTGCGAGAGCCGCGGTGAACAGCACAACTCCGAAGAATGCGAGCGCGAGCATTTTCTTGTGTTTTCTTGCTTCACCCAACAGGATCGCAGCACTTGATGAAGGGGCGGATGGCGAAGGCTTCGCTGAGGCGGAAGTGCCGTCGGGACCCGCGGCACGGGAACGGCCGGAATCTGAGACAGCGACAACGGATTCCACCTGCCCACCTTATGATCCCGCCCAGGGCCAATATCAGGTGTTGCAGGACAAGCCCGTGGTTTGGAAAAACGGCCACATCAATGAGCTCCCCACATACGGCGGCGATCCGGACGGATTCGCCATAGCGATCAACGACCACGGCCAGGTGGCTGGCGCGTCGGGAGATTGCTCGACCTTCAACGTTATCAACGGACTCTATCTTTCACCGGTCCACGCCCTGCTATGGGACCACGGCAAGGTAACCAATCTCGGAAGCCTGGGCGGCGCCTTCGGAAACCAGGCCCATGCAATGAATAACCGGGGCCAGGTGGTGGGCAGCTCAGACTTGGCGGGCGATGCCGTTTTTCACGGCTTTGTCTGGAGCCAAAGCACTGGAATGTAGGACATCCTCCCGCTTGCTGGGGACACCTACAGCGTCGCCCTGGCCATCAACGACCGGGGCGTGGTGACTGGCCTCTCAATAGACGCGACCTTTACGATCCTGCGCGCTTTCGTGGTCGTGGACGGGGTGTCGACCGACCTCAACACTCTGATTTCGGCCGACTCTCCCCTGCAGCTGCAGACCGCATGCGATGTCAATTCCCGCGGGGAAATTACGGGCTTGGCCGTTGAGAAGAGCACCGGCCAGTATCGCGGCTATCTAGCGA
>JBAUYE010000345.1:0-6723 GCA_049584615.1 Candidatus Sulfotelmatobacter sp.
ATTCTGAGGACGCGTCGCCATGAGGGAAAAACTGTAGCATAGAGCAGCAGGAAATTCACAAAGGGAAATCAACTTGCCCGAAAAAACACTCACCCCCGACGAGAAACTTCAGCAGGAATTCAACCGCTGGGCCGCGGCTGGCGAAGGTCCGAAGATGGAGAACAACCATCTCGACATCACCGCGAAAACAATTCGCAAGATGAACCTGCGTCCGGGCGAGCGCGTGCTCGACCTCGGTTGCGGCTCGGGATGGGCGACGCGGCTGCTGGCACGGCTCGTCGGTGAGGGCCCGGATGGCTTCGGTCAGGTCGTTGGCCTCGATGTTTCCGACGAGATGATTCGCGAGGCTCGCGCCGCCTCGAAAGATTTCGACAACGTGCTCTACATCTGGGGATCGGCACAGCAGATTCCCTGGGAAGAAAACTTCTTCGACAAGGTCTTGTCGGTGGAGTCGTTTTATTACTACGCCGACCAGGACCGGGCGCTGATGGAGCTGTTTCGCGTGCTGGCTCCGCGGGGCAGGTTATTCATCCTGATCAATCTATACAAAGACAATCAGTATTCGCTGCAATGGGTGGATAAGCTGAAAGTACCGGTACACGTGCGCTCACAGGTGGAATATGTAGAACTGCTGAAGAAACATGCTTTCGAAAATGTAGAAGCGTGCCGCATTCCCGACGACACGCCAACGCCCGATGACTATCAGACGAAATCGTTCCATAGTCTCGACGACTTGCGGGCATTCAAACGCGAGGGCGCGCTGTTGCTGATGGCGACGAAACCTGACCTGCGCACGCCCGCGCCGGGATACACGATCTACTAAGCATCCTCGCTAAAACTAGATCTCGTCGTCATCACCATGGCTCAGATCTTTCACCGGGCTAAGTGCGCGGCCGTCGGACGCATGATGAATCTCAATGCGGCCGTTCACGTTCTCCAGCTTGATGCGCGTTCCGCCCGTGCCCAACTCCCCGCGCAAGTCGTGGCCCACGACGCGGTGATGATTCACGCGCAGCCCGAAATCATTGTCAATTCCACCGGAAACCGTGCTGGCTTCGATCTCCGCCTTCGAATCCGAAGGGATCGTCAGCTCGACCGAACCATTCACCGAATTCAATTCAACAGGCGACCCTGAAAGCTGGTCAAACCTTGCGTCCAGGTGGCCGTTGATGGTGGAAAGTTCTGCGCGCCCGGCGAGATTGTGCGCTTCCAGCCTGCCGTTAATGCACGAGGCATGCACCTCTCCGGTGACACCGGCGATGTCGAGCGCGCCGTTGATCAGCTTGATCTCGTCCAGTCGCACCGTGCGCGGCACGGTCAGCGTGTATTCAACGCTGGCAGGATTGTTGCGCGATCCCCAGTTAAACGTGAGGTCGTGATCGCGATACTTGGTGCGAATAGAAAGATGTTCTTTGCTCGAATCAATTTCGATGCGCGCGTCGTCGAGCCGCTCCTTCGCGTCAGCGTATTTAACAGCATCCACCTTCACTTCATTCTGGTCCCAGGTGGAGATGTGAACCGCGCCATTGATGTTGTCCAGCTCTACGCTGCCGTCGGGGGTGAGGGCGTAGGTCTGATGAAATTCCTCGGTAAATGCGCCCCTGTGATCGGAAGCGTGAGCTCCGAGCGAAAAAATGAACAGGGCGCACATGGTCCCTAGAACTGCACCCAACCAGGTGGGGAATTGGCGTTGTCGATTCATTGGCTTCCTCCCTTTCAACGGGGTAGACGCTGCGATTTGGAATTGGTGAGGGCGACGCCGGAAAACTGCCCCGTGCACACATGTACGGAGGCCAAGTCAGGGATGTTCCAACTTTTTGTTTTTCAAATCCGGTGCGCGGCCGGAGCGTCCTCAGTTCCGCTCTTATCGCCGGCTTCGGTCAACAAGTAAACTCCCAGGATCGTCATCTCCGGTTCTATCGGATGCCGGTAGCGCTGCCCCGGAAACACGACGTAATAAATCGCGGGATATAACAAGATCAGCCAGAACAGCAGCCATGCGCCGGGTCTGCGCCGGCGCAAAGCGCGTCCCAGGCCCCAGAACATCAGCACCGAGGAGGCGAGAAACAGCGAGTTCTTCACCTGCGCCAGCCACCAGATTTGCGCCAGCCGCGGCGGCCCAGCCCAGAAATAAATAAAGCGCTTGAGGCAGAGCACCGCGAAGCGCCCGTAATCCGCCTCGATGTAGTCCAGCGCCTGCCGCTTGCGCATTGCAATGTAAGCGAGTTCGCCCATCGCGGTGTACTGGCGCATGGAGTAAACATCCTGCGTGGGATGCACCTGCTGCATCCATGTGCCGTCGGCGCCGCGGCCGTTGCCCAGGCGCAACTCCGCCCCAAAGTTGTCGCGAATAAAAATGAACGTCCCGAAGGTTTTATAGTTCCGCACCGTCCAAGGCGCAACGCAAGCCAGGAAAACGACGGAAGCCAGCACCACGCCGGCCAGCGACGACTTGCCCCGCTTGGCGCGGTGATACCAGGCCCACAGCCCAGAGGCGGGCAGGAACGAAAGGAGCACCGTGCTGTCCACTGCAGCAACGCCCCAGAGCAAGCCGAACCAGAGCCACGGCTTCAGTCCGTCGCGTTCTTCCATGGTGAGCGTAAGCCACAGAATCACGGCCAACAGCAACGGCGAGAGGCTCGTCTCCCAGACCCAGCGCGTGCACCAGTACATCGCGTAAGGCAGCAGCGCCCAGGTCCAGGCGGCGCCGACCGCAACTTTCTCGGAAAAAATCCGCCGTGCGATCAGGAAAATCGGAATGCAGGAAAGCGCCGAGAAAACGCTGTTAAGCGAGAGCAGCACAAACGCCGACGCTCGCGAGTAAATACCGAAGATATGGAACACGCCCGCAGTGAGATAAGGATAGAGCGGTGGCTCCCACGCCGTAGGCCCGGTAGCCGCGCCAAAAGGATTACTGAAGCCATGTCCCGAGGCGATGGCCGCGGCAATGCGCCCCATCTCCCAGCCAAACCCGAAATTATCGTCCGCGCTCTTGAATTTGTAGGTGTGTCCGACAATGATCCAGCCCACGCGCAGCAAGAGGGCAATGGCCACCATCCAGAACATCGAGGTGCGGATACGAGCCCATGTGTTAGCGAGCAGAGTCGGAAGGCGCGCACGGTCAGCGGCCACGGCAGGTCTTGAATTCATGAATGATTCTATTTGTAGCTGAGTCGCGAGCCATGAGCAACTGAACGACCAGGTACTCCAAATGCATATGTGGGGACGGCCGCCCTCGGCCGTCCGGTCGAGCGCAGCTCGACCTCTTCGCCTCCGCGCGGCAAACTGCGCCACCACGAACCACCAGCAATTGACACCGGTCGGCGATGCGCCTCAAATGTATAATTGCAACGATTGATCTTCCGAGGGTCACTGCATGGGCTGGCTGCAAAACAAATTCGAAAAGAATTTCATGATCAGCACGGTCGACTACGTCTTCAACTGGGCGCGCAAGTCCGCCGTATGGCCAATGACGTTTGGCCTGGCCTGCTGCGCCATCGAAATGATCGCATCTTCGACCGCGCGCTTCGATATCGCCCGCTTCGGCTCAGAAGTATTCCGTCCCAGCCCGCGACAAAGCGACCTGATGATCGTGGCCGGCACCGTGACGCTGAAAATGGCGCCGGTCGTGAAGCGCATCTATGACCAGATGCCCGACCCGAAGTGGGTGATCTCGATGGGCGCGTGCTCGTCGGTGGGCGGCCCATTCAATACTTACGCCGTGTTGCAGGGCGTCGACAAGATCGTGCCCACCGATGTCTACGTTACTGGCTGCCCGCCCCGCCCCGAAAATCTTTTCTACGCACTTCTCAAGCTGCAGGACAAAATCGACACCATGACGCTAGCGAAGAAGCCCACGGAAGTTCGTCTCGATCCGAACATGCTCGAAAACTTCAAGCGCCAGGTGATGATCGCGCAGACCCTGCAACCAAAGTAAACTTGTGTGGGGACGGGTCTTCGACCCGTCCGCCGAGCGAAGCTCGGTTCGCACTCTCTACTACCATGCCAAACTTCACGAACCTAACTACTCAATCCGAGCTCCCGCCCGCCGACGAAGCCAGAGAATTCCCCTGCGGCGCGAAAACCATCTGCGTAGCCAACGTGAACGGCATCTACAGCGCCATGGACGACGTCTGCCTGCATCGCGGCGGCCCACTGGGGCAGGGAATGATCGAAGGTGGAAAAGTCGTTTGCCCGTGGCACGGCTGGGCCTACGACCCAAAAACCGGCGTCCCTGACCAGAATCCCAACGTGAAGGTTGCCGTGTATCCGCTGAAGATTGAAGGCGGGGACGTGATGATTGAGGTTTAACTCACGGAGGCCCGTGCGGTTGAATCTCACCGACCTGCGCCCAAATAGGAGTAACATTAAGGCAGCTTGCGGAGGTGTTCCTTGGCAGACGATCGTAAGTTGGACAAGGGCAGTTTGAACGAGGATTTTCAAAGATCATTTACCCATACGCGGCCGAAGCCCACTTCACCTCCCCCCACCGGCAGGCCGAACTACGCCAGTCAGAAGGACCAGAACCCCAGTTCGAACAAACCGGACTCATCAAAGAAGGGTTAATTCATGGCAGGCGTTGCTGAGCCAGCCGAGCACATAGTCGAGTTTTTTCTCTATGTGATGCCGGGTTTTGTAGCTCTGCAGCTCTACCGCGCCAAGTATCCGGCAAAACAGTTAAGCCACTCCATTCAGATAGCGTGGAGTCTGGTTTATGGTGTCATCCTCGCTGCGTTCGTTCGTTTGGTCGATGATTGTTGTTTCCATGGATGGCTGCAGACCAAGTCCACAGATTTCCCACCATTCCGCCTGGTAATGGCGCTGATAGCTGCCGGGCTACTAGGCGGGACGGTCTTGATTGCTAAAGATTGGTGTCGTTTTGAAATTGCGCGCCGCTTTCCCCGCTGCGCCGGTATCGCGCCCGATCCACAGTCGATCTGGGCGAAGATAAACCGCCCCTCGAATGACTACGCCGTTGTCTACTTGGACGATGGCTCGATCTATCTCGGTTGGATTGAGGATTTCACATTCGACCCCGACGCGGAGGATAACGATTTCCTGCTCGCCGAAGCGAGTGGACGATGACCTAGTCGAAAAATATGCGGTAACTGGGCGAGGTGTGTATCTCAACACAAGGAATGTCAAGCGGATTGAATTTGTCGCGCCCAGATCTTTGGGGCGTTAGTTATCCCAGATATTTCAAGAACTTCCCTGGCTGATTCTCATATCCCGGAAACACTTCACCCAAATTCTTGTTCCCCATGTGCCGCGCGACCGCCTCGCCCAGTACCTGCCGGAAGTCAGTAGTCAACGCCAGATCGCGCCCCTCATACAGCTGCGACTGATCAAGCCCAGGCCAGCGTCCATAAACCCTACCACCCTTCACCGGCCCGCCCAGCACGAACATCACGTTAGCGTGGCCGTGGTCGGTGCCGCGATTTCCGTTTTCGCGCGCCGTGCGGCCAAATTCCGACATGGTCACAACCACCGTATCTTCCCCGAGATCGCCGAGATCAGTCCAGAACGCCGCAATCGACTGCGAGAAGTCGCGCAGCACATTCGCGATCTGTCCCTCGGTCGCGCCTTCGTTCACGTGATGGTCCCATCCGCCAAGATCGGCAAACGCCACCTGCACGCCCAGGTTTGCCTTGATGAGCTGGGCAAGCTGCCGCAAGCTGTCGCCGAAGCGTCCTTTGGGATAGTCCGCCCCCGGCCCGGGCTTGTACTTCGACGGATCCGCAGCCTTCAACATATTCACCGCGTCAAAAGTTTCCTCGCCCGTGCCGTGAAGCACCGTGTCAGTCGAGTGGTTGTACATAGCTTCAAAAGCGCTCGCAACCGGCGACGGTTTCGGATTGCGTCCACCAACGGAAAAGTCGTTGATGTTATTCATGGCGATGGCGGGTTCAATCCCGCTCAAGATGCGCGGAATCGACGGCCCCATGGCAATCGCCTGAAACGGAGATTTCTGCACCGGCTGCGGCAGGTCGTGCAGCGTGCGGTTCAGCCATCCATCTTCGGTAGACTTCACTCCGGGAGTGCCAGCCTCCATGAAATCCTGTGCATCGAAATGCGAGCGGCTGGGGTCGGGCGATCCGGCAGCGTGCATAATCGCCAGTTGTCGCTGCTTCCAAAGCGGTTGGAATGACTCGAGCGAAGGATGCAGCCCGAAAAATCCATCAAGATCGAGTACAGCCTTGCGCGGAATATTAATGCTCGGCCGCATGGCGTAATACTGCGGTTCGCCATAAGGCACCACAATATTCAGACCATCAGCGGCGCCACGCTGGAAGATCACGACTAGCCGCTTGGTACGCCCACCCGGCTCAGCCGCGCCCATGGCGGCGCGAGCCAGAAAGCTTGGCACCGCCGCCGTACCGACCACCGCGAGAGCGCCGTTACGAAGAAAAACCCGACGAGTAATGGACATAAAACAGCTCCTGGCAGCTACCTTCTCTGAAATTCCGGCGAACCGAGCAACAAACCCGCAATAACGCCCACGTCCGGAGAACGCCCGGCACCCGCCGGCTTGCGCGGCTCCGCCTTGTTATCCGCCATCGTATGCGCGCCGTTCTTTCCCGGAGTTTCGATCTGCGCCACAATCGAGTCATGCGTCTGTTGCGAAACGCCGCCGGCCAGCAGGCTCGTTTCCAGTGCGGAGAGCATTGCAGTCGCATCCGCCTGCGCCGAACTCCCCGCCACTAGCGTCGCATCCACCTTCAC
>JBAUYE010000346.1:0-3524 GCA_049584615.1 Candidatus Sulfotelmatobacter sp.
GAAGAGAAAAAGGACGACAAGACGCCCCCTCCCGATCCCAACGCCAAACCTCAATAGCTTAGGTTACGGTTCCGCTTAATCGCAGCGTCCGCGCGGGTCGAACAAATTTTCTGGCAGCGCCGTTGAAGGAAATGTTAGTGTCGTACTCCGGCCTTGCCTGGAGGTGACCATGCCTACCCGTTGCTCGTTGTTGCTGGCGACGTTATGTGTACTTCTTTCGACCGCTCTTTCTTCCGCGAGGAATCCGGCTTCCGCCGCGAATGCGGAATCCACTCCAACCATCCATGATCGCATCGCGAGCATGAAGGCCGCCGACGGACTGTTCCCAACCGCATGGGACGCAAAGACGGGAAAACTTTTTCTGCGGATCAACAAGTTCGACCAGGATTTCCTGCTGGTCGTTTCCCTGCCTTATGGGCTGGGATCGAATGACATTGGACTCGACCGCGGCAGGTTGGGCGAGGAACGGATTGTGCACTTCACCCGCGTCGGTCCACGCGTTTTGCTGATCGCGCCGAATCTGCAATACCGCTCTTCCTCCACCAATCCCATGGAGAATCTGGCCGTGAAGCAGTCTTTTGCCGAGTCAGTTCTCGCCGGCTTCAAGGTTGAAGCGGAAGAGGATGGCGCAGTGCTGATCGACGCGACCGACTTTCTTCTGTCGGATTCGTTCGGCGTCGCCGAACAACTTGCGGATACGAAGCAGGGATCCTACAAGCTCGACAAAGAGCGCAGTGCGTTCGCACTGGAAAACACGAAGAACTTCCCCCTCAACACAGAATTCGAATCGATTCTGACTTTCACCACCGAACACCCCGCGGAACATTCGCTGGTAGCCACCGTAACTCCGGACCCGCACGCGGTCACTCTGCGCGAACACTATTCATTCGTGCAATTGCCCGATGATGGCTACCAGCCGCGCGCTTTCGATCCACGCTCAGCCTTCTTCGACACCAGCTACCGCGACTACTCTGCCCCACTCGGCTCACCCCTCGAGGTGCGCCTTATCGAGCGGCATCGCTTGATCAAGAAAGATCCCAGCGCGGCCATGAGCGAGCCGATAAAGCCCATCGTCTATTACGTGGACCCGGGAGCGCCAGAGCCGATTCGCAGCGCCCTGGTCGAAGGCGCAAGCTGGTGGAACCAGGCGTTCGAAGCTGCCGGCTTCAAGAATGCTTTTCGCGTCGAAGTACTGCCGCCGGGCGCCGATCCCATGGACGTTCGCTACAACGTCATCCAGTGGGTGCACCGTTCTACCCGCGGCTGGTCGATGGGAACCACGGTTTCCGATCCTCGCACCGGCGAAATTATTCAAGGCCGCGTGACTCTCGGCTCCCTGCGCTCCCGCCAGGACTACATGATTGCCGAAGCGCTGCTCGCGCCCTACAAAAAAGGCGAGCCCGTCTCACCCGAGATGCGCGAGATGGTGCTGGCCCGGCTTCGGCAACTCTCTGCCCATGAAGTCGGTCATACCTTAGGCTTGGCCCACAACTTCGCCGCCAGTTCCATCGCTCCGGGCACCTCGGTCATGGACTATCCTCATCCCTGGATCACGCTCGATGCCAGCGGCAAGCCCGACCTGTCGCACGCCTACGCCACAGGGATTGGCGCGTGGGATAAGGTGTCGATCCAATACGGCTATTCGCAGTTCCCTGCGGGAACCGATGAGCGCGCGGCCCTCGACAACATCCTGAACACCGCCCAGGCCAGCGGCCTTTATTTCATCACCGACCAGGATGCGCGACCGCTCGGCAGCGCCCATTCTCATGCCCACCTCTGGGACAACGGCCCCGACCCGGCGGCGGAACTCAATCGCATTCTCAAGGTTCGAGCCGCAGCCCTCGCGCGTTTCCGCGAAGACGCAATCCAGCCCGACACGCCATTTTCTGAACTGGAAGACACTCTGGTCCCACTTTATTTGCTGCATCGCTACCAGACCGAGGCTGCAGCCAAAGAAATCGGAGGCCTCGACTATCGTTACGCGCTCCGCGGCGACGGAGAGCTAGTGACCAAAATCGTCGATCCGGCAAACCAGCAAAAAGCGCTCGACGCTGTACTGAAGACGCTTGCGCCGGAGACTCTGACCCTCCCCGAATCGCTGCTGCGGATTCTTCCGCCGCGCGCTTTCGGCTATCCCAGAACCGTCGAATCGTTCGAAGGACACACCGGCCTCACCTTCGATCCTGCCGGTGCAGCAGAATCGGCCGCTGATCTCACCCTCACGCTCCTGTTTGATCCCCAGCGCGCTTCGCGGCTGGTCGAGTATCACGCCCGCAATGCCGCGAATCTCAGTCTCAATCAAGTCATTGAAGCTGTCTTCCAAGCCACGTGGAAGGCGCTGCCCGCCACCGGTCTGGGGGCTGAGACGCAGCGCATCATTGAAGCTTCAACGGTAGAACATCTACTCGCGCTGGCAGCGAACCCCAGCGCTTCCCCGGAAGCTCGTGCCCAGGCCCGCGCCGAAGCATTGTCTCTTCGGTCGTGGATTTCCGCGAAAGTGACTAAGGCGCCAGAGTCTCCCGAAGAAAAAGCCGTGCGGACCGCAGCCATCGCACGAATCGACGCTTTCGAGAAAGATCCGGCGAAGTTTGTGCCGGCAACCGATGTTGCCGCCCCGCCTGGACAGCCGATCGGAGACGACGAGCAGGAATAGCGGTGCACGAGTAAAATCTTGCCCATGAACTATCTTCTTAAGACCGAACCCACGGTATATTCCTTCACCGATCTGCAGCGCGACAGTACAACGCTCTGGGACGGAGTCACCAATCCCGTTGCCGTCAAGAACCTGCGTGCCATGAAGCCGGACGACCAGCTAATCATCTATCACACCGGGGACGAGAAGAGCGCAGTGGGCACCGCGACCGTCGTATCGGTCGACGCCAGCGACGCTGGGAACCCTCAAGTGAAGATTAAAGTCGGCAAGCCGATCGCCAAGCCAGTGACGCTGGCCGAGGTGAAAGCGAATAAGCTCTTCGCCGATTCCCCGCTGGTGCGGCAAGGACGGCTCAGCGTCGTCCCGCTGACCGATGCTCAGCACAAGTTTCTCACCGGCCATTAGATGTGCTTGCCAGCCGGACGCTTCAGTGGGCTTTCGCGTCCCGCCGAATCAGCGCGTGATCCACAAAGAAACCAATTCCCACCGCAAGCGGAATCACGCCAAATGTGGCCGCGATCATCGCGTCAGGTTCCGCGCGTCCGATAAGAACGAAGGTCACGATATAGCCGATCGCACCGGCCACCAGCAGAATCCCCGACCGCCGCGAACGCGCCGCTTCCGATAGTTCCGCTTGCATCGGTACTTCCATCCCCCGCGCAATCGCCGCCAACCGCTCTTCGCTACGCAATTTGCGCACGCGGAAAAACGTGTACATCGCCGCCATCGGGATGCCAAAAATCATGACCACCGCCGCCAGTCCAACAATGTTTCCGTCCATAAACGACCTCCTGAGAGTCCATACGGCGCTGGTTTCAGCATGGCGCCCTGTCATCCCTAGTTACGCAGCCTCGAAGAGAAAGTTCCGCCC
>JBAUYE010000347.1:0-2040 GCA_049584615.1 Candidatus Sulfotelmatobacter sp.
AGATGAGTGTGCGTCCAGCGGTCGCGGGGGACGATGTCGCGATTTAGTTCGACGGCCACGCGGTCGGGCTTCATGGCTAGGGATTCGATCAGGGACGCGAGGGTGAAGTTGGCGGTCGGCCCGGGATCGGCGAAGCTGTGTTCTTCTCCGTTGATGTGAAGATTCATAGTGAATGAAATCTCATAATTGAGACCTGGCTCAGGCTTGGCATGCGGACGCGCTGAGCACATCTTATAGCGTCCAGTCTATTTCCGACGGTAGCGAGTGCGTGTGACTGTCTAATGTGGGGGCGAGGACGCCCCCACGACCGACCGCCGGGACGTTGGCGCTACGCTCAAAATTACTCGGCTTTGCGGAGGGCGAATTTGCGGGTTACGGTTCGGCCCTGGTGGTTGGCTTGCACCATTACCGACGCGTCGGCCAGGGCGGATTCCTCGACCTCGACGGAGATCTGGGCGGCGCCTGCGGAATCGGTGACGGCCTGAGTGTAGAAAGGCGCGGCGTCGGGACGAGCGAAACGAAAGGTTAGGCGCGCGCTGGGCACTGCTGTGCCGTCTTCGGTGACACGCAGTTGCATCGTCAGATTACGATCGTTGTGAACTGAGGCGGCGTTTTCCCATTGCACGTCGAGTTGCTTGATGCCAGCCAAGGCATCGGTTTCAGCGCGGTCGAGGACGCTTTCCAGTTTGCCTTCCCGAATGGCTTCGAGCACGAGGCGATGCTGGTCACGGAGCTGCTGTTCTTTTTGAGGATCGCCAAATCCGACTTCGGCGGCGGACTTCGCATAGGAGATCGCCCTTTTGCCTATGCACCTTCCGCGCACGAAAACCTGAGTCTGGAGCAGTTTTTCGCTCTCGCGCGCTTCGCTCTGCACGTGGTAGATAGTGTCGACATGTTTTACATCAGTGTTAAATCCGAAGATCATGAGGATCCTGAAATTCTTTTTGCCGAATCAGCGAATGCGTGGCCGAATCCCTTGACACTCTTGCAGAGTAGCACCTAATCTAGAATGTTTAATCGATGCTTCGCGCGAATTATATATAGCCTGTCCTATGCCCGACAATTATTTCGCTGGCTACCTGCCGTTTCTGATCCATATCTTACTGGCGGGCGGGATTGCGACTGCCATTATCACGCTTTCCTGGTGGATCGGGGAGCGTAAGCCGACTCGGGCCAAGATGTCCGCTTATGAATGTGGCATGACTCCGGTGGGGGACTCGCGCGGGCGCTTTTCGGTGCAATTCTACCTGGTTGCTATGCTGTTCATTCTGTTCGACGTTGAGGCCGTTTTCCTTTATCCCTGGGCGGTGATTCTGCGCGATTTGAAACACTTCGGGTTGTGGGAAATGTTCGTCTACATTGGGATCGTTCTCGTCGGCTTCTTCTATGTCTGGAAGAAGGGTGTTCTGGATTGGGGTCCGTCTCGCGTGCAGTCCAAAGTCCGGTCCGACGTCGGGCGAGGATTACGCTGATGGCTTTGGCGCCTGCCATTACCGATCTGGAACAGCTGAAGGGTCATCCGGCGGTGGCGCGGCTGCTGGCGTGGAATCCTTCGGCGGTTGCGGGAGTGAAGTTCGACCGCGACGAGATGACGATAACCGTGGATCGCGCGAACCTTCGCGAAGCTTGCGCGCTGCTGCGTGACGACGAGGAGTGCGCCTTTAACTTTCTTTCTGATGTTACCTGCGTGGACTGGTATCCGGCGGAGCCTCGATTTGAGGTGATCTACCATCTGCTTTCGATTCCCAAGAAGGAGCGGGTACGGCTGAAAGTTCGGCTCGATAGCGCGAGCCCGGCGGTTGAGTCGCTTACCTCACTTTGGCCCGGCGCTAATTATTTTGAGCGCGAAGTGTTTGACCTGTTTGGGATCCGGTTTACCGGGCATCCTTATATGCGGCGCATTCTGATGCCGGAGGATTGGGAAGGCTATCCGCTGCGGAAAGATTATCCGGTGGAGGGTTACCGCTAGGCTCGGCTATGGCTCACCTTGCTCCCACTCCCGTGCTCGAACCCGGTCAGGATCGAACGATGATCCTGAAC
>JBAUYE010000348.1:0-3834 GCA_049584615.1 Candidatus Sulfotelmatobacter sp.
GTATTGTTGTCGATGCGGATGTAATAACCCTGCGCAGCCAGCGGTCCGCCCAAGTGACCCGTCTTGGTGACCATCCAATTCTCCAAATTCCCAGCCCAGTCATCGGCGGTCTTGAGATAACGGCCGGCATCGTCGTTGGCGCCGTTCTTGCGAGCTATATCCGCAGCGCAGACTAATCCCGCGATCTCAGCGGCGATGGTGGAGGGCGAATAGCCCGACACTTCCTCCCAGCGTTCCTCTTGTGTCGCCGGACCATGAAGAGCGACAAATCCAGCTTCCGGGCGGACATGGTTCTGCCAGGTTTCAGGATCACTCTTGCCCAACTGCCAGGCAAGAATCATGGGGTAGGAGATCTCATCCATCTGAAGCGCAGTCCAGTAGGGCTTGCCGTCGAGCCAGCTATTTTGAGGAAAGCTTCCGTCCGGCTTCTGCTCCACATTGAAGAGATAATCGAGAGCGCGTTCGGCTGCGGCACGGTCACCGGCAACCAGCATTGCGGTCGCGACTTCATATAGATCCCGAGCCCAGATCAAGTGATAGCCGCCGACATCGGGAGAATCGGCCCTGACCGCAAAACCCCACGGAACGCTCATAGAAGCGATCATGGCACCCGGGAATGTCTTATCCTCGTGGGCTTTTAGCGTCATAACGGCGCGCCGGAATTGCGGCGCGTAGCGGTTGTCTACATGCCGCAGGGTGCGCGTGTATTCGTTCCATCCCTTGGCATAATCCGCACTGACAGATGAAAAACCGGTCTTCAGGCTGGTGCGGGCGTTCTCGACGGCAGCTGCGGCGGTGGCGCCGAATCCGAGCGCTAAAGTGAAACGAGCGCCCTCGACTTTCGCGGTCTGAATAATGTTACCGTTCTCAGCCCGCGCATAAGACCAGGCAATTTGGTGATGCAGCAGGAGGTCGGTATAGCCGTCACTGGAACCTGCAAATCCATTTGTCATTTGCTTGAAGCCGCCGCTGTTCAGCAAGGCCGAAGCGGCACCGGCTTTCTCGGCAACCAGCGCGTCTCCCTCACTGTAGCCAGTATTGCCGTAGCCTGAATTTTTCAGAGAGGGCTGATATAAGACATACAGCGAATAGGCGGGAGACCCGGAAAATGTGACATCAATCAGCAGAGTATCGCGATGCGGATCTGTGGCATAGGTCTTAGCAATTTGGAAATGGCCGGCAGGATCACTGCTGGTCTGGCGATAGGCCAGGGCGTTCTCATCGATCTCTGAAAGCGAGTGCAACAAATCCCTGGACTCAATCCAAACGGTTTTTCCATCGCTAACTGCGAACTCCAAGGAATGCACGTCGGCGGTGTCCAGGCGTGGATAGTAGACCTCGGTCAAGATGCCACCCTGCAGCGTGAACCAGACGCGAGAACCGGCGGAGACGGCTGTGCCCACTGCTTCTTTACTGCCAGGAGTCCAGGTGGGGATGGCCCCGGGAGTGCCAGGGGCCACCTGTCCCTGAACCATTGACGGAACACTCGCGAGGCAACACAGGAAAAAGAAAGCCTTCCTTTTAACATCCATGAAGATGTTCACTACCTTTCCAAAGCCCAGGTTGCGCGCCTGCTCGAATGCAACTCAATCCATCTGATAAATATTCACTGATCGCGAAGCCACTGGAACCTTAATGCCCGGTCCGTCCAGCAGTTCGGCATTGCCTGTGCCCATTAATGCCCTGATGGATCGAGCTTTGGCGATGGGCGTATCCCTGAGGTTGAGCTCTATTGTTCTTGGCTGGTCCGCGTTGTTCATCACTACGAGCAACTGCTCGGCGGGTCCGTCTGATGCCTCGGCGTGCTGACGAACGAAAGCGAAGACCTGATCGTCGGCGAAAATGTGAATCAATTCCCCTTCGCGCAGTGCGGGATGCTCGCGCCTCAGCCGCAGAAGATCCTGGACATGGATAAACACGCTCTGTTCTTCGGGAGTTCGGCCCTCAGACGTAAAGGCATCACGCTTGTCGCCGGAAAAGCCGCCGGGGAAGTCGCGCCGGTTGTCGGGGTCGTCGCCGCCACTCATTCCAATTTCGTCGCCGTAATAAATTTCAGGGATTCCGCGCAGGGTCAGCAGCAGAGAAAATGCCAGCTTGAGCTTCTGTGTGGTGGCGCCGGGTTCGCTCATGAACCTCTTGATGTCGTGATTCCCGAAGAACGTCACCAGATTTTCGGGATGAGGAAACATCCAGTCGTGGCGCAGAACGTCTTCGATCTGTTTGGCGGACGCGTCCTGCAAGATCACCTTGCGGAGTGTGGACTCGAGTGGGAAATCGAAGACGGTATCAAGACCCGTGTCGATACCGTCGGTGACTTTTCCACCCACGAAGAATGCAGTCACGGTGGGGTCCGGGTTGAAGACTTCGCCCACCGTGCGGAAGCGAGGGTAGGTTCGGTGCAGGTCGGCGTGAAAGTCGCGCCAGAACGGGCGGTCGACGTAAGGAAATGTGTCGATGCGAAAACCATCGAGGGCACCCGTTTCCGCCCACCAGAGCGCATTCTGGCGCAGGTATTGCGCGGTAATTGGATCGTCCGTTCCCATGTCGGGGAGAATACCGGCGAACCAACCTTCAACGATGTTGCGCCATTCGAGCGGCGGCGCGTGCGGGTCGGTCTCGGCCACAAAGGATGGGCCGGTCGTCAAATGCTTCTCGCGTGTGCCATGGAACCAGCGTTCGGTCGGCGGATTGTCCACCCAGGGATTCGCAGGACCGACGTGATTTGGGACAATGTCCAGCAGCACCTTTATCCCCTGCTCGTGGGCCGCTCTCACCAGCGCGCGATAGCCGGCGAGCGTCCCCAGATGCTTTTCGACGCAATACAGATCGAGCGCTCCGTACCCGTGATAATCCCTGCCGGTTCGGTCATCGTTCTGATAAATCGGAGTAATCCAAATCGTGGTGATTCCGAGATTTTTCAAATAAGGAAGCCTCTGCTGAATGCCGCGCAAGTCTCCTCCGTGATAGGCACGGGGCGAGTTCCGGTCATAGGCGCCAGAACTGGCGAAATTATTGCTGGCGTCGCCATCGTCAAACCGGTCGGGCATGATCAGGTAGATGACGTCGGCGGGGCCGAACCCGTTGAACCCGCCGTCTTCACTCGCAATTTCGCCGGCGGGATCTCGCCGTTCTAATGGCAGATCCACCTCCCGACGTCCGGCTTCAGTAGTCAGATCCAAACTGATTTTTCCTGGCAAAGCTTTGCCGCTGATCTCGATCCAGACAAATTCATAACGGCCGCCGAGACCATCCATGGTGCGAGCGATATGAATCCCCGGCGTGCGGGTGGACACGCGGGCTCCCGCCAAATGTTCTCCGGTAATCATCACCATCGGGTCGGGGAGACCAATCCACCAATTCGGTGGTTCAACCTTGTCCACCACCGGCGCTTGCGCCTGCGCTGCCGAAAGCAACGCGAGAAGACAGAAAGGAACAGACCAAAGCGCAAGGTGGTGGAATCGGGTTTTCATTGGAGTGCCCCGAAATTGAGGGAGCAGGGGCCGCACAACTGCTCCCCCTCGGGTTAGGTTCAGAAGCTCAAGCGAAGCGTCACCTGCACTTCGCGTTGGCTGTCGAAGCGCAGCGTAGTGACTTTCCCGAACTGTCCTCCATCGTTCACGTTTCCATCCGGAGGACTGTACTGCGGCGTATTGAACAGGTTGAAGAACTCCCCGCGCAACTCACCCTTGAAGCGTTCTGTAAAGTTGAAGTTCTTGCTCAAACTTAGATCCATGGTTTTAGTGCCCGCGCCAGTAAATGGATTCCGTGGCGAATCGCCGGGAGCGATAGGGGTATTGGAACCAGGAAAGTCTGCCACCTTGGCGAAGGACGAGG
>JBAUYE010000349.1:0-2168 GCA_049584615.1 Candidatus Sulfotelmatobacter sp.
GCTCAAAACGCGGTTGGCGGCATCGCCTGCAGCCTGAAACATGTGCCGGCCAAGGTCCACACGCAGCACAAAAATCGCGAACACGATCTGCAGGCCGAGTCCCCATATGACAGTTTTCAGCCGAATCGCGCGGCGATTGGTTGAAAAAGCATAGGCCAACGCCAGCATGGTCAAGAGGCCGAGGATTCCAGTGTAGCGTCCCATCAGTTCGTTTCTCCGGGTCTTCGAATCACACAGTGGATCAGGGGCCTTTTGTCGCGCGCCGGCGAATCGGCAATTTGATAGCTCTCTTCCAGCAATTTCTGGGCACGAACCGCGCGCGCTTCTGCATTGTAGTAGATCGTCGCCAGCGCCTCGCCCGCGGAAACCGCGTCTCCAACTTTTTTGTGGAGCACGACTCCCACCGCAGGATCAACCGAATCTTCCTTGCGCTCGCGGCCGCCGCCAAGAATTACGCACGCGGTTCCCACCTGCTCGCAATGCAGAGACGCGAGATATCCGCTCCTCGGGCTCAAAACAATCATCGTATGCTGAGCCTGGGGCAGCTTCTTCGGATCGTCGATCGCCCGCGGATCTCCGCCCTGCAATTCAACCATCTGTCGGAACTTGTCGAGCGCCTTGCCGGAAGCGATCAATTTCTCGCTGCGCTTTCTTCCCTCCGCGACCGTGTCAGCAACTCCACCCAAATGCAGCATCCAACCCGCAAGCTCGAGGCAGAGTTCCCGCAAGTCCTCCGGTCCCTCCCCGCGCAGAAGCTCCACCACCTCGACTACTTCAAGTGCATTGCCAATCATGCATCCGAGTGGCTGATCCATGTCTGTGATGAGCGCGACCACTCGTTTGCCCATCCGCTCGCCGGTTTCAACCATGAGTTCCGCGAGAAATGCCGCGTCCTTTTCACTCTTCATGAATGCCCCGGAGCCAGTCTTCACATCGAGCACAAGTGCGTCAATGCCCTCCGCAAGTTTCTTGCTCATGATGGACGCGCAGATGAGATACGGACTTTCCACCGTGCCAGTCACATCGCGCAGCGCGTACAGCTTGCGATCAGCTGGGGCGATCTCGGCCGTCTGCCCAATCATGGCGCACCCGCAGGTTTCGAGCACGCGGAGAAATTGCGCCACCGGAAGATTCACATTGAAGCCGGGAATGGACTCAAGCTTGTCGAGGGTTCCTCCGGTATGCCCCAGGCCGCGGCCGCTGATCATGGGAACCGTCACGCCCGCCGCAGCTGCAAGCGGCGCCAGCACAAGCGAAGTCTTATCGCCCACGCCGCCCGTCGAGTGCTTGTCGACTTTCTTTGGTGGCAGCGAAGAAAGATCGAGCACTTCACCGGACCGCAGCATCGCATCCGTGAGCGCCGCGGTCTCGGCCCGTGTCATCCCCCGTAGCACCACCGCCATCAGCCACGCGGAAACCTGATAGTCAGGAATGTCGCCGCGGGTGTAAGCGTTCACCATCGATTCGATTTCGCACCGGGACAATTCAACGCCATCCCGCTTTTTGCGAATCACATCGATGGCGCGGAAAGTCTGCGTTAGAGGCGATGTCGGATTCACTGGAGGCGAAATCCCTCCGGCAGCAGTTCGGTGATGTGAGCTTGTTTAGGGCCGTCAGCCCCCTGGAAGAAGATCGTCGCATCGGGGCCGAATTCATAAATAACCTGACGGCACGCGCCGCACGGCGAGCAAGGCACTCCCTGGTCGTTGACGACCGAAACCGCTCGAATCTCGATCTTCGGCCCAAGCTGAGCGACCGCCGAAAAAATCGCTGTGCGCTCGGCGCAGTTGGTCATTCCGTAGGAGGCGTTCTCGACATTGCAACCGGAAAAGATTTTTCCATTCGAAAGTAGGATGGCGGCCCCAACCCGCAACTTCGAGTAGGGCGCATAAGCGTTCTTCATGACTTTCGTCGCGAACCGCAGCAGCCTTGCCGCTACGTCAGGGGGCAGCTTCTTCTCGCGCATAGGGGAGAGCTCTCGCGGCGAAGCGGCGAAAGCGAGGGCCATTGTAAACCCTGGGCCAACAGTTCATGGCTTTTTCTTGGCCAGGTCTTCTTAGGCAGGTTCGCACCAACTTCCGCCCAGCCGTATGCGGCGAACTCGCATTGGAGGATTTCCTGCCGTACAATTACAGCGCGACGACCCGTTCGTGGCTCTATTCCCGTTC
>JBAUYE010000350.1:0-2671 GCA_049584615.1 Candidatus Sulfotelmatobacter sp.
AGGCTGGGTATCCCGCAAGCTTTCCACGGATAAGTGCTTTTCAACACCGCTCATAGATGAGAACGGGCTCGTTGCCGTGATCGTTCCTAAACATTGCAGAAAGTGAAAGGAAGACGCTCTATGGATAACAAGGAAGCCATACTCGGTGGACGGTTGCCGCTTCTCGATCCGAAGAAGTTGGAAGGTGATCAAAAGAAGCTCTTGGAGCTCCTGGACTCAACACTGATCCCCTGGGCAGATGCGAACGGCTTCAAGGGCAAGACCGAAGACGGCAAGTTAATCGGTCCGTTCAATCCAAATCTGTACAGTACCGGAATCACACCTGGATTTCTTCGCTAAATTGTTGATTCTAAATGGTGGCCAGAGACGGGATCGAACCGCCGACGCCGGCCTTTTCAGGGCCCCCTACCAATGGATCTAAGTGGCCTAGAATCAGCGGACACGATTGAAACTACAGCTGTTAGCGCGGTGCCGATTTAGGATCGTTTGGGATCATGTGGGCTGTTTTCCTCCCCAGGTTGTTCCCGTATTGTTCCCACGGACTCACCACTCGTCTTCGCCCGCGGTTTGAGCAAAGTACGTGCGCCAACTTCGAGTATGCCACGTACTCCGTGTTTTGTTCCAAATGCGGTCGTTGCATCTGTGGGGGGCGTCAGCGTGTCGGCTCGGCTATCGAATGTCGTGACGCTGTCGCGACAATGGGTGGTGGACTACGGTAAGCATCCACTTGTCCGAGTAGTCGTTGGCCGACTTTTCGGTCAAGTGACGAGAAAGGCGTCCCGCTACCCAACATCATAAAACGAGGTGCGGCTTAGGACGCCTGCCTGCGAAGAGCGTGGAGGCTCGGAGGCTGTTTGTAGGCAAGGCGCTTTCATCTCAACCCAAGGAAGTTCGCGCCACAGGTGGAGAAAGCCTCCAGGCCGAGACATCGCGACGAGGCGCGCTTCCTAACAAGCGGGTGTATTAGCGATTGAACTGCGAGAAGCTCGCATAGCCCACGTTGAACGCAGCGGATCAACCGTGGTACTCCTGAAGGTCATCCGAGGGCGGGCCTCATGGAGGCGAAGCCGGTTTTGATATCGCAGCGGTGCCATCCCCGTTTACTGACTTGAATTGGCGATGAAATGTCGCCGGACTCATGTGCGCGGCAAGGGCTAGCTAGATCTTCCACGAGAATCGTCTCACTCGGTCGGTCTCGAAGACTGTGGATGGCCTGGGAGCTAAGGATCGCGGTAGGGACGCATATCGCTATGCGCCCCCAAGACCAACATGACCGGCGGCCAACTCGCTCCGTTAGAAGCCACCTCCTTGCGCATTGGGCGTGGCAGCGGAACCGCGCCCAGCTAGCGGCGTGGCAGCGGATCAGTGGGCGACGAGACGGACGGCGGCAGCGGTTCCCCCACGGCAACGCGCATCAAGGAAATCTGCTGGATCTGATCGACGATGATCTCCTGGGCGATGCGCCTCAGCTGCGCCTCACGTCCATAGAGCAATTCCGCCTGGGCCATGTCGATCGCACCCTGATGGTGCGGGACCATCATCGCGACGAAATCGCGGTCGATATTGCCGGTCGGCTTGATCGTCATGTCATTCATCATCTTCGTCATCGCGGCAGCGTTCTCTGCCAGGAAGGGCCGCTCCGTCTTCAGGGACGGGGGCACATTGTCCGCGGGTACGGGTGAAGAGAAACCTGGTCCCGCCGCGGTGCCCGCCAAGCTCGCCGCAAGCGTTGCCTCCGTCGGCGTCAGCTTCTCGCCCAAGGCGGCACGCATCGCCGCGATCTCCTGGAGCTCCTCAACAACAATGTCCTGGGCAATGCGGATAAGTTGCTCGTTGTGGCCGTAGCGGAGCTCCGCCTCGGACATGTCGATAGCGCCTTGATGATGCGGCGCCATCATCGCCACGAAGTCATGGTCGACATCACCCGTGGGCTTCACGGCCATGTCATTCATCATTTTCGTCATGGCGGCGTCGTTCTCTTTCAGGAACGCGGCTTCCGCAGCGCTGGGCCGTCGCGAGAGGTCCTGGGCCGAGGCTAGAGAGGCCGAACCGATGGTGAACCCCGCGGCTGGGACCAAGGCGGCTGCAACAAGCGAAGTGACTAATTCCTTTCTGCTTTTCAAAATCAGGGCTTTTGAATCTGGCCATTTGAATCTCATTGTTTCTCCTTCCAAAATGATGCTGACCTTAACGATGGATCTGAACCTTTGTGCGATGTCGATAGCAGCTTACTTGGGCGACCTTCTGACACCGCGAGACAGGCTCTCCAGCGCAAGACTCGAGGCCAGCATGGAATCGCTTCTCCTTTCCTGTAGGGCTCTTGCATCCCCTACAATGTGCCGGTTTAGCCCGGCGCTCTCTGTCCCCGAAACTTCCCCGAAACTTCCCATGTGAGCAGGCAGGAATTGCACCAGGGCCGGAATGAACGGCCGCACTACCTCCAGATACTCCTCCGCTCTGGCGACGAACATATCAAACTGCGCCTTGAAGTCGGCCGGCCGCGCTTGCGCTTCCTGCATCCCATTTAACTTCTGGAGCAGGTCTGCGAGCATCGCGCTGCTTTCAACTTCACCGGCAAGCTTGGCGCGCAGCGATGCGAAGACCGCATCGCCGGCACTTCCTAATTCTTGTGGAAAATCGATATTCATACTTCTACCCTACGTGTTCGATT
>JBAUYE010000351.1:0-2189 GCA_049584615.1 Candidatus Sulfotelmatobacter sp.
GCGGCCAGCATTCTTGCGCGCAACCTCGAGTAAAGCTGCTTCATGATTTCGCCAGCGGAATTGCTAAATTTCCGGATACAGATCGAAGAATGCTTCCAGGCTGGTGCGCAATTGCTTCTCGATCTCTTCCTTGCTGCCTTCAAGCACGTGCATGGTGACGTGCGCCTCGTGTCCGTTGGTAAGCTTCACCGGAGCCTGCCCCACTTCGGCCACATCTTCGGAAGGCAGCAGCCGCATGCCGTAAACCAGTGTCAGATTCGCCATGCCCTGAATTCTAATCGAAACCCAGTTCTCGGTTCTCAGTTCTCAGTTCTCAGCAACCCGGTTCTCAGTGACACAAGGTTTTGACTGAGAACTGAGAACTGGGAACTGAGAACTGAGAACTGCCTTTGGGTTATCATTCTGGCGTGCTCTCAAAACTCATTGCGATCTTCGCCGGCGCTCTGCTCACTCTTCCCTCCGTTTCTCAACAGGCTCCCGAGACCCCGACCGAACCGCAAGTAAAAGTGAACATGCTGAACGTTTGCACGCCATCGGCCGAAGAGCAGAAGGAAATCGCAGCCGCAGTGGCGCGCATCCCGAAACAACCGCTGTTCAGCGATGACTTCGAAATCTCCCATGGCCGCTCCACCTTGACCGAGCCTCCCAACTTTCTCCAGCCCGGAAGCGGCGCGAAGATGTCGGATGAACCCTCGGTCGCCAGCTACGTTCGCATTCGCCGCGAATTCGCTGTGCAGGCTCTGTTCGCCAGCGTGCAATACTCTTTCAGCAACGATGGTCAGAACATGATCGAGACTCTGGTTCTGCACGTGCGGGATCCTAAAGACCTCATTCAGGTCTCGATGGAAGACAGCGCATCAGCGATCGGCAGCGCCGAAGCCATGGTCGCTGCTAACACTCCGGCCAACCGCATCCGGCTTGAGCGCTTCGGAAAATCGTCGATCGCGCTGGCCCGTTGCGCCGCTTCGGAAAACGGGCCGGCGCCTGATCAGAGCGCCTACGAACCGCTATTCCGCAGCGCCTCCGAAGTGCTGGCCGACTATCGCGGCCTGCTTGGGGTCAAGCGCACGGTGCCCGCCGAACTGGCCCAAATTCCAGGAGCAGCACCGAAGGTGACGGCAAAGAAAAAATCGGCCAAGCCCGCCGCCAAACCGTGAACGGAGTGTTTGGAGAAGAAGATAATGATAAGGATTTCTTTGCATACTCGGCGCCCGGAGCCTGCCCTGGGCGAAGTCGAAGGGCGGTTAAGGTTTTGTTTTCGTTCCCGGTGCCCGCACCGGCACCATGCATCGAAATCTGAATCCAGCAATCTAACTGCTATTCAATCATGAGCGAAACCCGCAACGTCGTCATCATCGGTTCCGGCTGCTCCGGACACACCGCCGCCCTTTACACCGCACGCGCCAATCTGAAACCGCTTGTGGTCGAGGGCCACGAGCCCGGCGGCCAACTCTCTCTCACCACGCTGGTGGAGAACTTCCCCGGCTTTCCCGATGGCATCCTGGGACCGCAACTGGTCGAGAACATGCGCAAGCAGGCGGAACGTTTCGGCGCCGAATACCGCGTGGGGCATCTCAGCAGTGTTGACCTCAGCCAGCGTCCTTTCCTGCTTCATCTCGGCAAGCACCAGGTACACACCAAAGCGCTCATCATCGCCAGCGGCGCGTCCGCCCGTTGGCTGGGCCTGCCCCACGAGCAACAACTCATCGGACACGGTGTATCTTCCTGCGCCACTTGCGACGGCTTTTTCTTTTCCGAAAAGGAAATCGTGGTAATCGGCGGCGGTGACTCCGCCATGGAGGAAGCCCTGTTCCTCACCCGCTTTGCCACCAAGGTAACGATCATTCACCGCCGCGACAGCTTCCGCGCTTCCAAGATCATGCTGGAGCGCGCTAAACAGAATCCGAAGATCCAGTTCCTTACCGACACTGTCGTTGAAGATGTACTTGGTCACGAAAAGCAGGAAGTCTCCGGCCTGAAGCTGCGCAATGTGAAGACCAGCAAGGTCTGGGACTTCCCTACCAGCGCCCTATTTCTCGGGATCGGGCACGATCCCAACGCAAAAATGTTTGCCGGCCAGCTCGACACCGATGCGGACGGCTATCTCAAGACCCACAACTACGTTCTGACCCGCGTCCATGGTGTCTATGCATGTGGCGACGTGCAGGACCGCCGCTATCGCCAGGCCA
>JBAUYE010000352.1:0-2308 GCA_049584615.1 Candidatus Sulfotelmatobacter sp.
GTTACAACTTTCGGCCTGTTGCTGCTGGTAAGGCACCGCTTCAGTTTCATGTCGATTACGGCGATTCCGCTCATCATCGGCATTGGCATCGACAATGGCATCCATTTGGTGCGCCGATACCAGGAGAACGAGCGTAATGAAATTCTGGTGGTCGCGAAGGCTTCAGGCGCGGCGCTGATTCAATCGAACTTGACTACGATCGTTGGGTTCGGGGCGCTGATGACTTCCAGTTTCGCGCCACTTGTGGAAATGGGTCTGGTGACTTCGTTGGGAGTGGCGCTGGCGCTGGCCGGTGGCTTATTGCTAATTCCCGCCGTGATTCTGCTGGGGGAACGGCGACGGGACGGCGACGGAAGTGCCAACGGGCAATCCGAGCGAAGGTTGATTCGGGAATGAGGGCTTCACTTAAGTTGTCGGACTTAATTTGATGAAACCATCGCTTCGCTCGGCAGCACTGTTCTTATCCGAGTCGTTCTCCAGGCTGCTTTGCCGATTGGCGGACTGCCGAGAAGTGGCGCCGATTCTGCTGTTTTCGGCCTTTCTGCTTTTACCGCTAACGGCCAGTGCCGGCTTGCCACGGGTTGCGATCTCGATTCCGAGCGGCCAGAGCTTTGCCATGGGATTGAAAGCCAGCGAGCAGTGTGACGTCCCGGGCAAATTGATCGTGCTGCCACCGCTGTTTTTAGATTTTGCGGGTGGCGAAACCCCTGCCAGCTTTTTCGAAGAGCGAGCCGTCCAGAACGTGCCTGAAGGATTCGAGGTCTGGCTGCATGTGGTGGTGAAAGCCGGTTCACTTGCTGCCAACGAATCCGAGCAGGAAATTACCGAGCGGGTCGACGCGTTTGTGAAATCGATGCCTCTCTCGGCGGCGGCGGTGCGCGGGCTTCTGGTGGAGATTAAAGAACCGCTGAGGGCTCCCGATTTATTCGCGTTCGGGTTGGTGCGTCTGGCGTTAGCCGCAAAGGGCAAGAACACCGGCTTGCGGCTGGCGTTTGTTTTTCCGCCGGGGTTTGTCGGCAGGCACGGCGATATTGTAAAAAGGCTTGCCATCTATTCCGATCTGCTGGGAACTATCTATGCCGAAGGCTGGCGCGAAGATGCTGCGTGGATTGCCGAACAGGCGCTGAATAAACCGGTGATTCTTAAATTAGATGCTGGAACGTCAGCGACACCCTCGCCGTTCTTGACGGCGATGCTCGCTGCCGGCGGGACCGCAGTAGAAATTGTCTGGGCGGAGCCACCGGACGCCAAGGCTGGAGCGGCCTTGTGCGCGGCAAGCAGTTTTCTGAGCCGTTCCATCACAGGCAACATGTTCGCGACGGATTCCGCGGCCTCTCCGTTCAGTGTCGCGGTGGACGGCGTGGCGAACAGTGAGCACCGTTGGTTCAGCGGCGGGCCCTCCGATGTGGTGATTGTGGCGCACGTGAATGCGAGCCATGATTCACCGAAGACGGTCAGGTTACAGAGCGTTAAGCCGGGACAGTTCGATATCAAGTGGTACGACCCCGCGAGCGGCGCCGAACTGCCGGCGGGCGAAGTGACGAAGACTGACAAGGGCTTCGTACAAAGCTGCTCCTGCACCAGCGAATACGCGCTGATTTCCATCCACAAACAGAGTGAGACCGATCAGACGCTGTACAACACGGTGGAGGTTAAGAGCGGAGTCGAATTGAGAGTTGAGGAAGTCATCGCTCGCTGGCAACAGAATCGCGAAGCGCAGAAAGAGAAGCTGGAAAACTATATGGCCTCCCGTTTCATGAGCCTGCACTTTGAAGCCACCAATCTGGGGCCGGGGTTCGACGTTTCGATGCAGTTCGAGCAATTCTTCAGGCGGGACCGCCCAATGGAACTGGCGCAAAAAGAGTTTTACATTAACGGGGTGAAGTTCGGCAAGAATCATGAGTTTCCATTGCCGCAAATCGAGCCGGAAAAGGTGCTGACCCAGCCCCTCGAATTGAAGCTCAACGAGCGCTATGACTACAAACTGCTTGGGACCGAGCAAGTAGACGGAGCCATGTGTTACGTGGTGGGAGTCGAGCCCAAGGTGCGGGACGAGGGGCTTTACAGCGGCAAGATCTGGATCGACGGCACTACTTTTCGCGAGGTGAAACAGTACCTGAGCCAGCGCGGCGTCAACAGCAACGTGCTGGTAAACGTGGAGACACAGAATTTCGAGTTAGTTCGCGACGACAAGGGCAATCAATTCAATTTGCTGCGATCGATTTCCGCACAGCAGTTGCTGAACGCTGCCGGACGTGATTTTGTTTTGCAAAGGACGGTGCAGTTTTCGGACTACGTCATCAACACC
>JBAUYE010000353.1:0-3462 GCA_049584615.1 Candidatus Sulfotelmatobacter sp.
GTACTGGCCCGGGGGCAGGCTTTTGAATTCATAGACGCCCTGCCCGTTGGCTTGCGAAGCGATGGGTGTGGAGGAAATGGCCGCCGGCGTCATGACGACGTTGGCATTGGCGATGGCGGCGCCGGAAGGATCGGTTACCTGGCCGCGCAAAGTGCCGGTGGCTGCCGTCGTTGCGGCGGGCGCTGTTTGGGCGGGCGGCGGCGCGGCGGTTTGGGATGCGGCAACCGTCGCACATACCAGCAATAACAAAGAGGTCAGTGCCAAGCAGAAACACGTCCGAAACTTCATTCCATCATTCCATTCCACTAAGAATCTTTGATATGAATCTTTGATGCAGCGTCAGGCCGCGACGGAGGCCAACGCTATGGACCGCCCGCGTCGCCGGAGGGTGCACTCATGCTCCAGGACCCAAGCATCGCAGCCTGAGCGGCGTCGGCGCTGGGTGCGGCTCGCAAAATCGGTTCGACGCCGCTGATCAGTTTGACCGCGGTACCCGCCTCTGTGGACACACCCTCCGTCGAGACGATCATCAGCGCATCGCCTTTGTGCAAATCGGCCAGCGTGATAGCTGGCATGCGGTTGATCATCTGTTGAAAATCCGGAGCTCCGCCGGAACGCGGACTTGTTGCGTTTCCTTCCGGGCTGGGGGGTGCGCTCGAACCAGCTGCAGAGGAGGCTCCGGCGGCCGATCCCTTCCAGCGCACTGCAATCCGCTGAGCCGCCTCCGGAGGCAATTGGCGAAGCATTGAATCCTGTGTGATCTTGACGAGCACTGTTTTGTTCGACAACAGATCGTGAACGCTGATGGTCGACGAACTTGCGTCGACGGAGTTAACCGTTCCGGCAATATTGCGGAATGAACCGGAAACGATTTCTTCGGCCGCCAGTTCGGTGCCGTCGGCGTTCCGCTCGCCCCGCGCGCTGACTTGATCGCCGGGATGAATTTCCTGCAGCGTGCTGGGTTTGGCATTGTCAAATTGCGCGGAATCCGGGCCGTAGCGCCGGATCACGGTGGTCTTGGAGCTATGAATGACGATGTTTTTGCTTCCCGAGAAGCTAGTAATGGAGATCGTGACAGTTCCCGCCCCCGCATCCACGACCTTGACGATCCCGCCCACTCCGCGCTTCTGCCAGTCTTGCAGATCCTGCTGATGCCGGGCTTCGAGGTCAGAATGCTTCATGACGACCACGGTGGAGGCTGCGAGCGACAGGTTGTCGTCGGAGGCCTTGCCAGCCACTAGAATGCGGTCGCCGACCTGGAGATCCTGCAACTGGATGGGCGTGGCGTTCTTCAAATCCTTTTCGCCGGGAGCGATGCGCAGGATGCGGGTTGTGGCCTGCACCGTGACGCTGACGTTGGGACCAGAATCCGGCGTCAGCGTGACCACTGCGCCGTTGATGGCTTTGATGGCCCCGATGCGCCGGGTAGCAGCGCTGGTGGCCTGCTGAACCTGCGCAGCGGCGGAAGCGGCGTGGCAGGCCAATGGACGAAAGCCGACAGCGCTTGCGGCATAGAGCGTCATCGCCAGAAACCGGATTGTGTTTGCGCGCATAGGTCTCTTACTAATTTACATGGCGCGCCGCACAAAACCCCAGGATTTACAAAGTTTTACTTCAAGATGAACCGCGTGTTACACGCATACGGTGCAGGATTGGGAAGCAATTATTCCGCGATCAGCAGGTTCTCCGCGAATGGCCATTGCTCGTCAATCCATTGTGCTTCGCAGCGAAAACCGGCGGTGTGGGCCATGGGAAATATTTCCGGTGGCGAATACTTGTGGCTGCTTTCGGTCCAGATGGTTTCGCCCTCGAGAAGATGGATGGTGAGTTCGGCTGCGGGAACATTCACGGTCTGGCGGCACATGGAGCGCAGATGCATCTCGACGCTGCGATCCTGATGATTGATTTTGGCCATGTGCTCGAACTGCGCGAGATTGAAGTCGGCATCGAGTTCGCGATTGATGCGAACCAGCAGGTTCAGGTTGAAGGCGGCGGTGACTCCCAGCTCGTCGTCGTAGGCGTGAAGCAGTTGAATGTTGGATTTTTCGAGATCGGTGCCGAGCAGGAGTGAATCCCCGGGCTGAAGAATGCGGCGAACTTCGGTCAGAAATCCAATGCCGGCGGAGCGGTCGAAATTCCCGATGGTGCTTCCGAGGAACAATACGAGAAGATGCTGGCCGGCCGAGCGGTGCGCAGCCACTTCGAGCAGTCCATCGAGGTACTCGCGCTCGAAGCCCAGGATGCTGATGGACTCGATGTCGCGCAGCTCGCGCTCGCACATAGCGAGTGCAGATGGAGAGATTTCGATGGGATAGTAGGCGGTGCGCTGGCGGCGGCAAAGAGCTTCGAGGATGTGGCGAGTTTTTCGGCCACTGCCGCTGCCGAGTTCGGCCACGGAGACTGGGGTAGCCAGGCGCTCGACGATGTCATGACCGTGCCGCCGCAGCAGGCGTTCATCGGCGCGCGTAAGGCCGTATTCGGGCAGATTGCTGATCACTTCGAACAATGCCGAGCCTACGTCGTCGTACAAATACTTCGACAGCAACTCCTTCTGACCCGGCTTGGTGAGGCCGGCGCGCACGTCAGAGGCGAATTCGTAGCTTGCATTCGGAGTGATGGTTTGAACCAGCATGTTGACAACTCCTTGAGGACGAATCGTCGATCGTCGATTAACGATCGCCTATTAACGATCTTCCATTAACGATCAGTGGCTTACGCAACGAAATCCGGTGTAAACGAACTGGTAGTGGGCCTGGAACCAGTTGCGGAAGGTGCGGCGCAACATGCAAGCTGCGGTGCGCGGCGATCCGCCTTTCATGACGAAGTGTTTGCCGTCGAAGAAATCGGCGGAGTAGCCGCGGTAGAACGGGAACGGCTCGAATCCGGGGAGCGGAGCGAACTGGGTGGAAGTCCACTCCCAGCCGTTGCCCAGCATATCGTGAACGCCGAAAGCGCTCTGGCCTTCGGGAAACGCGTTTACGGGGACCGGATCCCAGCGCGCGAAATCGAAGTTGCCGAAGCTGTGAACGGGAGCTTCGTTCCCCCACGGGTATGCTCGCTCGTCGCCTTGCGGCGTGGCGTATGCGGCGCGTTGCCACTCGGCTTCGGTGGGTAACGACTTCCCTGCCCACCTGGCATAGGCTTTCGCTTCCGCCTGGCTCACATAGACTGGCCAATCCAGCGGCAGCGGAACGTCGTCGAACATGGTGCGATAGAGCCACTGCTGGCCTTGGCGCTTCCAGAAGGCCGGATGAGAAATTCCCTGACCAGATCTCCACTTCCAATCTTCGCTGCTTTCGCCATCGCTCCAAAACGCGCGCGTTTCGTAGCCGCCGGCGTTGACGAAGTCTAAATACTGCCGGTTCGTCACTTTGTGCTGATCGATGGCAAATGGCGGGACGTTGACGGTGTGGGCTTCAAACTCGTTGTCCCAGCCAAACAACTCGCCGCGGCGTTCGAGAC
>JBAUYE010000354.1:0-7320 GCA_049584615.1 Candidatus Sulfotelmatobacter sp.
GTACGGCACACTTATGGCACACCCCAGCCCACCGAACATGCCCTTTGGAAGCTGGCTATTGGGATTCGAATTCGCGTTAGAACGTAAATTCAAGTACATGCAGCGCACTGGCTGTGCCTTTTAGGCATGTAAGGCGATGGTTGGTCGCCTACTTGTTGTGTAGATGTTGTGTGCTGCGATCTGAGAACTCACTGACTAAGAGTTACGTCCCCCGATGCGGCTGCAATGTTGCCAACTGCAACCATCACTCTCAGGCTCTTTGATCTCGTTCGCAGAGGCACCTGGGCCCGGGCAGCGGAAAGAGGCAGGTCAGGCACAAGCCAAGAGCAGGCTAGTTATTCGCATACAACGGGCCAGCATTGCGGCTGGGGGGATCGGAGATTGCACGGATATAGGATATGAGCGCCTGAATGTCGGATTTGCTGAGATTGTTGCCCCAGGCCGGCATGAGCGCGGATTTGTTGAGCGCGGGGCCGCCATGACTGATGATGGCAGCAAGATCGTCGTCGGTCAGTTTGTTGAGCGCGTCGCCTTCGGTGAAAGGGTGCGGCTTGATCTCGAGATTATCGAAGTTGGATACTCGCTCCACGGTTGATTCGGGATTGTGGCAGCGCTCGCAATACTGATCGTTTAGCTGGCGGCCCAGAGTTTGCTGATAACCGAGAGCGATCTCTTCGATGGTCAGGGAAATTTTCTTTCCCGCTTTGTCGGTGCTCGATGCGGTTACTTGATATCGGCCCGCCATGCCACCGAGAGAGACGATGGTCGTGACTTGGCCGCTGGAATCGGTGAGGGCGTCGGCTGGATCGAAGGTCACTCCTGGTGCGGCGCTGAATTCGACCTGCGCACCAGCGAGAGCAGATCCCTGCTGATCATTCACCTGCACGACCAAGGGCTGCGGCAACGCCGTACCTGCCTGCGTGATCTGCTTTCCCCCACTGGATTCAACGATGGCTGCCCCGAAGGCAGCTGGCTTCGGTGGCACCACGGACGCAGTCTTGTGCGAACAGGACGTGGCCAACACGGCGAGTAAAGTAACGATGGTCAGAGAGGGACGGATCATCTCTTTGCCCTTGCGACCTCCGATTTGCCTCCACCCTTTTGCGAGATGAGGAATGCCGTCAGAGCGCGGGCATCTTCGTCACTCATGGCGCGATTGGGCTCTGCCGTGCCCGGGCGCAAGGCTTGCGGATTCTTCATCCATTCGAATATCCAGGCAGGATTGAGGCGCGAACCCACTTGCGCGAGTGTCGGACCGATATAACCTTTGTCCGTTTTGGTATCCACGATGTGGCAGCCCTGGCAGGCGTATTTGCCATAGAAGAGCTGCCTGCCCAACTCAACCTGGCCCTGCGGGTAGCCGCTCAGCGGCATGGAATCGCGATCGATCGACGGGCTTTGATACACGGTCATGATGTAGTCGGTGAGCTCATTGATTTCGCCATCGCTGAGGTTAAATTTTGGCATTCGGCGAATCAGCGACGGCCTCAGCGTGTTCGGGTTCTTCAGGAATTCCACCAGCCACTGGCGCTGCACAGAACTGCCTTCCCAAGAGAGGTCTGGCGCCATGTCGCCGCCGTGTCCATTGATGCGATGGCAACTGAAGCACGCTAGGTTGGTCATCAGCTTTCCAGCTCTGCCTGCGGGTTCGTAATCCGAGTCCGGCTTCGCCGCCACCGTCAGCGATGGAGGCAACGTGGCAGCTCGGTCGTTGAGCGCGAGCAGAGCGGTGGCGAGCGAATCAATCTGCGCTGGCGTGAACGTGTACTGTGGCATTTTCAAAGCTTGTCCAAACGCACGCGGCTGCGTGATCTTGGTCACGATGTAATCGGGAAGCGTGTGCTGCATGCCCGGCAGAAACACAAGTTGAGTGACCGGTTTGTTTCCGATGCGACTGAGTTCGGGCGCGAAGTTCTCGGGCTTCTTGATGTCCGCGATTTCATGACACGACGCACAGCCGTAGTCGGAAACCAGGCGCTTGCCGTGGGCGATCTGCTCCGGAGTCGCAGCATCGAGATGAACATTGGCCAGCAGATCGGAATCAGTCTTGGCCAGCAGAAATCCGGAGAGTGTGGCGACTTGGGAATCGTTAAAGCGGTAGTGCGGCATCGCGGTTTCATCGTCGTAGTTGCGCGGATTCCGCAGCCATGCCTGCAACCACTCCGGTCTTACCTTGTTCCCGACGCGGGTTAACTCGGGGCCAACGTCACCACCCACCAGATTGCCTGCGGCGTTTTGTACTGCGTGGCACGAAGCGCAGAAAGATTCTCCGTACAAGGTGGCGCCAGCCGCGGGATCAGACGACGCCTTTGCCGAAAGCGTAGCCGTGTCTCCCAGCAGCGAAGTGCTGTTCGCAATAAGAAATGCGGACATATCCCGCGCGTCGTCATCGCTCAGCTTGAAATTCGGCATTGTAGCCGTGGCCGCGTAGGCTTGCGGATCTTTCAGCCAGGCATAAATCCACGCGCGCGTGGTTTTGTCGGCGATGTGCGAGAGAGAGGGCGGATCGTCGGTCGCCCTCACGGTGCCGCCGTCGGGCAGCTTTACAGTGTGGCAATGCACGCAGCCGTAGCGGGATAGAAGATGCCGGCCTTCGTTCAGTTGTGGCGTGCCCAGAAGCGGACCGCGATGGCATTCGCCGCATGACGACTCGATGTACTTCGCCGGCAGAATTGGCTGCTCCCACGCCAGCGTACTGCTGTGTGCCTCGGCTACGGTTGTGGCTGCGCCCTGCCCGCGGTGGCAGAGCGTACATCCGAATTGGTCAAGCTTGTGTGGAATCGCGGGATGCGGGCGGAACGGCTGCACATTTACGTCGGCGAGGCTGGCTTCTTTCAAACCGACGTGGCAACTTGTGCAGCGGTCGACCACGCCAAGATCGGGCAGCCAGATCTGCTGAATTCCTCCGTCGAAGTGGCGCTGCAGGGTCACCGCATCGCTACGGTTGCGAATCATGTTCAGATAGCCGTGTTGATAGTGACGCCACTCGCTGAAGTGATTTTTCGCCGGAGCGATCGCAAGCGAAACCAGAAGAATCAGGCTGACCATACCGAACGCGCGAACGCTATCCCCGAAAAACTTTTGCCACAGCGACTTGAGTGTTTCTTTCATGAGCCCGTTACGACCCTTGCCATGGCCAAACCCAGGACCAGCCCGGCCCTCGGAAAAATATACCGATGGCGGTCAAAACTACTAGTTCGAATAAGAACCATGTCATAACCCAATAGGAAAGAGGCCTCCCGGCCAAATACCGGCGCAAGCCGGAAGACGACTGCGGAGAACTCTGGGCCGCCAGGAGCATCACTCCGGCCATGATTAACGTGGGGATGAGTGCCGCATACACCTTGAAAAGCAACAGGAACAACGACACACCGGTCGCGACTAAATAGAAGATCTGCAGCCGCCGCTGCCGGTCCTTCAAGAAGAGTCCTTCCGCTTGGATGTTGACCTTGAAATACGGAATCACGATCAGCGCCATCACCACCAAGCCGGGAACCAACACACCTGCGACGACCGGCGGAAAGTAGTGCAGCATCTCTTGCAGCCCGAGGAAGTACCAGGGAGCCTTTGCCGGATTAGGAGTGTGGGAAGGATCGGCCAGGCCTTCGAGGGGTGCGTTGAAGACGAGTGAGATCCATACCAGGGAAATGGCAAGCACTTGAATCGCTACGGCCGCCCGAAACAGGACCTCAGGGAAAGTCTGCATCTGATCTTCAGTTTCAGCCTTCACTTGAGCCGACGTGCGGCGGGTGATGAAGACGATGCGGCGCGGTGACTTCTTCGCGTTGGAATCGACGCCCGCGGTGAAATCTTTGGAATCGGCCATGATTATTGCGCCTCCTTCGCGGTGGCGTCGCCGCTCGCAGCCTTCGCACGCACAGTTGCCGGTTCACTGGCATGGGAGTAGAGGCCGCCGTCTTTGCGGATGCGCCAGAAGTGGATGGCAACGAAGAACATCGCCATCAGCGGCAGGATCATGCAGTGCAGCACATAGAAGCGCAGCAGTGCGTTAGCGTTTACCGCATTCCCGCCAAGCATGAGGAAGCGAATCTTGTTGCCCATAAGCGGGACAGCAGATGCAATGTTCGATCCCACGGTGATGGCCCAGTAGGCCAGTTGGTCCCAGGGAAGCAGGTACCCCGTGTAGCTGAGCAGCAGAGTCATCAACAGGAGAATCACGCCGATCACCCAGTTAAACTCGCGCGGCGCGCGATAAGCGCCGCGATAGAACACTTTGAACATATGCGCGAACACCAGAAACACCATGGCATGCGCCGACCAGCGATGCAGGTTGCGTAGAAACAATCCCGACGAGACCACGAACTGCAAGTCCTTCGTATCGGCGTAAGCCTGCGGCACGGAAGGATGGTAATAGAACATCAGAGGGATTCCGGTCGCGACCAGAATAAAGAACGTCCCCAGCGTCAGCGTGCCTAAATACCAAGTCGCACTAAAGCTGAGCATGCGCGTGCGAACTTTGGTAGAAAATAAGTGCAGAAACACGTTTTGCTGGATGGCCAGCGCGCGCTTCAGTGTGCTCGATCCCGTGCCGCTGCGGAAGATGGAACGCCACACGCGCGTCTCGCGTAAGTCGTCGAAATATTGGTCTACCGTTTTTGCCATTGCTGGTTCTCTCTAAGTCAGACTCTCACGAAGGAATCGCGCTGCAGCGGAGGAACGTCGGTGGAACGGTCAACCAGAAGATCTCCGTCGTCGCTAAGCCAGATCCGCTTCCACGGCAACGGTCGGGGTGCCGGGCCTTCGATCTTTTCTCCGTCTTGCTTGAACTTGCTGCCATGGCAGGGACAGGCAATGATGCCCAATTCCGGTTTCCATGCCGTCAGGCACCCCAGATGCGTGCATACCGCGCTCAGCGAGAAGTAGCCCTCCTGCGAGTGAATAATGTAGATGCCCGAGTTCACATCGAGCGTGACGGAATCGAGCGGATAGCGGTCGGGCTTTCCCTCGTTCACAATAGGCGACGGCTCGTACAACACGTTCGGCTCCAGGAACTGATACGCGAAGGCTGCCGTTCCGGCAGCAGCAATACCGAGCGAGCCTAGGCCAAGTTTCGCAAAGAATTGCCGGCGGCTGACCGTGTCTTCGACGTTTGCAGTTTTGGCTTCGTCTATCATGTGTGTCTCTTGACCTACTTCGACTGCACCCCTGCTCCAATTGCCGCTATCGAGATCAACCCGGTCGGTTCGGCGGGGATAAGGTTGTATGACTCCATTGTGATCGTGCCTACCGGACATCGCCTAGCGCAGAGACCGCAGCGAATGCAGCGCGTTTCGTCTTTCAGCATGGCGGAGCCGGTAACCACTCTCAGTTCATCGGCTGCGACTTCGTCGAGCTCCACTCCAAACAGCTCCTGATTGTCGCGGATGTGTTGCACGGCTTGGGGTTCGAACTCGATGCGATCGAGCGAAACCAGCTCCAGACATTTTTCCGGGCAAACATCGACGCAACCACCGCAGAGAATGCACATGGTGCCGTCTTCCGGTGTCCCTTCGAAAATCGTGTTGACCCAGCAGTGCAGGCAGCGTTGCGCTTCGGCTATGGCTTCCGGGGCATCGTAGCCTATCTCTACTTCCGTCACCCCGGTGCGCCGTTCAAGAGGAAGCATGGGCACCGGCTGGCGGTTGATGTCGAGATAATCCAGCGGCATGCTGTGCCGCTTCAGTATTTCGACCTCGATGATGGGTTCGGGATGTTTGTTCTTGCGGAGGAATTCGTCGATTCCGACTGACGCGCGTTTGCCATCCCCCACGCTGTCGATAATCAGGCGCGGACCGAAGACACAATCGCCGCCAGCGAAGATTCCGGGGGCCGAAGTCATCAGCGTTAGCGGGTTGACGGCGATCAGCCCGCGTGGAGACAACTCGACTCCATCTTCTGGCGTTAGGAAGTCGAGGCGCGGGGCCTGGCCGATTGCCATGATGATGGTGTCACACTCGATCTGGCTTTCGCTGCCTTCGAAAAACGCCGGATTGAAGCGTTTGTTCTGATCGAAGACCCATTTGGTTTTGAGCGTCTCCAGTGCAACCACCTTGCCGTCCTTGCCAATCATCCGCTTTGGGCCGAGGCCGGGGTGCATGCGGATGCCTTCCTGTTCGGCCTCCTCAATTTCTTCGAGAGCGGCAGGCATTTGGTCGCGTGGCTCAAGGCAAACGAGATTCACTTCTTGCGCGCCCATGCGCAAAGCGGAAAGAGAAATGTCGACCATCTCTTTTGTGGCGACTGCGGTTACGTTCTCCGCAGAAGGCTCGTTATCCTGCACTCCGCCGGAATGCTGACGCACTACTTCGCGCGCGGCCGAGCGGGCCACGTCCATGGCCACGTTGCCGCCACCAATCACGATCACTTTCTTTCCGATCGTAAATTTGTAGCCCAAGTTTACGTTGAGCAGGAAGTCGATGCCTTTGTGCACGCCATCGAGATCAACACCGGGGATGCTCAGATCGCGGCTGCGGTGCGCTCCCACGGCGATGAGCACGGCGTCGAAGCCCTGACGGCGTAGGTCGGAGATTGCGAAGTCTCGTCCTGCCGCGTGATTCAGCTTGAGCGTAATATCGCCTGTTTCAAGAATCTCACGCACCTGCGCTTCCACTACATCGCGCGGCAAGCGATATTCGGGGATTCCCAGGTACAGCATTCCGCCGGCTACCGGCGCGGCCTCGAAAATCGTGACGGCGTATCCCATCAGGGCGAGATCGTGCGCGGCGGAAAGTCCCACCGGGCCGCCGCCGACTACGGCGACTTTATAAGGGAGCTTGTTCTGTCCTCGTCCTTCATTGACGTTGATAGGATGCTTTGACTCTGGCCCAAAGTGCTCGGTAAGAAAACGCTTGAGAGCACGAATGGAAATGGGACGGTCGATCTCACCGCGACGGCAGGCGGTCTCACACGGATGCGCGCACACTCGTCCGCAGATGCTGGCCAGCGGATTGGGGTCGCGCGCTATGCGATAGGCCTCTTCGAAACGGCCCTCGGCAATCAGGCCGACATAGCGTCCGGCATTGGTGTGCGCCGGGCAGGCCATCATGCAGGGGAAGTTCGTGTTCAGCCAATCCCCGTCGACCTTCTTGTTCTTGTATCGTTTCAGCATGAAGGCACTTCGTGATCCTTGGGAGGGCTGAGCGTCAACGTCTTCCCGCATTACGACTGGCAATGAGATGTGTGATGAAAAACACCGGGAGCACGGTCCGATTGCGCCCGTGCCCGTTGCTGTCGCTTCATTACTGATTACTTGCTGAGCGTGAAATCGGCCTTGCCCCCACCGGCCACAGTCACCGGTTTGGACTGGTTCTTGGCGCCCTC
>JBAUYE010000355.1:0-72463 GCA_049584615.1 Candidatus Sulfotelmatobacter sp.
CCGCAGACGCAGCGACCGCCGCGAGCGTAGGCAAGTCCTACACCGATTACACGCAGTTCTGCGATCCCAACGGCCTCAAGGGTGCGCGCATAGGCGTCGCCCGCAAGTATTTCGGCTTCAACGATGCTGTCGATGCTCTCATGCAGAAATCCCTCGATGCCATGAAGAAGCAGGGAGCTATGCTGGTCGATCCCGCGGACATTGAAACTCTTGGCAAGTTCAAGCAGAGCGAACTGTTGGTCTTGCTGTACGAACTGAAGGCTGATCTTAATGCTTATCTTGCACGCCTCGGCCCGGGCGCCCCTGTCCACGCGCTGAAAGACATCATCGACTTCAACGACCGCAACCGACAGAAAGAGATGCTGTATTTCGGGCAGGATTTATTTCTGAAAGCCGAAGCGAAAGGCCAGTTGACGGAAAAAGCGTACACCGATGCCCTCGAGGAGATTCACAAACTCGCTCGCACCGAAGGCATCGACGCCACCACGAATAAGTACCGTCTCGACGCCATGGTTGCACCCACTGGCGGGCCTGCCTGGCTCACCGATTTGGTCAACGGCGACCACGCGGCTGGCGGAAGCTCGAGTGCCGCCGCCGTCGCCGGCTATCCTAATATCACCGTAACTGCCGGATTTGTCTCCGGCTTGCCGGTTGGTATTTCATTCTTTGGGCGCGCCTGGAGCGAGCCGGTTCTCATCCGACTAGCCTTCGCCTTCGAACAAACTACAAAAGCTCGTCAGACTCCGCGCTTCTTATCTACTATCGGCGCGGGCTAACTGACTGACTTAGAGTCACCGCGAGGTCTCAACAAGATGTCTTGTCGTGTTAGCCTTATGGCCAAGGGGGTATTCAATGATAATCAATAAGGTGGTTGCTTCCCTGCAGAAAGAGTATTCCCGTCTCGAAAAAGAGATGGGACAGGTAGGGAAGGCGCTCGACGCTCTTGGCCATGCCGGGGGTAAGAAACTCAAAAAGACAGGCCGTACGTTGAGCAAGGATGCCCGCAGACGAATCGCCGCAGCGCAGAGACTACGCTGGGCGAAAGTCCGAAAGGCAGCCGCCAAGCTAGTGAAGTCCTAAGTAGAGTAATGTTTTGGCAAGCGCCGCAGCCGGCCTCGTTCGTAACTTCTCCCAAGACTTGCGGACGAGGCCTAGGCGTCGGACTAAGCAAAGATTAGCCACACGGACTAAGTCCACCGAAACCAGCGCAGCGCCAGCACGAACGAGATACCGCCCCACAAAAACATCACCAGGAGCCGCGGCCATTGATGGATCAGCGGCGTACCTTCCAGAATGCTGGCCCGCAGCGCGTCGGTCAGAGCGGTCAGCGGCAGCGCCTTGATCAGCGGTTGAATCACGGCTGGGAAGCGCTCATAAGAGAAGAACACTCCAGAAAAAATCCACATCGGCATCATTACCAGATTCATCAGGCCGCTTACGCTTTCTATTTTTTGCGCCCGGCTTGCCGTCACTAATCCAACTCCACCAAAGCACAGTGCGCCCGCCGCACCCAGTAACAGAATTGAGAACAGAGATCCCAGGACTTTCATGTGGAACACGATGACACCGAGCGTGAGCAACAATGCAATCTCAATGATCATCAGCACCAGGCGGCTCGACATCAGCGCCAGCAGAAAATCGCTGCGCCGCATGGGCGTACCCACGAAGCGTTTGAGCAGCTTGCGTTGCCGCATGTCGACCAGCGCGAATCCAATGCCCCACATTCCTGAGTTCATCAGGTTCATACCCAACAATCCGGGAATCAGAAAATCGATATAGCGCGAACCTGGCTCCGAGGAGATCGCGACACTGGTTGTGATTACGTCCTTGCGGCCAGCGGCGGATTGCAAGGCATCATCCACTTCGGATTTCGCGAGAATGCTCTCTGGGCGGGCTGGATCATAGATATACCGGATGGTCCTACCCCCCACTTCGACGATCAGATCGTATTTGCCCAAGCGAAATCCCTTGTGGGCATCATCGGCCAGAAGTAACTGCGGTTTGAAAGTGTGAAGCGGGGAGTGCGTCAGCATGGATTGGATTTCGGATGAGACGACCAGGGAAGGCTGAGTGAGATCCTCACGAGCGATAGCGACGGGTATGGCTTCGGCGGGCTTGTTGCGGAAGGCAATCCCGAGCCCCAACGCCAGCAAGAGCGGAAACACGAATACCCAGAACACCACCTCTGGCTCACGCTTCAACTCAAGCATGCGCGCCATCAGCAGATGACTGTATCCGGCCCAGCGCCCGTTCCGCCGGGGCGGGCGTTTACTGGAGGCTGTCTTTTCCATTACCGGAGTTTGCTCTGCAGTACTCATGACGCGATCAATCTATTGCGCCTCGGGCTTCCACCGATTCAGGAACTCAAGCAACACGCCCGGTGTGAGCGAGCGCGCGTCTTCGAATTCGCCGTTCTTCTGGCTGACCACGAGCTTGCCGTCACTCTCAATTACCGCCAGGACAGGAATGCCTTTGTTCAGTGGCACGTCGAACTCTTTCACCAGATCTGCGTTCTTCGTTTCATCCGGACCCAGGTCGACATGCACCACTTCATAGGACGCCATAACCGGCGCAAAATCGGGCCGATGAAATGCCAGATCAAGCACGTGGCAGTCATAACACCAGTTGGCGCCAAACACCAGAAGCACGCGCTCGTGCCCGGCTGCGGCTCGCTCCTCGGCTTCCCTGATCTCTGCGTGCGAGTCAGCATCTGCGGGATAGATATTCTTGTTCATGTCCGACGGCTGTCTGAGATGAGGCGCATCCGCGCGCTCCACGCTCATGAGTCGCCACTGCTCTCCCTGTTTGCGCCACATCTGGCCGTCGGTCACGCTCAGAGTCTGGCCATTCGCCAACTGCACATCGGCGTGGAAAACGACGCTCGTGCCTTTAGGCCGGTCGAGCACTGCAACCGTTGCTAACGAAATGTTTCGGGCTTTCAGGTCCAGCCAGAAATTGACGTCTGCATTCACGTCGGTCCGGACGCCGTTCGCCATCACCTGTGCCACTGGGTCGGCGCTGTATATCGCCTTCAAAGCCGCGACGTCTCCCGCGAGGACGTAGGCCTTCCATCGATCCAGTGGAGGAAAGCCCGAAGGCGAGCCAGCCGCCGGAGCCTGTGCAAGGCTAGACCGCCACGCCAGCATCACCGCCGCCGTTACAGCCAGAAGAACTACGTAACGAAAATGTCTCCGCACAATCATGCCCGTCCTCTCACGTCGCCTCACTCTTCGCGCAGATGCCGCCCGGTCAGCCGCACAAACACATCCTCCAGACTGGCCTGCCTTGTGGTCAAGTGCTGCAACTCGCTTCCCTGCTTTCCGACTGCCTCGAGCAGTGCCGGGATCGTCAAATGCGGTTCCTTGACGCTGAGCGCGACCATGCCATCATCCGCGCGCACCGATTCCACGCTGGGCAACGCACGCCAGGCTTCCAGAGCCGCGCCGTCCGAGCTGCCGGCGGCTCTTGCACCCACGGCAAACTCGACCACGTGATGCCCGCCCAGGCGCTCAATCAAATCGGGCGGTGATCCTTCTGCGATGATCTGCCCATGATCGACGATCGCGAGCCGGTCGCAAAGCCGCTCAGCTTCATCCATGTAATGAGTGGTCAGCAGCACGGTACCGCCGGCGCGCTGAAATTCGCGAATGATCTCCCACAACTGCCGCCGGCTCTGCGGATCGAGACCCGTCGTTGGCTCGTCAAGAAAAAGAATTTTCGGATTGCACACGAGCGCGGTCGCCACCGCCAGCCTCTGCCGCTGTCCGCCGGAAAGCTTTCCCACCCAGGCGTCGGCCTTCTCGGTAAGTTGCAACTGCTCCAGCACCTCGTCGGACGAACGCGGTTCGCGGTAGAAACTGGCGAACAGCTCGACCGTTTCTCGCACCGTAAGCTTTTCTGAAAGCCGCGTCTCCTGCAGAGAAATTCCCAGCCACTCCCGCATCTCGCGCGCATTCTCGCGCCAGGAGTGCCCGAAAATCGACACTTCGCCCGAGGTCGGCTCCAGCAATCCTTCGAGGATTTCAATCGTTGTCGTCTTCCCTGCCCCGTTCGGCCCGAGAAGACCAAAACATTCGCCGGCTTGAATCTCGAGGTTCAGCCCGCGCACGGCCTCGACCTTGCCGTCGTATGTTTTGCGCAGATCGCGACATTGGATGGCAGCAGCCACGTTGTGATTTTACCGGATGAGCCCGCCCAATATTGTTTGGCGATCAGTCCTGTCCAGAATTTCGGACAGGTGCGGCGGGAGAGAATAGCTCCTCGACTTCCGGACCGCCCCGGTACAGCCACGTAGCCAAAAGAGAGAAGCCGACGATCCTAATAACAAGAAACCCCAGCGCGATGAGGTAGAAGTGGCGCCGATACTCGATGAAGGTCGACGGTACAGGGTTTTCATCCACATAGTGAAGGAAGGAATGCAAATACTCTGGCAAACGGGATGCTTCGCCGAGGGCCCACACAATGAAAAGCAACGCGAGCGCCCGGCTCGCCAACACCACAGCATCTTTTCTTGACATAACCTTCCCTTTCCGGCCGACACCGTCCTGCTACAATACCGCATCGGCGGATTCATTTCCCGGATCTTCACTCTCATGCGCACACCCAAGCGCGGCTTCACTTGACGGCGTTCCCTCTAAGACGCCCGTGTGTCGTTTCCATCCAGTTCTCAGTTTCCAGCTCTCAGTTCTCGGTTGAGAACCCGAAAGGACGCCGCCTATGCTGCGCAAGCTTTGCGCATTGTCGCTCCTGCTCCTCGCCTTTGCTCTGTCCGCCCGGGCCCAGGATTCCCGCCACTTCACGTTTCACTATGCTTTCACGGTGAGGAATATTCCTGGTGGAAAGAAAGTCCGAATCTGGGTGCCCGTAGCGCACTCCGACGCTTATCAAGAGGTAAAAGTCATCTCAGCTCAAGGCGATCTGCCTTTGAAGAAAACCACCGAGCCGAAATACGGCAACCAGATCTATTACGCCGAGACGACTGCGGCGCAGCCCGAACTGCACTTCGATGTGGAATACGACGTGACGCGCCATGAGCGTGTGGCTCTCGGAGAAACTGCGCCTCACGTGGTTGCCGTTTCACTCTCCTCCGCCGAAAAGCATCAAGATCTTCAGCCTGACGAACTCGTTCCCGTAACTGGTCTGCCCGCCGATCTTGCGGTCAAGGTAACTCAAGGCAAGACCGATCAACTCGACAAGGCCCGCGCCATCTACGATTACGTCTTCACCACCATGCGCTACGACAAAACCGGAACCGGCTGGGGACACGGCGACGTTCTCTATGCCTGCGACGCCAAGAAAGGCAACTGCACCGACTTCCATTCCCTCTTCATTGCTATGGCTCGATCCCAAGGCATCCCAGCCCGCTTCGAGATCGGGTTTCCGCTGCCGCCTGACAAGCACAGCGCCGAGATTGCCGGATACCACTGCTGGTCCGATTTCTGGATTGACGGCCGAGGATGGATCCCCGTGGACATTTCCGAGGCTTGGAAGCACCCGGAGAAGCGCGACTACTTCTTCGGTTCCCACGATGTGAACCGTGTGCAGTTCAGCATGGGACGCGATCTGCGGCTCAACCCGCCGCAGCAGGGTAAGGCGCTGAACTATTTCGTCTACCCCTACGTGGAAGTCGATGGCCAGGAGTTTTCGAATGTAGCGTTGGCTTTCTCATTCGCTGATCCTGGAGCAACTGTCGCCGCGCGATAGCCGCGCCTTGCCCAGTGTTATCGCGCCGGCAGCATCCCATTGGGATCGCCCGGAGGTTGAGGAATGTCCGGCGGTGGCATGGCCGGCACCGGCGAGGCTCCGTTCGCCGGCCTCGGCACATCTTGTGAATCTTCTCCAGGACGCCGCAGCGTGGGAGGGTTCGCGGGCTGCTCTGCTGGTTCTTTCTTCGCTTCTTTATCCTTATCCCTGTCCGACGGCTCCAGGATTACTTCTTTCTCGGTGCGTACGATCTTTTCGCCGTCCACCTTCATGGTCTCGACGCGTACTACCTCGTCCCCTACGAAGCGCACGAAGTCGACATCCGCCGGAGGCTCACCATAAATCCATTCTTCGTATTCCGTCTCTCCATCCCGTTCGCGGTCTTTCTTTGGCGGTTTGCCTTTGGCGTGAAGCACCATCTCCTGATTCATCCCCACCAAAACATGATGGGCCTGAATCGCCGCCTTCACCTTAGGCGGAACGCTGTCCAGATAGGCTTGCTCCTTATTCCTGGCATTGAAATCGAGCACGGGATGCAGCAATTCCCGCGCTTGCGCAACCGTCATCTCGGGAACATGCTTGTCGAAATAAAGGTCCACGAAGGTACCGTGCGGATTGGCTTGCGCATCGTCCGGCCCACCCGAAACCGGAGTTCCGTAAGCCCCGGTAACCTCGACGCGCTGGTACCACTTCTTGTGACGGGTGGGGCCGCCGTTAATCTCGAAATGAATGTGGTCATCCTTGATCTGCACATAAGAGATGCGTGCGGGATCACCGGGCTTGATCGCTGGTCCCCAGAGGGCCAGGGCCTGGCGCAATTGCTCGCCATCCGGTGTTATCACGCCGTCCTTCAACAGCAGCCCTTTGGAGCCCATCGGAAAAGACGTGCGCGCATACACTAGCTGGGTTTCGAATTCGCGAATGATTTGATAGCGACTCTGTTTGCTGATGCGCGGTGCGTTCGCGGGAATCGCAGGAACTGCGGGTTGCTCTGAGGAGGATGGTGTCGGCTGAACGGCTTTGCGAAGCTGTCCCTGGGAATTTGATTCGGCAGATTGCGCGCTGCAATTTTCGCCCACAAGCACAATCGTGGCCGCGGTTACGAGGGTGATGAGCAGCAGAACACGAACACGGTCCATGAACTACCCCTGGCCGACTCACACCTATTATAGCGCCGTCACCGTATCCGGACGCCATATAGAAACATGGGAACGGCTGCCAGGAGTTCATCCAAAGCTGGCTATTTGTGACATATTTGTGCACCCCAAGTTTCGCCGGGGTGTTCATCATCTGATGGGGTGATGCTGAAGAGGAGCTTACACGCTCTCCGGGCCGCGCTTCTTATGCTGCTGACATTTGGTCATGATGGCGGATCGGAGGCGGGAACGGAGGTCTTCAGGCAATTCGTAAAGCTGAGAGTCGCGATAGATCTCGATGGTCTTTTTCGTGGTGTCGCAAACCACATAGCAGTTGTGGCACCAGGAAAGGTGATTCTCCAACTCGACTTTCGTAGGTTCGTCGAGAACGCCGTCCAAATAATTGGTCAGCTCGTGCAAAAATTCAGAGCATTTCACTGGTCGCCATCTCCACTCTCGCGTTTCTGGAAGAACCTTCCGAGGCGCTCGCGCAGCTGCAGGCGTGCCCGCAACAATCGCGACTTCACGGCGGGTACGCTCAACTCCAGAGCGGCCGCGGTTTCCTCCGTCGAAAGTCCTTCCACGTCCCTCAGTACGAACACGGTCCGAAAGCCCGGGGGGAGGCCCTGGATCGTCTTGCTCAAAATCTCCCGCAACTCCGCCTGGTTATACTGCTGCTCCGGATTAGGACTCCAATCCGCGATCTCACGCGGAAGCGAATCATCTTCCGTCTTTATATCTTCGTCGAGCGAGACCGTTCGCTCGGGCTTCCGCCGGCGCAACTTCATCAACGCTTCGTTGACGGCGATGCGTACCAGCCAGGTATAAAATTTCGACTGCTCCTGAAACTTCGCCAGGTTCCCGTACGCCTTCAGAAAGGCTTCCTGAACCACATCTTCCGCATCCTCGCGGTTCTGCGTGATGTGTTGCGCGATCCGAAAGACGTTGCGATCGTAGCGGCGCACCAACTCTTCAAAAGCTGAGTCGTCGCCCTGCTTGGCCGCCCGAACCAGTGTCAGCTCATCACTGACAGGCCCTTCTAGTCTGTTTTGGATGGCTCCCATTCTATCGACGATGCAGTATTTTGCGGGTCCGAACCGCGGCACTCAAAAGTAAGCTGTTATTCTACTTGGTAACCGAAGTGTTTGCCCAATCGAGTTTCCGGTTTCAAGCAGGACAAGATTTGCGGTAGAGTCGGAGATTGGGAAGGTGCGCGGTCGAACACGTCCTTGCGTACTCTGGGGCCTTCTCACAAGTGCCGTATAATCAGCACTTAAGGACTGGACTCGGGCGGATGTTACCGCGGTGCGTGTTTCGAAGGGATACGGTTCTCTAGGCATGGGGCACGAAAAACAGAATGAAGTGCGGCAGGTAATCGAACACGCCGTGGCGCAAGCCCTGCAGGCGCAGATGCCGCAATTGCAATCGCAGATTGTGCAGCAGGTGCTGGAAGCCTTGCCCGCCCGCTCGAGCGAAGATTCTGCTGCGCATGCTCCCGGCGCCTCAGACTCCGGTGCACTGGTTCAGGCCGTCGCTGCGATTCATGCAGGATCGAGCCAGAAGGAAATTCTGCGGGCGTTGCTAGACGCTGGCAGTGGGTATTGCTCGCGCATCGCGCTGTTCGTGGTAAAGGCAGGAGCGGCGTCAGGGTGGCAATCCCGTGGTTTCGGTGACGAGGAAGTGGTCAAAGATTTTGCTCTCGATCTAAGCGCCGGTCCGGTGGCCCACACCTACCAGAATCGAGTAGCAACGCCCGGCAACATCGCTGAGATGGGCCGCAAATTCGTGAAAGAATTTGGCAGCCCGGCCAATGAACAGGTGCTGGTGTTACCCCTTGCTCTCAAGGATAAAGTAGCGGCGCTGGTTTATGCCGATGGAGGCGACACCGGCAATCTTGATCAGAACGCCTTGGAATTGCTGGTGGTCGCAACCAGCGCATGGCTCGAAGTGACTTCACTGCGCAAGCAGGCAGCCGCCCGAGAAGACAGCGAGACGGTGAGCCGGGTCGAGGCCCCGCCGGTGCAAACAGTCTCTTCTTTTTCCGATCCCTTCGCAACTCACGCGCCCAAACATGTACCCGCCAAGGCCCCAGTCGAGCCCGAACCTGCGGCCGAAGTGGTGGAAGTGGCTTCGGCGCGCGCTGCAGCCGCACCGGCCGCGGCCACAGATCCTTTGGCCGGATTGTCGCCGGAAGATGCCGACGTCCATCGCAAAGCGCAGCGCTTCGCCCGCCTTCTCGTGGATGAAATCAAGCTCTACAACCAGGCGAAAGTGGCCGAGGGACGCCGCAATAAAGATTTGTACGACCGGCTCAAAGAAGACATTGACAAGAGCCGCGGTACATTTCAGAAGCGGTACGGCAACACGGCCGCCGCCAGCGCTGACTACTTTCAGAGCGAGTTGCTGCGCAGTCTAGCCGAAGACGACATCTCCATCATGGGTTCAAATTTCCGCCGCTAGATGTGCGGAAGGGTTCTGGCAGTCGAGTGTTTCCAGGAAAAGAATACGTAGTGCAATCAGCTTCGAAGTGGTCGATGCTAGCGGCGCTGGCTCTGTGTAGCGGCTCCGGCGTTCTGCTTCCGGCACAGGCATTGCCGCAACCTCAGCCGAGTTCTGTTCAAAGCCAGGCGGACACACCTCCGTCGAAACCGGCTGCGCAAGCGGCCCCGAAGGCCGATCAAGCCGCTGCTCCCGGCACGCCCGGCGCCCCAACCGGCAAAGCCCCTGCCGTCAAAAAGCGCGCAGCCAGGGTAAGGCGTCATCCCGTCGCCACTCACCGGCGGGCGATTTCGCCGCGGGTGCGTCGGATGCGCCAGGCCTTTGTGGCTTCGGCCAGCCTGCGGCCCATGGCGCAACAGCTTCTGCAGGATCGCTCGCTCCCGGCTTACGCCGGCATGGAAGCTTATGCGCGCGCTCACGCTAAAGAAGATGCCGGAGCTCTGGCCTGGCTCGTGGTCGGCTACGCTCACGTGCTCGATCGGGAATACGCCAAAGCCATCGACCCGCTGAGCCGCGCCAAAGTGCATGCCGGAGACCTCGGCGATTACGTCGATTATTACCTTGGAACTTCGTACCTGCAGACTGGACGCACGGCCGAGGCGCTGGCTAGCTTGACCGACTTTGCCAAGAGCCATCCGGATTCGCTGCTGGTGCGTGACGCCGACGTCAGCTACTCTAGCGCGCTCCTGGCAGAGGGTCAGCCAGCGGAGGCCATAACTCTGCTCGCGCAGGATCGCACCCCCCTGCGCTCAGACGTGGAGCTTGCGCTGGGACGCGCCTACGCCGCGGCAGGCCAGACCGCGAAGGCCGCCGAAATCTTCGCGAACATTTATTACACGATGCCCGCCAGCCCCGACGCCGATGCGGCGTATGCCGAGTTGAGAAAGCTGCCGTCAGTACCGCCTCCAACCGCCTCCCAGCTGAAAGCCCGCGCCGACGGGTTGATGAGCAAGAAGCGCTATGCCGACGCCGCCGAGGAATATCGAAGTCTGATCAACGAAATTAGCCCCAACGCCAATAGCACGGAGCAGTCAGCGATCGAACTCGACCTGGCCGACGCGCTTCATCGCGACGGCAAAAACCGTGACGCCAAGCTGGTCCTCGCCTTGGTCGGCGGAGAAGGCGGCGAAATCAACGCGCATCGCCTGTATCTGCTGGGTCAAGTCGACTTCGCCACAAGCGACAACGATGCCTTTTATCGCACCGTCGACGAACTGCGCCAGGCCGCTCCTTCAAGTCCATGGCTGGAGCAGGCGCTGATCTCAGATGCTAACCTGCATTTGGTTCATCACGAATATGACCAGGCCCTCGACGCATTTCGCGAAGCGCAGCAGCGCTTTCCCAACGGCGCGCGCGCTTCCTATACGCACTGGAAGGCAGCCTGGCTCACCTTGCGTCAGGGACGCAACCAGGATGCCGAGAAAGCGTTCGAAGAACAGATTGCGCTGTATCCTTCCGGAGCAGAAACTCCCGCAGCTTTGTATTGGCGCGCTCGTCTCGCGGAAGAAGACAATCAGCTCCTCATGGCGCGCGCGTTTTATCAGAAGCTTTCGGATCGTTACCGCAACTTCTACTATGCAGAGTTGGGTCGGCAGAGACTGAAGCATGTTCCGGCGGCGGAAGCCGATGCCACCACCCACTACGCTTTGCTCGATCGAGTGCCACCTCTCGACATCAGTGGCAAAGTAGCCGACTCCGAACCACCATCAGACGAATTGCACGTTCAGAAGGCGGAGCTTCTCGGCAATGGCGGCTTGGTCGATTTCGCTGTGCGCGAATTGCAGGCCGCTGCTGCGGCCGACGGCGGGAGCTGGGGCCCGGCAGAAGCCGCGCAGCTCTACGATGAAAGCGGACATTACGATCAGGGCATCGAGGTCCTAAAGCACTCCACCCCGAATTATTTTGCCCTCGACATTCCCGATCTGCCGCGGAAATATTGGGAAGCGCTATTCCCCAAAGCCTACTGGAGCGATCTGAAACGCTCTTCTGCGGCCAATGGGCTGGATCCCTACCTCGTCGCGTCGCTCATCCGACAGGAGTCGGAGTTCAATCCCAACGCGGTTTCGCGGGCTAACGCCGTGGGCCTGATGCAGTTGTTGCCGAAAACGGGCAAAACGGTAGCCCGGCAAGTGAAGATGAGGCGATACAACCCGAGCCAGTTGTACACGCCCGCAGTGAACCTGCAGCTTGGCACGCGCTATTTCCGTGGTATGGTCGACAAATTCGGCGGCTCGTTTGAATACGCGCTGGCCGCTTACAACGCCGGATCAGATCGCGTCGAGGATTGGCTAAGCCAAGGTCAATATCGCGATCCGCAGGAGTTTGTGGAATCGATTCCTTTCACCGAGACCCGCGAATACGTGCAGGCGATCCTGCGCAACGCCAGTGTATACAAGCAGCTTTACGGCACGCCGTAAAAGCAATGCTAGGGCCGCGCCGCCCCAACAAACAACAGCCCTTGCACCTTACTCGCGTCTTCGGTTAAACGATCGAAAGTGACTGCCCGGCGCGAATCAGAAAAACGCACATCCTGCAGCAAGAACTTGTGGACCGCATACGCGGTCTCGTTGGTGGAGTAATCCACCGTCCCGATATAAGTCACGCCGCACAGCACATACACGCGAGAGTTCCAAATCATCAGCGCCGCGTGCTGGTTCCGAATCATGGTGATCAAGTGACCAGCATTGACCTGATCTGGCGTCAGATATTCCGTAGTGACCATGATGGCGCGGCCATCGCTTAAAAGATGCCTTCCCTGCAGCTTGCTGGCAATGTCCTTCAAAGACTTTGGATCCGCCGTCTCGATGCTGTCTTCCAGAGCAGAATTCTTTCCGCAGCACACTTCTTTGTCGTTGAAAAGAATTTCCAACGACGTCGCTAGCACATCGGCAGCGTGCGAGGATCGCGCCCTCAGAGCTGGCAAATCGTTGACGCGGACCTCCTGCTCGGGGTAAGCGACCTGCTGGCCGTATGCCAAGCAACAAACTGTAAGGCACAATGCCGGAATACATTGTGTGAGGCGGCGAAGTGCAGACGGCCTTCGATTGTAGGATGCCATGGCTATCCTCCTGCGGGCCGTCCTTCGTGCCCGCCCGGCTTGTGAAACAAAATCTCCAGCACCAGCAACCCCGCCCCAATCACAATTGCGCTATCCGCCAGATTAAACACCGGCCACTGATACCGCTTCACATAGAAGAGCAGGAAGTCTACTACGCGCCCGCGCGCCAGGCGATCCCAGAGATTCCCCAAAGCTCCTCCCATAATCAGCGACAAGGCGACGCCGGTAATCCTGTGAGCTTGGTTGTTTTTCCAGAGCAAGACCGAGACCACGGTCAGCGCAATCACGGAAAACGCGATCAGCATGGCCGTTTTCCAGTGCGCATTCGAGTCCGCAAACAAGCTGAAAGCCGCGCCCGTATTCTCGGTATGAGTTAGACGAAAAAAGCCGGGGATGACCTGAATATGCGAATAAAGCGGGATGCGCTGCGCCGCCAGATGCTTAGTCCAACGGTCTAGCAAAACAACGATAAGGGCGATTAGCACATAGAAGGCGCGCGCGGAGTTCTTCGTCATTCGGAGTCTTGGCCTGCCCCTCTAGCTGCAAAGTCCGGGCCTGGGAACATCTTAAACTGTTTGCGCTTTCGATTCTTTTCGTCACCATTTTTCATTTTCATCTACCCCGGATGCGCTCCGCCCATGTATTCTGATGCCGCCTTGAGACGGAATGTGCGCCGCGAAACGCAGCCCGCATGCCGGTCCCCGGGTTGTTTCTAATTCCTATGTCGGCGAAATGTGCGCATGAAGCTTTGGAGACGCTGGAGAGGCCGGACTCTGTTGTTCCTCGCTGTAGTTGGGCCGGGGATCATCACCGCGAACGTCGACAACGACGCCGGCGGCATTCTCACTTACTCCCAGGCGGGCGCGCAATATGGATTTCTCCTGCTGTGGACCATGATCCCGGTCACCCTGGCGCTGATCGTAGTACAGGAAATGTGCGCCCGCATGGGCGCTGTGACCGGCAAGGGCCTCAGCGACCTGATCCGCGAAGAGTTCGGGTTCCGCATTACGTTTCTGATGATGCTCGGAATCCTGATCACGAACTTCGGCAACGTGGTTACAGAATTTATCGGCATCGCCACCAGCCTTGAGTTATTCGGCCTTTCGCGCTACGTGACCGTCCCGGTTTGCGGCGTCATCGTATGGCTGATTGTAGTGAAAGGCCAATACAAGACTGTGGAGAAGGTCTTCCTAGCCGCGTCTTTTTTCTACATCACTTATATCTTCGCCGGAGCGCTCGCGCATCCGGCCTGGAAACTTGCGACCGTCGCAACTTTCAAGCCGCCAGAGTGGGGTAAATTCCGCGAACAGGCCTATCTGTACATGGTGATCGGCGTAGTCGGGACCACGATCGCGCCCTGGATGCAGTTCTATCTTCAAGCCTCCGTGGTGGAAAAGGGCGTGACCCGGCGCGGACTTCACGCTTCGCGCTGGGATGTAATTGTGGGCTGCATCTTTACCGACGTGGTGGCGTGGTTCATCATCGTGGCCTGCGCCGCGACCTTGTACGTCCACGGCTACCGCGACATCAAGTATGCTGCCGACGCAGCCCAGGCCCTGAAGCCTCTGGCCGGGCAGTACGCGTACATCCTCTTTGCGGTGGGCCTGTTCAACGCGTCGCTCTTTGCGGCATCGATTCTGCCGCTTTCCACGGCCTACACGGTGTGCGAAGGGCTAGGCTTTGAATCCGGCGTAGACAAGAAATTCGGCGAGGCCCCGTTTTTCTACTGGCTGTACACGCTGCTGATTGTGGCCGGTGGGGCCGTGCTTCTAATCCCCGGCTTGCCGCTGGTGAAGATTGCGGTGCTGTCGCAGGTTGTGAACGGCGTGGTTCTGCCGTTCGTGCTGATCTTCATGCTGCTGCTGATCAACAAGAAGGAACTCATGGGAGAGTACGTGAACACGCGACTGTTCAATGCCGTAGCCTGGGCGACTACCGTGGTCATGATCGGGCTGACGATTGCGTGGTTCTGGACGCTGCGAGGCGCAGGCTAGAACGCTCCGAACTTCTCCACAGATAAATTTTTCTCGGCTGTCATATCAGTTTCCCCGCCGCCAAATCCTTCACCAGTGAAGCATCTGCTTCGAGAAAATCATACTTGCCCAGATCCTTGGGAGCCGACCACTGCAGATCGCGGAAGATGCGATTCTCGATTTCGCCGTCGTATTCGCGCACAATAAAAAATCGCAGCTCCACCATGGCCCCGTTCGGGTAGGTATGCTTCAGTCGCACGATCTCATCGCCGATCTTGGCGTTAATTCCTAATTCTTCTTCCAACTCGCGGCGCAGGGCGTGGCGAGGCTGCTCGCCTTCTTCAATTTTTCCTCCGGGAAATTCCCACTTGAGAGGCATGGTCTGATGCCGTGTCCGCTGGCAGACCAGCAGCTTCCCATCTTTCTCGATTACGGCTGCGACCACCCGTTTCATAAATTGCCGATTCCGGAGAACCAATGAGTTCCCGTTTGAGTTTGTGGTTTACCAGCAAACGAGGTTCAGCGCCCCTTTTCCAGCTTTTTCCCAACAACTTCGGCGCAGTACTGGACGAGTTTCTGGTCGTCGACGCCGAACGCCGCGGGGAAATGGCTGTCGATGTCGAGTTCACCGGCCACCTGGCCTTTGATGAAAATAGGCACGACGATTTCAGACTTTGTCTCCAGAGAACAGGCCAGGTAGCGGGGATCTTTGCTGACGTCGTCGACCACGATCGTCTTGCCGCTGGAAGCGGCGGCCCCGCAAATTCCCTGGTTGAGGGGAATTCGCGTGTGCGGAGTCATGGCGCCAACGAAAGCCTCCAGCACCAGCATGGGAGGTTGGGCGCCGGCTTCGAGCATGTAAAAGCCAACCCAGTTATATTTCAGCATGCGCTCATGCAAAAGCTTGCACACCCCTTGCATAAGGTCCTTAGCCGTAGGCGCCGCTTGCGCAAGTGCCGTGATTTCGTTGCGAACCTCTTCGATTCTGGTGGTGACGGGCATGAAGAGAATCTTAACTCAGCGCGTGAGATTCGCGGCTGTGGAAGATGAAACGCAAGTAATCTGCCGGATTCCTTCCGTGCGGGCAAAGATTTCGGGATGAATCGCAAAGGCCAGGGCGTCGAGACCGCGAAGCAGCGTGGGAGCAGGCGTATTGAGATGCTCGTCCCGCACGCAATAGATCCGGGAGGCGCGAGCGGCGTGAGTTCCCTGCCAATTGCGCTCGGCGACAATTCTCTCTAGCGGCACTCGGTCGCCCGCTCCGCACCATGCGGCGATCACAATGTCAGGATCCATGCGGGCCACTTCTTGGGCGGAAATCTGCCGTCCGGGTACGCCCAGAAACTCGCCTCCGGCGGCTTCCACCAGTTCCGCGACCCAGGCTTGCGACGCGATTAGCGGCTTGCCCCATTCTTCGCAGAAGACCTTCGGACGAGCTAATCCAGCGGTGCGGGCGCGGACCTCCTCGATGTGGTGCTTCATGCGAGCGATAACTTCCTCGCCGCGTTCATTCGCTCCGACCACCCCGGCAATGAGGGCAATGTCAGCGTACACATCGGCCAGACTCTTAGGCGCAAGCCCTAGAAACGAAGTGCCGGACTTGAGTATTTCGATCACCGCTTTTTCCCGGTAAGGCACAGAGGCGATGACGAGGTCGGGCTCAACAGCAATAATCTGCGCGGCGTTGGCCGTCCAGGAGTCGGCAAGAATAGTCCGCGGCCGCACCATGATTTCAGGAACTACGTCCGCGCAATACTTCGTGCAGGCGACCACGCGCTCGAGTTCGCCAACGGCGGCGAGAATGACCGTGGCGCTGGGTTGGAGGCAGGCGATGCGGCGCGGTGTGTGCGAGGGTGGCATGAGCTTTGCACTACTTTCCGATCTGACTCAGCGTTGCTGAAAGTGCGTCGAGGGCCAACTGCGCGGCGTGGGTTGAAGCTTGGGGCAGGCCACCGACGGCAGTAATCACGTCCTCGCGCCGCAATTCGTAAGCTTCACTCGCCGTCTTCCCCACAATCATTTCCGTCAATGCCGAGCCGCAGGCGATGGACGCCACGCATCCTTTCGCCTTGAACCGGGCCCCGGTAATTCGGCCTCCGTCGGCTTTCAGGGTGAGCCGCAACACGTCACCGCAAGCGGGATTTTCAATTTCTGCCGTGGCGTCCGCATCGGCAAGCTCTCCCGCATTGCGAGGATTCTGGAAATGATCGAGTAGCTGGGCTGAATACATTTGGCTGTTCAATTGTAAACGGCAAGCCAGCAGCACACTCAACTCCGCGAACGCACTCCCTCGGGAAAATAAAGTCGCCAGCCCCGCTCGCGGGCCACGGCCTCGAGATCGGGATTCGGGTTCACCGCGAAAGCATGCTTCGCCATGGCCAGCATGTCCCGATCCCAGCGGGAATTGCCGAAAGCGCCGTCGATTTCCTTCTTGACCACCTCGCGCAGAGCCTCCGGCTTGCCCACGCCGGAAGGCACGCGGATCAGCCGATCCGTAACGATCCCATCATCGACTACCGCATTCGCGGCAAGAACCCGGCTTTCGGGTATGCCGAAATACTTCATTCCGGCGCGGATTACCCATTCATTTGAAGAAGACACCGCCCAGACCTCGCAACCATTTTCCTGCAGGCGGCGCACGAGTTCTCGCATCTCGGGGAAGATCTGCACCACAAAAAACTGGTCGAAGAAGCGCCTGGCGGCGTCCATGAGCTTCACCTCTGAAATCCCCCGGTGCATCGTCACCATTTCGCCGCACATTGTGGTCTCATCCACTTCGCCGCGCTTGTAGGCGGCGTAGCGCTCCCGCAGCGGACGATCGAGGCCCCGCGGAATAAGCTCGCCCTCTCTCAATTCCGAATCGAAAAAGCGCTCCCCGGCATCACCCGACCACAGCGTGCCGTCGCAATCGAAGGCGGCAACGCGCAACTTAAGACGGAGAATCGAATCGAGGAATTCGTTGGTGACGGGAAGAAATGTTTCGGACTCGGCAGCGTTCATCTATCGACAATAACGTGCTCGAGGGGAAGCGCGCAATGGCGCGGGCTCGCTCAAGAGGAGCCCGACAGCAGCGCCGCATAGTCCTCCGGGGTGTTGACATTCAGGGCGACCAGAGGATCGTCGACCGGTACATACTGGATGTGCTCCTGATACTGATGTTCGATGGCGCGGGCAATCGACGTAGCCGGGACCCGGAGAAACGCCTCAATCATTTCACGGCCCACCAGGTAGGGATGCCCGTGTTTGCCGGAAAACTCAGGCACGACGGCCCAGATATTCGGATCGGCAGCTTCGAAGGCATCGTGGAGAATCTGGAGTGTCGCGGGGCTCACCGGAGGGCGATCGACCAGAGTCACCATGGCGGCATCACGTCCGTGGTTGAGCACTTCATTCAGGCCGATCTGCAACGAACTGAACTGGCCGCGACTCGAATCTTTATTGACCACGAGAGACGCTCCATCCGCATAAATAATTGGCGTCAGCGCCGGTTCATTTGTTCCGACCACCACCACAACGAAATCCGTGGCCAGCAGGAGCGAACGAATCGCGGCTGAGAGGAATGTGTCATTGGAAATCGCTTGCCCCGCCACCGGTGGGGGCCACGGCAGCAATGCCTTATCCCGGCCCATGCGCGAGGAGTCTCCCGCGGCAAGAATCACTCCAGCGAAGGTGGAAGCGCGAATCATACTGCGAAGATAGCAGGGATCGGTAAAGAATTACTCATGCTCATCGAGTGCCGCTTCTCGCGCGTCCGGCGCTTCGTTCGGTTCAGGCTGCGATTCCCGCAACCCGAACCAGCTCATGTGCGGCAAGTCGGCACCTGCATGCCGGCGAAATGCGATCAACTCTGCCGTAATCGCTACCGCAATCTCTTCGGGGGTGATGGCGCCGATGTCGAGTCCGATGGGGGCATGGATGCGGTCGAACAGATGCGCGGGCACGCCTTCCTCCTGCAAAGTTTTAAAGATTCCTATCACTTTGCGCTTGGAGCCGATCATCCCGATGTAGCGGGCGCGGGTCTGCACGGCCCAGCGCAGTAGCCGCATGTCGTCGCGATGACCGCGGGTGACAATGACGATGTAGGAAGTTTCGTTCGGATCGAGCTGATTTGTCGCCTCATCGAAATCGAGTGCGCGCACCTCGCGGGCGGCCGGAAAACGTTCCTTGGTCGCGTAAGAGGTGCGGTCGTCAGTGACGATGGGGTCGAATCCAGCACTGCCTGCGACTTGGCAAAGGTTGGCAGCTACGTGACCTGCGCCGAAAATATAAAGTAACGCTGGAGGTAAGACCGGCTCGATGAAGACTTCGAGCGCGCCGCCGCAGACCAGGCCGGTATCGTATTTCGGATCCTGATTCAGATCGAAAGTAAGGGTGCGGGGCTTTTCCGTTTCCATGACTTCGCGCGCCGCTTGCCACACGTCGGCCTCGACGCAACCGCCGCCGATGGTGCCGACGATCGATCCATCGTCGCGCACCAGCATCTTTGCAGTCTTAAATGAAGGGATGGAGCCGCGCACGTTTACGATGGTCGCGACCGCGCCGCGCCGTCCGTCGCGTCGCAGCTGCACGATTTGCTCGTAGATGTCCATAAGGCTGGCGACGGCTCGCTGGTTTGATTATCAGTCGGTTAATAGGGGAGAGTCAAACGCGACCCATTTTGTGTTAGTTTCGGCTCTTGGGAGATCTCTATGAAGGCTGTCCGCATTCATCAATTCGGCGGGCCGGAAGTTTTGACTTACGAAGATGTGCCCGATCCGCAGCCCCATAAGGATCAGGTGCTGGTCCGCGTGCGCGCGTGCGCGCTAAATCATCTCGACATCTGGGTACGGAAGGGGCTGCCGGGGGTGAAGCTGCCGCACATTCTCGGCAGCGACGTTGCCGGCGAAGTGGTCGAGGTGGGTGAGTACGTCGGCGGATTCAAGACGGGGCAGCGCGTGCTGCTCGCGCCCATGCACTACTGCGGACATTGCGGGAAGTGTGTTGCCGGAGTGCAGAACCAGTGCCGCGCATTTACCGTGCTGGGCAATGGTGTGGATGGAGGAAACTGTGAACTGATCGCTGTGCCTCCAGCGAATGTGATTCCAATTCCCGACTCGCTCGATTTCAATCAGGCAGCCAGCGTGCCTCTGGTTTTTGTGACCGCGTGGCACATGCTTGTGGGACGAGCCGGCATTCGTCCGGGACAGACCGTGCTGGTGCTGGGGGCAGGTTCCGGCGTGGGCATCGCCGCCATTCAGATTGCCAAATTCTTTCACTGCCGCGTGATCACCACCGCGGGCGACGAATCGAAGCTCGCCAAGGGCCGCGAACTGGGCGCGGACTACGGCATCAACCATTATCAGCAGAAGATCTCCGAAGAAGTGCGGAAGATCACGAATAAAGAGGGCGTCGACATCGTGGTCGAGCACGTGGGCGCCGCCACGTGGGACGAGAGCGTGAAATCTCTCAAGAGCGGCGGCACGCTGGTCACTTGCGGAGCGACCACGGGACCGAACGTCGCGCTCGACCTGCGGCATCTGTTTGCCCGGCAGTTGACGCTGCTCGGCTCCTATATGGGAACCATGGGCGAGCTGCATGAAGTATTGCGTCATGTGTTCGCCGGTCGTCTAAAACCGGTGGTCGACCGTGTGTTTCCCCTCAGCGAGTTGCGTGCGGCGCATGAGTATCTCGAGGGGAGCCAGATGTTTGGAAAGATCGTGGTGAATCCTTAGAGAAAACTGCGCAGCCAGCTAATCATCCCACCTATATTTGCCGATAGCCTCCTTGAAGGTCGGCTTCGGACGTTTCTTCCTCTCAGCCTGGGTACAAAATGATGCCGCAATGGTACGGAGTCGCTCTCGGTGCGCTCGGCATCCTGGTAATTTACGAGCAGTTCCGCATGTACCTGGCTCGCCGGAAGTCGAAGGAGCGCGAAGAGCTGTTTCAGATCGTCACCGAGAACGCCGCCGACATGATTGCGCTAGTCGATGCGAAGGGGCGGAGGCTTTACAACAGTCCCTCGTATAAGAAAATTCTGGGTTATTCGGCGGCGGAACTCTCCGGGACCTCTTCGTTTGAGCAGATCCATCCAGAGGATCGTCTCAAGGTGCTGGAGGCGGCGCGCGAGGCCCGTAGCACCGGAGTGGGCAGAAAACTGGAATACCGCATCCGCCACAAAGATGGCAGTTGGCGGGTGCTCGAGTCGATGGCCAGCACCATCCGGAACGAGAAGGGCGAGGTCGCAAAGCTGGTCATCATGAATCGCGATGTGACCGAGCGCAAGCGAGCGGAAGAAGAACTCGAGCACAACTCTTTTCACGATGCTCTAACCGGGTTACCCAACCGCCGCCTCTTCCTCGATCGCCTGCAGCACTTGTTTGCCCGGGCGCGGCGCAACCCAGAGCGGCAGCATGCCGTATTGCTTGTGGACCTCGATGGCTTCAAGACGTTCAACGACACCATGGGTCACGTGCTGGGCGATCGCGTGATCGTCGAGATTGGCCAGCGTCTGGGAGCCTGCTTGCGGCATGACGACACGGTTTCCCGGCCGCAGTTCGAAAACTCCGCTATGGATGCAGTGCTTTCCCGCATGGGCGGCGACGAATTCACCATCCTGCTCGAAGAGGTAAGCGATCCGAGCAACGCGATGCGGGTCGCGGAGCGAATCCTCTGTGCCGTGGCCGAGCCTTTTCTGGTGGAAGGACGCAAGGTGCGCACCTCGGCGAGCGTGGGCATCGCTTTGAGCAAGCCCACGCACGAGCGCGCCGAGGATCTTTTGGTGGATGCCGACGTCGCGATGCGCCGTTCTAAGGCGATGGGAGGGTCGCGCTGCGAAGTGTTTGACGAGGCAGTGCACACCCGCGCAGTCAACCGGCTCAAGCTGGAATCCGATTTGCGCGAGGCGCTCGAGAAACGCCAGTTTCGCCTACACTACCAGCCCATCGTGCAACTGGCGACCAGGCAGATCACCGGGTTTGAGGCACTGCTGCGTTGGCAGCATCCCGTGCAGGGCCTAATTGCACCGGATAAGTTCATGGCCGCAGCGGAAGACACCGGGTTGTTGGTTTCGGTCGGCCAGTGGGTGATTGTGGAGGCATGCGAGCAGTTGCGTGCCTGGGACAACGCTTGCGACAGTAAGATTGCGGCTGAGAATTTCCCACCGACGCCCGTCAGCGTGAGCGTGAACGTCTCAGCCAGGCAATTGGCCGATCTCCGCTTCGTCAGCGGCCTGGAAGCGACCCTGCGGCAGACCGGGATCGACCCATCGCGGCTGCAGCTGGAGATGACGGAAGGCGTGGCGGCAGCCGATGTAAAGCTGACGGCGACGGTGCTCTCGCACCTGAAGCAACTCCGCGTCGGCGTGATCCTGGACGACTTTGGAACGGGTAATTCCTCTCTGAGCGGGCTGCAGCTGTTTCCCATCGCAGCGCTGAAGATCGACCGCTGCCTGATTGCCGGAATGCTGGCTGACCACGCCACGCGTGACACCGTGGAGTTGATTATCCTGCTCGCCCACAAATTGAAGTTGAATGCGATTGCCGAGGGTATTGAGTCCGCTCGTCAGGTCGAACACCTCCAGGCGCTAGGGTGCGACCTGGGGCAGGGACATTTCTTCTCCGCTCCGGTAGAGGCGAAGGCAGCCGAGCAGCTTCTGCGCGAACGGGTGCCGGCACTGCACACAAAGATGGTGGGAGCGCAATAAGCTGTCCTCCGTGTTCCCATCATGCCGTCCTTAGTAATGTCGGCTTTGATTCCTCCCTTCCTCCGCAATGTCTATACTCTTCTTGCCGGTCCGCATGACTCTGGCAGATGCTGATGCTCACTCCAACCGCCAAGCACATCCGCCGCGTGACGTGGACACTCTATGGTCTGGAGGCCGGAGCGGTGCTGTTTGTTGCCGGTCTGGTAGCTCTCTATCTCAATCCATTTTGGCATTTCGATGAAGGTGGGTTCCTGGATTGGCGGCTGCGCTGGTGGAACATTGCTGGTGAAGCGCTCATCGCTGCGGGGTTTTTGATTGAAGCGCTCGCGTTGGTGGGGTTGGCGGCGGTGGTGGTATCTCGTATCGCTGGCCGGCGCGTGTGGCCCTACGTCGTAGCAGCTTTGCTGGTGGTTTGCACTGTCGTGTGGATCAGCCCTGCTGGCTTCACGCGTGATCTGGATGCGCACTTTGAGTGGAATCTGGCTGACGGCTTCAATGTGTTCCGCCTGCAGGTGTGGGACGACACCGCTGCAATCTGGCGGCCAGTAGGAAGTCCGGCATGGCAATCGACGATTGGGATACAGATCCAGCCTTTGTTGCGAGGCTATTTCAAGCTCAACGATTTTCAGAAGATGAATGGGGATATCGGCGTCAAGGTGGTCCGGATCATACCGATCGCGTGGCCGATCGAGCTGGGGAGCGGTGGCGAAACCCTTGAGGATCCTGATGAAACCGACCTGATGCGGGCGGCGGCGCGAGAAGACTTGAAAACTGTGCAGCAGTTGCTGTCGCCGTCAACGGGCGCCAACGTGAATGCGGGTGTAAATACGCTGAACATAAATGCGTTGGATCAGAGCGGGCAAACTGCTTTGATCCTCGCCTGCCGAAACCGCAAAGCAAGCCCTGACGTTGTGAAGGCGCTTCTGGCTGCGGGGGCCGATGTGAACCTGCGCAGCCGCGCCGGCTATACTCCCCTGACCTGGGCGCAGGTTCACAACAATGCCGAGGTCATTCGTTTGCTGCGCCGCGCCGGAGGTCGGCCCTAGCGGCGCTGGCCGCGCTGACGTTGCTTTCATCCCGATCGAGCGGAGGACGCCTGCTCAACGGGCGCCGTTGCCCGGGGAGACGACCCGGCCGTATTCCGAGGCACGGCTGAGACGGTCGAACATGCGCCAGGCGGCGAGTGAAATCTTGCTGATGGCCTGTTCGCCGTCGCGTTCGTTCGCGAGAAACGCGGTCATCACGCAAATGACATAGGGACGGCCTTCGACGAAGACGATGCCGGAATCATTACGCACGGCTTCAAGCGAGCCCGGCTTGTTGGCGATCTTCACATCGGCCGGCAGGTCGCGGGGAATCCAGGAATCTTTATTTGTGCTCAGGACTTTAAAGAAGTCGGCGGTCGATTCTTTATCGAGCACCTTTCCTCGATAAATGTTTTCCAGCAAGGTCATCATTTCACGCGGCGTGGAAATATTTTCGCGGCCTTGCTTGGCAGCATCCACATCCATCATTTTGCGGCGCAGGCGAGTGTGCGCCAGTCCGAGGGAATCGAGCATGGCGTTGACGTTTGCCATCCCGACGCGGTCGATGAGTACATTGGTGGCGGAGTTGTCGCTGACCGCGACCATCATGGTGGCAAGATCGCGCAGGGTGATGCGGGTGACGCCGGGGGTGAGCCCGCCCATGATGTCGCTATCGGGAACCAGGTCACAGGACTGCACGGTGTAGAGATCTGTAAGCTTCAGCTTGCCCTGCTGCGCTTGGAGAAACAGATTGGCGAGTACCGTGATCTTGATCGAGCTGGCCTGCGCGAAGACTTCATTCTCGTGCAGGAAGAACTGGTTGCCGGTCGTCAGGTCTTCGATGGCCACACCCACCACGCCGTCGAGATTCTCGTCGACATCGTGAATCGTCGACTCCAGTTTTTGCCACAGGACTTTCTGTTTTTCCGCCGAGGGGGCATCGTTCGCCAATCCACTGCTGGCAGTCTGGGCAGCGGATGCCGCCACAAGCAACAGCACGACGCAGAGCGTGTGTTTCAACTTGGTCTCCTAACTTCCTATCGACCCTTGCAAACTCACTCAGTCAAAGACGCGGCGGATTCGTCATCCATCAATCTTCGCCTCCCGCAGTTGCTTAACCGCCGTCTCCGAACTCACCGGCGAATAGTAAACCTCTTTGAAAGTATAGGACCGGGCTTTCGCGGCGAGGACGGGCATGATCTCGATGTGCCAGTGGTAGTCGTCATCGATGGTCTTCCAATAGCCAAGAGTTTTCGAGGGATGCAGGCTGTTGGGCGAGGTGTGCAGCACGAGGTGGAAACCTTCGGTGACGGTGCGAATGCGCTGCAGCGTGCGGCGCAGAAGCGCGGCGAGATTCACGCGCAATCCCGGCTTCGATAATCCCGTGCGCTCGAAGGAGGCGTCGTGGTTGCGAGGTAAAATCCAGGTTTCGTAAGGGACGCGCGGAGCGTAGGGCCCCAGCGCAACGTAATCGCCGCGGGCCTCGATCACGCGTGAGGCTTGACGCTCTTCCTGGTTGAGAATGTCGCAGAACACACAGCGCTCTTTTTCCTTAAAGTATTCGCGTCCTGCTCGCAATTCGTAGAGGACGCGCCGGGGAACGAACATGGTGGCCGTGAGCTGCGATGTGGGATGGCTGAATTCCTGGCCGGCGCTAGGGCCATAGTCCTTGTAGAGACTGACATACTTAATGCGCGGGTCGCGTTTAAGATCGAGGATGCGTTCGGCGGCAAGGCGCAGGAACATTCCGATTTCATCGTCGCTGGCATTCCAGAGCTGGCGGTCATGCTGCGGATTCTCAACCAGCACTTCGTGCGCGCCCACCGAATTCATGCGGTCATAAATGCCGTCGCCGCGGCGGCCAGGTTCGCCTTCGATATGGTAGAGCGGAGCGGGATGCACCATAGATCGCGCCGACCAACCCGCTGCGCTAGGCAGAGCGGCGATCACCTGAGTGGCCTCGGGTGAATCCGGGCAAAAACGGCAGGCGGTTTGTGGACGCGGCGTAGTCTCGGCTGGGTCATCTCCCGTCATAACCCAGGAGCGAGTGATGGGATCTTTGCGCAGTTCCATATATTAGGTAAACACTGTGGGAGAAGCTGCGTCAAGCAAGGTTTCAAAGTTCTCAAGGTTTCAAGGTTTCGAGGTCAACGACGAACCCCGTATGCGATAGCCTTCGAAACATTGAAACCTTGAAACCCGGGTAATCTGAACTTGTTATAATCCGCGCCAAGCACGTTGAAACGATGACCGAGCCGTCCACTCCGCTGATGCGGCAATATGCTGCCGTCAAAAAAGAACATCCCACCGCGTTGCTGTTTTTCCGCCTGGGAGATTTTTACGAGCTTTTTTTTGATGATGCGATTGTCGCCTCCAAAGAGCTGCAGATCACGCTCACCTCGCGCAACAAAGAAAAAGGCATCGCGGTGCCCATGTGCGGAGTGCCGCACCACGCGGCGGAAGGCTACATTGGCAAGCTGATCCACAAAGGCTTCAAGGTGGCGATCTGCGAGCAAATGGAAGATGCGCGGCTGGCGAAGAAGCAGATCGGCACGAAATTAGTCCGGCGTGAAGTGACCCGCGTAGTCACGCCCGGCACCGCCGCCGACTCCCTGCTGGGGTCGGAGGAAAATAACTTTCTCGCGGCGCTGGCGCAGGTGGGAGAGCATGTAGGCTTTGCCGCGTTGGATCTTTCCACCGGGGAGTTTCGCGCAACGGAATTTTCGGGTGAAGGCGCATTGCGGCGGGTGCAGGAAGAACTGGAGCAACTGCGGCCGAAAGAGCTGCTGTATGGGTCGGCGGCTCCGCTGTTTGATACTAAAACCAGCCGCGCCTTGCCTACGCAGCCACCGCCCACGCAAACCCCTCAGCCTCGCGCAGCGGGGATTGCCTGTGCCGAGACTCCGCTGGATGACTGGATCTTCGCGCCCGATCATGCCATCCCGCTACTGGAAAATCATTTTGGAGTGCTGTCTCTTGAAGGATTTGGGCTGGCGGGACGGACGGCTGCTGCGGCGGCGGCTGGCGCCGTCCTCTATTATGTCCGGTCAACGCAGCGTGGATCGCTCGATCACGTCGACCGCATCGGATGGTACGAGCGGCAGAACTGTCTGGTGCTGGATGCGGTTACGGTCAGGAATCTCGAATTGATCGAGCCTCTGTTTGCTGGGACGGATGCGGGCGTCACTCTGTTTCGCTCGATCGATGCCGCGGTCACGCCCATGGGCAAGCGGTTGCTGCGGGCTTGGCTGTTACGGCCCTCGCTCGATCTGGCAGAAATCAATGCACGGCTCGATGCCGTGGAAGCGGGCGTAAAGGATATCATCGCGCGCGAGGAGTTGCGGCGCGCCCTCGACGGCGTGCTCGACCTGGAGCGGCTTTTGAGCCGGGTCACACTGGAGACGGCGAACCCGCGCGATGTACTGGCTCTGGCCGCGTCGCTCGCGAAGATTCCCGGAATCAAGGCCGCCGTAGGACGACTTGCAGCGGAGCGGCTGAAGACTTTGCACAGCTTGCTCGACGAACTCGGTGACCTGCGCGGGCGCATCGAGAAGACGATTGTGCCCGAGCCTCCGTTGAGTTTCGCCGATGGAGGCTTGATTGCGGCGGGCGTAGATCGTGACCTTGATGAGTTGCGTGAACTCTCGCGCAACAGCAAACAGGTGCTGGCCCAGATCGAACAGCGGGAACGTGGGCGGACCGGGATTGGCTCACTTAAGGTCAAATTCAATTCCATCTTTGGTTACTACATCGAGGTTTCGAAACCCAACCTGCACCTGGTTCCACAGGATTATGAACGCAAGCAGACTTTGGTGGGCGCCGAGCGCTTTACCACTCCTGAATTAAAGGGGTACGAGGCCAGGATTCTCGATGCGCAGGAAAAGATTGCCGAGATCGAGCGGCGTCTCTTTACCGAATTGCGCACGGCGATTGCCTCCGAAGCCAAGCGTATCCGGCAGACGGCATTGGCGCTGGCTGAGGTTGATGTGCTGGCTTCGCTGGCGCACATTGCGGCTCTGCGCAATTACTGCCGGCCCCAATTCGTCTCTTCAGCGGATAAGGCCACCTCCGCTGGTGACGCGGGCGACCTGGAGATTGTCGAAGGGCGGCATCCCGTGATCGAGCAGCAAGAGATGGCCGGGGGCAGCGAGCGCTTCGTGCCCAACGATCTTTACCTGAATTCGTCGACGCACACGATCCTGCTGCTGACCGGGCCGAACATGGGCGGCAAGTCTACTTATTTGCGGCAGACGGCGTTGATTGTGATTCTGGCGCAGATGGGCTCGTTCGTTCCGGCGCGCTCGGCGCGGCTCAGCGTGGTCGATCGCGTCTTCACCCGCATCGGCGCCAGCGATAACTTGGCGCGCGGTCGTTCAACCTTTATGGTCGAGATGACAGAGACGGCGGCGATTCTGCACACCGCGACCGCGCGGTCGCTAATCCTATTGGATGAAGTGGGTCGCGGGACATCCACTTATGATGGATTAGCGATCGCCTGGGCGGCCATCGAATATCTGCACGCGCGGGTGCGGGCGAAGACTCTATTCGCCACGCATTATTTCGAGCTCACAGAATTGGCCGAGCAGCTTGCTGGAGTGAAGAACTATCACGTTTCGGTGAAGGAGACCGGAGGCGGAATCGTATTCTTGCGAAAGGTTCAGCCCGGCGCGGCCGACCGCAGTTATGGCATTGAAGTCGCCAAGCTGGCGGGGCTCCCGAATGAAGTGATTATGCGGGCGCGCGAGGTGCTGGCCGAGCACGAGTCGGCCGAACGCGCGTTGACCGAGCATCTCTCGCCCGGGGCCGCGCAGCCGGCAACGCAGTTGACCATCTTCACGCCGCTGTCGCAGCCGGTACTGGAGAAGCTGCGCGAAGTAGACTTGAACCGGCTCACGCCGTTGGAGGCGCTGAATTTGCTCGCGGAGTTAAAGAAAGAAATCTAGCCACAGAGATCACGGGGCCACCGGGTAAATCGCATCGAATGACTGCTCAACGAAAGGTGCTTAAGGCACCCAAGATCGGCCAGCTTTTGATCCTCGGCTTCGACAGTGTGGAAATGACGCCGCGGCTCAGTTCCCTGCTCGCCAGGATGCAGCCGGCTGGAGTGATTCTGTTCGCGCGGAATATAAAGACTGCCGGGCAGACCTGGCGGCTGCTGCACGATTGTCAGAAATACGTTTCCGCACCATTGTTTACCTGCGTCGATCTCGAAGGCGGGCGCGTGGACCGCTTTCGCGACGTGCTGGGTCCCACGCCGGCGGCGGCGGATGTGTTCGCGACCGGCGATCGCAAACTTTTCCGCAAACACGGGCAAGTCATCGGAGAGAATTGCCGTGCGCTCGGATTTAACCTCGACTTCGCTCCGGTGCTCGATCTAGCGTTCGAAGCTTCGCGTCGCGTGATGAGTACGCGCTCTGTGTCGGCGGATCCGCGCCAGACGATTGCCTACGCCCGCGAGTTTCTCGCCGGCCTGCGGACTGCGGGAGTGCTGGGATGCGGCAAGCATTTCCCCGGCCTCGGCAAAGGCACGCTCGACAGCCACGACGATCTGCCCGTAATCGAGAAGCCGATGAAAAAGCTTTGGGCCGAGGATCTCTTGCCTTACCGCACGCTCCGGGCGCAGATGCCGCTTGTCATGATTTCGCACGCGGCCTATACAGCGGTCACGAAGGATCCGACTCCGGCGTCGCTCTCGAAGGTTTGGATCACCGATATGCTGCGCAAGCGCATTGGATATCGCAAGCTGATTGTGTCGGACGATCTGGAAATGGGAGGAGTTTTGTCGGCAGCGCCCGTAGGACCCGCCGCCGTTCAATTCATTCGTGCCGGTGGAGATCTATGTCTAGTCTGCCATCGCGAGGACTACATCGCGCAAGCTTCAGACGAGATCTCAAAAACAGCGGAGCGCGACCCTAAGTTCGCCAGGCGCGTCGAAGAATCCGTACGACGAGTGCTGGAGTTCAAGAAGAAGTCGGACAAAATACTGCGGAGGGGGAAAGAACCATCTACCACAACCGTGGAAAAGCTCTCGCGCAAGCTGTGGGAATTCAGCGAGCAGGTGCGACTGGAAGGTCTGAATCGCGCAGAGAACCTGCGGCTGCGGAAATGATGAAGGAAGACATGATTGTAGCTGGGGTGATGAGCGGGACGTCCGCTGACGGCATTAATGTCGCCGTGGTTCGAATTACGGGACGGCGCAAATCGGGCTCCCGCGGCGCATCCAACACGGCAGCAGGCAGTCGCGGGCGAGAGCTTGCCCTGAGCCTGCCGAAGGGACGTCCGCTCCACATCGAGTTACTGGGGCACTATGAGTACGCCTACCCGAAAAATATTCGGGCACACGTGTTGGCCGCAATGAATGCTCCGCGAGCCAGTGTGGCCGATCTGGCCCGGCTGAATTTCCTGCTGGGTGAACTTTATGCCGATGCAGTACTGGCAACGCTGCGGAAGTTTCGGACAAAGGCAGAGTTGGTGGGCTGCCACGGACAAACGCTCTATCATCAGGGCGAGCCTCAGCTCTTTCTTGGGCGTAAGGTGGCCGCGACTTGGCAGACGGGCGAGGCGTCTATCATCGCGGCCCGAGTTGGCGTTCTAGTCGTTTCGGATTTTCGTCCGGCGGATATGTCGGCCGGAGGCAAGGGCGCGCCGCTGGTTCCGTTTCTCGACTACTTGCTGTTTCGCGATGCGCGCGCGGGTAGGCTCGTGCAAAACATCGGCGGCATCGCGAATATGACGGTGATTCCGGCGGGCGCGGCGGCAAGTGATGTGGCCGCGTTCGATACCGGGCCGGGTAACATGGTGATTGACTCGGTCACCGAGAAGTTGTTCGCGAAGCCGTTCGACAGAGGCGGGAGGATCGCGGCTTCTGGAAAAGTTTTGGACAAGGTCATCCGCAGAATGTTACAGCGCGACTTCTTCCGGAGAAAACCGCCCAAAACAGCGGGGCGTGAAGAATTCGGCCGGGAGTTTGTGCGCGAGTTCCTGCGGAGTTGCGGACCTAGCCGCAAGCAGGATGTGGTAGCTACGGCAACGGCGCTGACCGCGAAGTCGATCGCAGATGCGGTGCGGCGGTTTACCTTGAACTCAAACTCCGGGCGGAAGGCTGGTTTTCGGGAAATGATTCTTTCCGGGGGAGGAGCGAAAAACTCCACGCTCGTGGCCATGTTAGCCAGCGAACTTGCATCGCTTGGATTGCAGCTGCGATTCTCCGACGAATTTGGTCTGCCTTCGGCGGCAAAAGAGGCTGTGGCCTTTGCCGTTCTGGCCTACGAAACCTGGCACCGCCGAGCGTCGAATATTCCTTCGGCGACAGGAGCGAAACGCGCGGCAGTGCTGGGAAAGATTTCCTACCCTTAGACGTTTCGGATCTTAGCGCAGTAATCTTAGACGCGCGGACTGGTAAGCTATGCCGATTTACATTTCGATGCTTCGCGGAATTAATGTTGGCGGGAACAAGCGAATCAAAATGGAAAGGCTTCGTGAGTCATTCGAGGCGCTGGGCTTCGAGCAAGTGAAGACCTATATTCAGAGTGGAAACGTGGTTTTCAAGGCCGGCAAAGTTTCCGTCGCAGGACTGTCGAAGAAAATCGAAGAGCGCATTCTCGGCGACTTTGGTTTTTCAGTCTCCGTCATTTCGAGGACAGCGGACGAAATTGCAAATACGATCAAAAACAATCCCTTCCTGAACCAGCCGGGAATCGATCCCGAGAAACTTCACGTCGCTTTTCTGTCGGAGGCCCCTGCACCATCGGCTCTGAACAAGTTGGCGCAGCTCACCTTGAAGCCGGACCAATCTCGCTGTCTCGGCCGCCAAGTTTATCTCTATTTTCCGAATGGAGTATCCGGCAGCAGTTTGTGGAAGCACCCACTCGATGGCATCTTGTCTGTAGGGGCGACGACTCGCAATTGGAAAACCGTGAGCAGCCTCCACCAGATGTGCCGGGACTGCCGCTGATGGGCCGGACTCACTCGATTCTCTCGGCTTTCACAGCGCTGGCCCTGGCCGCTTCCCTGCTTTCCTGCTCCAGGAAGGCCGATCCCAACACGCTGGTGATGGTGATCGAATCGAGCCCCACGAATCTGGACCCGCGCGTGGGAATCGACGCATATTCGGAGCGCATCGACAACTTGATTTTCGACGACCTGCTCTCGCGCGGCGATAACCTGGATGTGGCGCCAGGACTGGCTGAACGCTGGGAGATTCCTGATCCGCTGACTTACGTTTTTCATCTGCATCACGGCGTGAAGTTTCACGACGGGCGCCCGCTTACCTCGCGCGATGTGAAATGGACCTTTGATTCGCTGCTTCAAGGCAGGGTTCGTAGCACCAAGGCGGCAGCCTATCGTTTTGTCGATCATGTCGACGCGCCCGATGATTTCACCGTGGTCTTTCACATGAAAGAGCCAGACGCAGCCCTGCTCTGGAACATCTCCGACGGCGCAGTGGGCATCGTGCCCTACGGCAGCGGAGATGAGATTTCACGACATCCGATCGGCTCGGGGCCGTTCAAGTTCGTGAGCGCCGAGACTGACAAAGAAGTGATCATCGAGCGCAACAAAGATTACTGGGGCGAAAAGGCGAAGCTTGCCCGCGTGCGCTTCGCAGTGGTTCCTGACGCCACAACGCGCGCGCTCGAGCTGCGCAAAGGCAGCGCCGACCTGGCCATCAACGCGCTCACGCCAGATATGGTGCTCGCCCTCGGGCGCGAGCCCTTTCTTGCGGTCGAACATGCGCCGGGCACGGAAGTGCAGTACTTGGGATTCAATTTACGCGATCCGATTCTCAAGGATGTGCGGGTGCGGCAGGCCATCGCCTATGCGCTCGACCGCCGGCCGATGATCGAATATTTGTGGCGGGGCATGGCACAGCCGGCGCGCAGCGTTCTACCTCCGCAAAGCTGGGCGTACAACGGCGACGTGCCGACTTACGACCACGATCCTGCCAAAGCGGAGAAGCTGCTCGACGCAGCCGGCTATCCTCCGGTAAACAGCGTGCGTTTTCACATCACCATGAAGACCTCCACCGACGAAAACACGCGGCTGATGGTTGCGGTTATGCAGCAACAACTCCGCGAGGTAGGAATTGCGCTCGACATTCGCAGCTTCGAGTCGGCCACCTTCTTTGCCGACGTGATCCACGGAGCGTTTCAACTTTATGGATTACGCTGGGTAGGGGGCAACGAAGATCCGGATATTTTCTACGTGTTTCACTCCTCGAGGTTCCCACCGAACGGAGCCAACCGCGGCCACTACTCGAATCCCCGAATAGATGCGCTGATCGATCAGGCGCGCCGCGAAGTCGATCCCAAGGTGCGCAAGCCGATCTATGCCGAGATACAGCGCATCCTGGCTGAGCAGCTGCCTTACATCGATCTGTGGTATCTGGATAATGTTCTCGTTCACAACAAACGGGTTCACAATCTCGAACTCAATCCTGCCGGAAACTACGATTTCCTGCGGACGGCGGAACTTGCCCCGGCAAAGAATTAAGCTTCCAACTTCGCGTGTTACCATCGAACTTTGGACGTAGCGCCGGCGTCCCTGCCGGCTCTCCTCTTTTCATGCGGATTCTCTTCATCGGCGACATTTTCGGGCGGCCCGGGCGGACCATCGTCAAGGACCGGCTGCCCGGCGTTGTTCGCGATCAGGCCATCGACCTGGTGATTGCAAACGGAGAGAACTCGGCGGCTGGTTTCGGCATCACTCCGGCGCTGGCCGAGGAATTGTTTGAGCTCAATATTGACGTCATCACCACCGGCAACCACGTCTGGGACAAACGCGAAATCCTGGATTACTTTCAGATGGTCGAAGGCAACGGCCACGGTCCGCAACGCCGAGTCCTTCGTCCCGCAAATTATCCTGCGGATATGCCGGGCTGGGGCTTGTATCAGGGCCACAAAGGCAAGATCCCTTATGCCGTCATCAACCTGCAGGGGCGGGTTTTTATGGCATCGAATGACGATCCGTTTCGCACCGCCGACCAGCTTTTGCAGAAGATTACAGCCAAGGTGATCTTCGTGGACTTCCACGCCGAGGCTACCTCGGAAAAAATCTCACTGGGATGGTACCTCGATGGACGCGTGACCGCGGTCGTTGGCACTCACACTCATGTTCCGACCGCCGATGAGCGCGTTCTGCCCAACGGAACCGCGTATGTCACTGACGTGGGCATGACTGGTCCTTATGACGGCGTAATCGGCGTGAAGAAAGAATTGGTGGTCAACAAGTTCCTCAACGGCATGCCGGTGCGCTTTGAGCCCGCCACGGGCGACGTGCGGCTGTGCGCGGTGGTGATCGACTGCGACGAAAAAACCGGCAAAGCGCGGGATATTGAACGGCTGATGCTGAGTTGAACCGGAGCTGCTGAAGCTACTTCTGATCTCATCCTGAAAAATTCTATTAACTCGGAGGCGAGCCCGTGAGTGCTGTGGCGATTTAATGACAGTGCGGGGGCCGATTTGGCATGTACCAGTGCGTTAGACTGTTCTTGGCCCCATGACAAAAGAAGAGAAGAAGCGCCTGTCTGCTGTTCTTCGTGCGACCGAATACCTGTTCCTTGAAAACATCGCACTCAAGCTGCTGCTCGAACATCGTCAGCTTGCAAATTGGCAGAAGCTGCTCGATCACCTGCTGTCGGACAAAGAGATAATGGCTGGAGTCGGCCTGAAATTTAGCGACCTTTACCGCCAACTTGAGGCGTCAAAAGACCCCTCGTCCGTCCTTGATGTCTTCTTGGCAGGACTTCCGACGGCGAAGAAGCCGCACTAGCGCCGACGATTACGCGAATTGAGAGTCGGCCGAGTGAGGCGGGCGTCCAGCCAAAACCTTGAATTGGCATCCATGCAAGAAAGCGCCCTCCACCCGTTCTTACCTGTAGTGCTCCATCCCGTCCCCCGTTTAGACCGAAGGGACGGAGACTATTAGCTCTCGGCAAGAACGGGGCCTCAGGTTAAAATCAAACCGATGCTGAAAGCATGGATCATGGTGGCGGCTTGTCTTCTGGCGGCGACGCCGGTCGTTCCGGCGTTCGCCGCGGACGACGCCGCCATCGACGCTCCCATCATCTCCTGCGGCAACGGAATCCCCGGCAGCGTTTACTGCGCTCCCACAAAGAAGGATTTGAAAGGAGCGCGCAACGCGTATGCCCGCGGGTTGAAGTTTCAGAGTCAAGATCGTCTGGAAGAAGCTTTTACGCAGTTCGACGAGGCCTCGCGGCTGGCGCCGCAAGACCTAGCGTTCCTTTCGGCGGAGGAGCTGACGAAGTCGCAACTGGTGTTTCAGCACACGGAACGCGGCGATTCCCTCCTGGCCCTGGCTCAGCCACAGCAGGCGGCGGCTGAGTTCCGGGCTGCGCTGAAACTTGATCCCGATGATGCTTATGTCGAGGAACGCCTCACACAAGCGCTGCGCGGTCCGGTAGCTTCCCGGCTGGGCGAATTGTCTGCGACGCTGGCCAATGCCAGCGAAATCGAGCTCCAGCCGCGGAAGTATCTTGCGACTTTTCACTACCGCGGGGATATTCGCGGGTTGTTCAACGAGCTGGCCGCGGCCTATGGCGTGAGCGCTGAATTTGACGATTCGGTTACGGCAAAGCCAGTCCGTTTTTATGTGGACGATGTGGACTTCTCTACCGCTCTTCGCCTGGCGTGTCTAGTAAGCGGGACGATGTGGACGCCGCTCGATGCGCACCAGGTATTCATCGCAAAGGACACCCAGCAGAATCACAAGCAGTTTGACCGCATGTCGCTCGCCACTTTTTCGATACCCGGAGCGAGCACGCCGCAGGAAGTCACCGAACTCGTCACCTCGCTGAAGACCATTTGCGAATTTCAGAAGATCAGTTCAGGGCAGAATGGAACGGTAGAAGTCCGTGCCCCGCAGACCACGCTGCAGGCGTGTACCAGGCTTTTGCACCAGTTGACCAACGAGCGTCCGCAGGTGGCGCTCGATATCGAGGTCTACCAGATCAGCCACAACTTCACCCGCGAAATCGGGATGCACATTCCGAATACGTTCAATCTATACAACATTCCGGTGGCAGCGATAGCGGCGGCGGTGGCGGCGCTGGGCGGACAGAACCTGCAGTCGCTCGCCAACCAGCTGATTTCTTCCGGCGGCATCAATGCCGCTGGAAGTACGGCGCTGTCCGGGCTTCTGGCGCAACTGCAGAACCAGACCAGCGGCATCTTCAGCCAGCCTCTGGCCACTTTCGGCAACGGGCTTTCCTTTTCAGGAGTGAGCCTGGATCACCTTACGGCCGCGCTTTCCTTGAACGAGTCATGGGCCCGCAGCCTGAGTCGCGTGACCCTGCGCGCAGGACAGGGCAACGACGCTACGCTCCATGTGGGCGAGCGCTATCCCATTCTGAATGCGTCCTACGCGCCCATCTATAATTCCTCGGCGATTTCTGCGGTCTTGGGGAATCAAAGCTACGTGCCGCCCGTTCCGTCGGTCAGCTACGAGGATCTGGGGCTGAGCCTCAAGGCCAAGCCGGAGGTCCATGGCAACAACGAAGTGACCCTGACGCTCGAACTGCAGGTGCGCTCCCTGACCGGGCAGAGCTCGAATGGGGTGCCGGTGCTTTCCAATACGGAATACAAAGGCGGCATAAGACTGCGTGATGGCGAGCCAGCCGTAGTGGCAGGAGAAATCTCTACCAACGATCAGCTTTCGATTGCCGGTATTCCCGGTATCGGGGACATTCCGCTCTTGAATCAAGCTGCGAACGATAACAACCGGATGAAGGAAGAGGACGAACTGCTGATCGTGATCACGCCGCACGTCCTGGCTAACTCGGACCGGACCACGGACGAGATCTGGCTGAGCGAGAAGTAGCTCCCTCACTTGCCCGAAGCCCGGTTACTTCGCTTCCTTCGCGGCAAAATCCACCAGGCCTTTATAGCTCTCGGCCATTCGCGGATCAACATTTCCGATTGCTCGGCCGTTGATGAAAAGAGTCGGCGTGCCGTTCACGTTGACGGCCTTGCCCAGGGCAATGGAGGCGTCGACGCGGGCCTTGGTTGCGGGAGTGCGGGCACAAGCTGCAATGTCAGACCCTTTCACGCCCGCTCCATCCGCCAGCGCCGTCAACTTTTCATCGGCGTTTTCGGCCGTGATGTCGGATTGCGTTTCGTACGTCTTGGCGATGAATTTCCAGAACGCATCGTTTGACGCGCGCCCCACGCAGTCGGCGTAAGCCGCGCCTTTTGCCGCCCAGTTGTGCATCTCAAGAGGAAAATTCTGAAAGACAAAGCGCGCAGTGGGCTCCGCCGCAACGAGTCCCTCGATCACCGGCTGCGCCGCTTTGCATGCCGGACACTGCAGATCCCCGAACTCAACAATCGTAACTGCCGCGTCTTTCGGTCCGCGCGAGGGGCCTGTAATTCCTTTCTCCAGAATTTTCTGCGCCGGAGCGAAAGGTTTGGCGCCAAACGGAATAATTTCGCCAAGCACTGCGTGTTCCCCATCCGCCGTAACGTAGAACCGGCTGGCCGACTGGCCCTCGGGTGTGGCGAGAACCACGTCGACTTGGGCCAGTCCTGGCACGGGGGCGGGTTTGATGCTGGAAATCTTCCAACTCACCTGGGGTTCATAGCCAAAGGTCTGTTGCATGAAGGAGTCCACCGTAGATTCCGAAGGAAGATCGACCGCCACTCCGGCTGGTTTATCGGCGGGCTTCGCGTCTGGAGTCTTCGCCTTGCTCGGGCTTTGAGCTGCGGCCAGGCTGCTTGCCAGCAGGAGGATAAGAATCAGATTGATAGAACTGCGCATGGTTTCCTTTCAATTCAAAATTATTGAGGAGCAGGACACACTGGGATCAATCTCTGACGGCCCTTTCAATCCTCACTCTTCGCAGCAATGGGAAAACGGCGGCCGTAGCCGAAGGCCTTGGGAGAAATTTTAATACCCGGGGCCGCCTGCTGACGCTTGTACTCGGCGCGATCCACCATCCGGACGACGCGCCGCACAAGTTCGATGTCAAAACCGCGATCGGCCGCAATGCGCTCGGCGGAGTGCGCGTCTTCCACGTAATCTTCAAGCACTGCGTCCAGAATCTCGTAGGGCGGAAGCGAATCGCTGTCTTTCTGGTCGGGCCGGAGCTCCGCGGATGGCGGCTTCTCCAGCGTAGCCTGCGGAATCACCGCTCGGCGCGAATTCACGTAATGACTCAGCCGGTAAACCATGGTCTTCGGCACATCCGAAATGACCGCCAGGCCGCCGACCATGTCCCCGTAAAGTGTACAGTAGCCCACGCCCAGTTCGCTCTTGTTGCCGGTGGAGAGCACGATGGCGCCGAACTTATTCGACAGCGCCATCAGGAGCGTGCCTCGGGCGCGCGACTGGATATTTTCTTCCGTAACGTCTTGCTTCCGGCCCGCGAACACTCCCTGCAGGGTTTGCCGGTAGGCTTCAAACGTTCGATCGATGGAGAGCAACTCGAAGCGCATGCCCAGATTCTTTGCCAGCGCGCGGGCGTCGTCGATGGAACCCGGCGATGAATACGGGCCGGGCATGCCCACACCGATCACGTTCTCTGCTCCGATAGCGTCAGCAGCGATGACGGCGGTGAGCGCCGAATCAATTCCACCGCTCAGGCCGATGATGGCTTGTTGAAATCCGCATTTGCGCATGTAATCGCGCGTGCCCAGTACCAGCGCGGCGTATACGCTGGCATCCTCGCCTTCTATCTGCTCGTGCAGCTCGCCGGTGAGGGTTTTGGAATCGAAGTAAATGAGATCCTCTTCGAACGATTTCCCCTGCGCGATGACCTCGCCGTTCGCATTGAGCACCAGGCTCGATCCGTCGAAGACCAGGCTGTCGTTGCCTCCAACTTGATTGACCAGAGCGACTGGAACTTTGTGGTGGCGGGCGATGGCGGCCAGCATGTCGCGGCGCAGTTCGCGCTTGCCGATCCAGAAGGGAGATGAGGAGATGTTAAGCACGAAGTTCCCTCCGGCGCGGACCAGGGCTTCGATGGGATCGACTGTGTACAGGCGTTTGGGCCAGAACAGCTTGTCGTTCCAGGCATCTTCGCAGATGGTAAGCGCCATCTGGTTGCCGCAGAAGGAGAACAGATCCTGACTCTTGGCGGGCGCGAAGTTGCGCATCTCGTCGAAAACGTCGTAGGTGGGCAGGAGCATCTTCGATTGCAGGAAGACAATCTTGCCATCCTGCAACAGCGCGGCGGAATTCATGGCGGACTTGCCGGTTTCGGAGTGTGCCGGAGTCACGAGGCCGCAGATCACGGAGATGCCGCGGGTTTCAAGAGCGATCTGCTCGGCAGTCTCGCGATTGCGTGCGACGAAGGATGGACGCTCCACCAGATCACGAGGCGGATAGCCGCACACCGACAACTCAGGGAACAGAATCAGCCCGGCGCCGTTCCATTCCGCGCGGCGGGAAAACTCGACGATCTTGTTCCGGTTGCCTGCGAAATCTCCGACCGTGGGGTTGATTTGGCCGAGCGCGATCTTCACGTATTTAGTGTAAAGCAGGAAGGCGGGCTTCGGCTTTCCGGCTTCGGCTTGGTCGGACCGCGATCCAGATAGAAAAATTACGGATCAAAAATTGCTAAAATATCTGGAATCAGTGGGTTACGGTGTTTGGGGTCGGGTCGAATCCGGCTAAAATCTTGGAAACAAATGACTTGCTCGTAAAATATTCCATTCAAAGGACTTAGGCAATCTTACTTGGGGTAAGTGCCCTGGAATCAGTGGGCGTCTCGCAAAATATTGCATTTGCGGGAGTTATCTCATTGCTATTCTTTTGTCAATGATCCAATGCGTATAGAGATAGGGTCTCACGTTTGAGAATGGGAGTCAAGGGAAACCGCGCGGTGAGGAAAGGATTCGGGTAGTGAGTGCAACGGGGATTCGTCGCCAACTACAGAGTCAATCGCCTTCGTTTACCTGCACTTTATAGGTATGTCCCTTGGGAACCAAAATCCATGTGTTGTCGCTCTCGAAAGGTCCGACTACTATGCGGTAGGGCTTCGGTCGTGGTGGACCGAAAGACATGCCTTCTCCACGCAGGTCAAGTCCCGACTCGACGTACGCTGGTGATGCTGGTTTTTGGCCAAACGGCCCATCGAATATCAACAACGTAAAATTCTTCGCAGATCTTGAACCGTCGATTACTACCACGGCAAAATCTGTCGCGCCGTCGCTGTTGAAGTCGCCAACGACTGCATACGGGTGGTAGTCGGGAACGGGCGGCCAGTTTCCTCCATAGCCTGTTTTCATTTGCTGAATGTCTTCCGGGCAACCACAGTCTGCGTCCGTGGCGACACGGTATGTAGGATGCCCTGACAGCCAACCGTCGATAATTTTCTGGTCCTGCTGCGTCAAGGTGTGTCCACACCAAGCGGGCAACGCCGAAAACAACAAAGTTGCGAGCAGCGGCAATCGTTTGAAGGACATATGGACTCCGCAGCGTGAGCCGTGAAGTGATTGTATGCGTGGCACTCAGCAATTCCAACGGATACGTCGAACTGTTGTGACCAGGCGTTAACGCTCATTCACCCGCTGATGAGCCGTCGGGGCTGGGCTTTCGTCTTCTGAAGGACCTCGCGACGTATATGCCGATGCCTGCGTAAAGCGCCCAATTTAAATTTCGCTCTCCCGGAAACCAGACTATCAACTCTAGGACGGAAAACATCCACGCCGCAGCGACGATTCTCGCCCAAGCCCATAAAGGGCTGACTCGTCTTTGCGGCCAAGCCAATCCTATCGGAATCAGCCAAGCTCCCAAAAGTCAACCCAGAAGGAGTTTCTCGCCGAGATTCACAAAGTCATCATATTCTCCAAAATGGTGATTGATGCACTGCGGGAGATGACTGTCGTAACCAGGCGTTAGCACTCAAAATGATGACGGGCGGAGGTTGGAGCTTCCATTCGGGCGTGCGTTTCCATGGTGCGCGACTCTTAGTCTGCTGGTTCCTGCGCGGCATGGTCGGGGGATGGAGTGGCGTCGCCTTCGCGCCTTTACTCTGGGCTTTCAACCCCCGCACTTACGTGCGGGGCTGACGAATGGCGTCGCTTCGCGACTCCTCGGCCGCGGCTTGCCGCGGGCCGTCGACGTACTTACAACAGCTTGGCGCTGGAGGTTGCGGCGCTGGCGGCTTTGGCCATGCCACCATTCGAGGGCGAAGCCGTGGCGGGCTCGGGAGCAGGCAATTTCATGCACAGTTCCGCAGCCTCGGCGATGCTTCGGCATTCTTCCTGCTTCAACGTCAGCCAACTGTCAAAGGTGGCTTTCTCCCGGGCCACACCCTCGAGATTGCGGCCGATGCGGGCTGTGTAGTGCGCCCTGATGCTCTCCAGCTCCGCCTGAATTTGCAGGTTTTCTTCGGCCTTCCGTGCCCATTCCGCCTCGACCTGTTTCCTTTCCTCGGCTTCGTAGGAAATCCAGCGCATCGCGCCGGGCCTCGGCGTCGCGCAGCACTTCGTCGATGGGAACACCGGCCGCATCCAGAGCCATCAACAGAGCGACCCGCTTCATCTCCTTCGGTAACCCGCAGATGTGTGCGCTGTTCAGCATTTCGACAACCTTCTTAATGCTGTATCCCTTGCGCGGAAGCATGATGCCGGCCGCACGGTAGATATCTTCCATGGCCAACAGCTCGACCTGGAAGTTCGGGACCTCTCGCGCCGAGGCACTTTTTTTCGGGGGTGGAGTGCCGGGTGAAGTGACCGCAGGCCTGAGATTTTCCTTCTCATCCTCAGCCTTGACGTTTTCGTCGGCACCTTGGTCGCCGCTTACACTGAGGCCTTCCGGCTTATTGCCCCAGGGTAGTTCGAGCCATTTGCGTTGCATAGGTTTCCTTTCCTTGCCAGCTTGCGCTCGTTTTGGGAGCTGTTTGGTCTTAAATTGAGTCCGTCGAAGCGCATTGAATTCGTCGAGCCGTGAAATGCGGCGTCTTTCGCTGTCGTCCATCTCGTAACCACTGCTGCGCGGAAGTGTTGCGAGCATTGCGCCCACAGGGGTCGCCGTAAGCGCTGGCGGCACAGTTTCTGCTTTCAGCACGACTAGCGGAATTTCTTTGGGCCCGGTCTCTTGCGCCTTCGGCAGATTTTCGGTTTTGACGGTAGAGGCCGTGGCCACGTTCGCTACCGCACCCTTCGGCGCAGGGACATCCGCGGGGACAGGCTGGGTGGGGACCCGATCCTTCGTCGTGTCGCGCTGAATCCCCACCAGGTATTCCCTTCCCTCGCTGCGGCAGTATTTCGCGGTGCCGGAGAACTGCTCGAAGCGCCACTGAATTCGGACCTTTGATCCCACTCCGATTGGTATCTTGATCCGTATGCATGCGCCTCCGGTGGAGCGGTCTTCCATGCGTGCGGCAGCGGTTCTCGATGCTCCACCTTGGTCTTCCCACGACGCCTCCACCAGAGTCATCACTGGCATGCGGAACTCGGGCATAAACTGCGCTCATTCCAATCTATCGGCAAGAATTTAAATTAGTTCACAAGCGGGCGGGAGTCCCGATTTGGAGATGCAACTTTATTTTCCCATTCCGGGTCGGTGGGTGGTCGGAAATGCTGTGGCGCGACCTCAGTCTAATTCCCTGGAAAAACTGCGTGCCTGGGTGCTGGCACGGGGGCGTCGCCCTTCTGATCCTGCCAGAGAACCTGGTTCAGAGCCGCAGCACCGGCTGCGTCGGGACGCGAGAAATCCATCTTCGACGATTCGCTCGCGCCCCGCGCGTCGCGCCGGTTGGTCTCATAGATAAGACCGTTGTTTAAATTGCGATGGTCCGCTTTGAATGCGGGCTGGTCGCCGGCGCCCGAGAACATTCGTCCCATCGCAGGAGCGTAGGCGTCGTTCTGGTTCATCGGGGGCAAGCCTAACAACATTTCCATGGTGTGAATCATGTTGACCGTGGTGTAGAAGCGGTGCTCGAGGTAAGGCTCGGCCGCGGTTCCTGGCGAATACTTGCTGACGGCGAAAGCGATGGAGCGGTGGGCGTCCACGTGGTCGCCGCCGTCTTGCGCGTCATCCTCGATGATGAAGATGGCAGTGTCATCCCAGTACGGGCTGTGGGAGACGGCATCGACGACGCGGCCCAATGCGAGATCGTTATCTGCCACCGAGGCCGCCGGTCGCGGGCGCTCGGGACGCGTGCCACCCGTATGGTCGTCAGGTAGATAGAGCAGGACGAATGCCGGCAACTGGAACTCGGCGCTTTCGTTTTCTTGGCGAGCCCGGGAATACGCTTCGAACTCGTTGAGAAATTCATCGGCGCGAAGCTGGTCAGGGTAGTCGGTGTTGAAATCTGGAAACAGCGGATCGAAGTGATCGCGCAGCACCGCCTTCGTGGGCTTGACGCCGTCGAACAAGGGCACCGTCCATGGGAACGGACTGGGTCCAGCATGAGGGTCGCCGACGTTCGGGGGCAGAGCATCTCCCTGGTGAAGTTCGGTGCGCGGGCACGCGGCTTCCTGTGCTGACGGAGTTCCATGCTTCGGCGTGGCTGCCTTGCGAGTTTTATTGCACCACTTAGCGTTCACGAATTCGCCATAGTCGCGATAGGTCAGGCCATGGCGGGCAACGTTGTCCCAGAGGTAGCCGGTGGAGGGATCATCGATATCCGGCTGGTTGTGTTCGAGCGGATATTCATCGGCAACCGTGCCCTGGAAGTCATAGGTTCGTTCTTTGCCGCGATAGGCGATCTGCCAGGTTTTTTCGTTGTAATCGCTGGTGATGGCGGCAGTCGACCAGAGATGTCCGTCGCCGGAAACTTCTCCACTGTCGTAGAAATTGTCGAGCACGCCGAATTGCAGCGCCAGCTTGTGCTCGTTCGGCGTGATGTCGGCGCCATACATGGTGAGTGAAGGGTCGCCGTCGCCCACCGATTTGTCGCCCGATTTCAGATCGCCGAGGATCTGGTCGTAGGTGCGGTTTTCTTTGATGACATAGATGACGTGCTTGATGGGATTCTTGCCGCCGGCGAACTGGATCGTACCGGGGTCGTTATGCAGCAGGTTGTCGTGCTCGACGACGCGAGTGAGTTCGTCGAGCTTGCCGAGCGTGGAGGGAATATTCAGCCGCGCGATCGAGCCACGCAGCAACGTCGGGATGTAGGGATGCTCGTGGTGGCGCACCTCCCATGCAGTCTTGCCCGAGCCTTTGTTGGGGCGCGTGCCTTGTCCCTTGGCGGTGGCGATGAGGAGATCGTCGCCTTGCACCGCGAGGGCACTCGGGTACCAGTCGGTAGGGATGAAGCCGAGGGCTGTCAACCTGAGGACGGCGCCGGCAGCAGCGGCCTCGTGAGGATCAATGATCGGCCCTATGTTCGACGCATCAGGGACGGCATGGGGATCAGCGATCGGTTGAACGTTGGATGTGTCAAAAACGGCGATCGCATTGGAGGAAGCGTCGGCGACAAATAGCCGCTTGCCATCTTGAGATTGAGCCAGAGCGCTCGGGTATGTGCCGGCGTACTGCTGCGTGCGAACCGTGGTGTCGAGCGAGGCAAAATGGTCGCCTTTTTCGGTGGACACTTCGGCGACGGCATCGGCATTTGACAAGGCGGCATAAAGAATTTCCTCATCCGTACTGAGCAGCATGGCGGTGGGATGCGAGCCGGGTGCGATGGGATCGTCAGGCTCTTTCACCTTGATCCAGCGGACGACCTTACCGCTATCCAAATCGAGTTCCGCGACTTGTGACGCATTCCACAAGCTGCACCAGGCGCGGTGAGCATCGCGCGTGGCTATGCATTCATAGGGGAACGAAGATGGCACCAGATCGCTCGTACTAAGGTCGAAGCGCTGCAGCACTTTGCCACTCGCGATATCGAGCAGCACCGCGTTGTCGGAAAGATTGTTGGCCACGAGAAGGCGGTCTTTGCTGTTAGCTCTGGAGGAAACCAGCGCCAATCCCGCGGGATAAGGAATCGCAGTTCCGGCGGGCGTTTTCTGTAAACCGATTGCGACTTTCTTGCCGGCGGCGAGCGACTGCGGGGCAATCGCGATGAATCTCTCGGGCGCGACCTTGCCGTTGGCGAAGCTGTAAACCGCGATGCCGTTGCCGGTGTCTCCCGGCTTCTCTCCTGTGGGGTCAGTGATTGAACCGACCGACGCGTAGAGATGCTTGCCATCCGAGCCGAAGACTAAACCGAGGAAGTAGCTCTGGTGCACGTCTTCGCCGAAGCGCTTGTCGGGAAATTCGGTGATCTGATTCGTCTTCAGATCGAGCACCGCGATCGACTGCATCGCCATGGTTTCCTGCGTGCCATACCCGTTGTTCAAGAGTGCGGCGAAGCGGCCATCCGGGCTGAGCGTGATGGTGGCGGGAAAGCTGTTGGTGCTGCCGATGCGGCCGGGGGTGGGAATCGTCAGCGTCTTGCTGGTGGGCAGCGGGATCGATGAGGTTTCGGGCGGGTGATCCTGCGCGAGGGAAAACGCAATCTGCACTGTGAGAAACGCGGCCAGGAGAGCAATACGGCAGAATCGAGTCACGGAGCCTCCGCGGGATTTGTCTGTAACAGGTGGAGAAAGATGAGCCTAATTCAGGCAGTGCTCTGTGGTCAAAAAAGTCGCAGAGGCAAGGAAGGCAGCCGAGAGCCCTGTGATAGAAACGCCCTGCGACGCCGAACTAGCGACAGGGTGCAAGGGGTCCCCTTCGGCTTCGCTCAGGGCAGGCTTTCGACTCCGCGGACTGATTCGCTTTGCGAATCATTCCGCTCCGCTCAGGATGACAGAGCTTTCTTACACTCCGGAGGCGCGCGTCGGGGCTTCGTGAGGTTGCGAGTGCTCGGAGTGCTCATCCGTACTCGCATTGTGGCGGACGTCGGCGCCCTGGACCCAGAAGATGACATCCTCGGCGATGTTGGTGGCGTGGTCGGCGACGCGCTCCAGGTTGCGGGCCACCAGCAGTGCATCGAGAGCCTGCCGCACTACTTCCGGGCGCTGGTTCATTGTCCTCACCAGCTGAATGAAGGCGTCGTCTTTCATGCGGTCCACAACGCTGTCCATTTCGAGCACGGCCTGGGCGAGTTCTGCCTTGCCTTCGATGAACGACTCCAGTGCCCGGCGCACCATGGCGCTTACCGCCGCGCCCATGCGTGCAATATCGACAGGCAAGTCTGCCGCAGGAAGCTCGACCATATCCATGACACGCTCGGCAATGTTGACCGCCTGGTCGCCAACGCGTTCGAGGTCAGAATTGATCTTGGTGACGGCGAGGATAAAGCGCAGGTCGACCGCCATGGGCTGTTGCATCGCCAGCAGGTCGAAGGCAGCCTCGTCAATCTCCCGCTCTGCGGTGTTGATAAGGGTCTCGCTTTCGAGAACCATCTGGCAGCGAGCGAGATCGCGATCGACATAGGCCTGACGGGCGCGATCCACCGCCTGTTCCGCCAGTCCGCCCATGCGGAGCAGCCTCTGGCGCAGATCGTCGAGCCCTTGCTGAAAACGCGTGCGCATTATACGAACCTTCCTTCTTAAGAAACCTTATCCAAATCTGCCCGTGATGTAGTCTTCCGTCTTCTTGTCCGCCGGCTTGGTGAAAATCTTTTCCGTTTTATCGAACTCAATCATCCGCCCGAGCAGGAAGAACCCGGTAAACTCGGCGACGCGGGCGGCCTGCTGCATATTGTGCGTGACAATCACTATCGTATACCGTTCTTTCAGCTGAAAGATCAACTCTTCGATCTTTCCGGTGGAGATGGGGTCGAGCGCGGAACAAGGCTCATCCATCAGCAGCACTTCGGGCTCGACTGCCAGAGCGCGGGCAATGCAGAGCCGCTGCTGCTGGCCACCGGAAAGGCTGGCGCCCGACTTCTTGTGGACCTGATCCTTCACTTCGTCCCACAGCGCGGATACTTCCAGCGACCGCTCTACGATCTCGTCGAGTTTGCCGCGATCGTGAAAACCGTTCAGCTTCAATCCGGAAGCGACATTGTCGTAGATCGACATGGTCGGGAATGGATTGGCTTTTTGAAACACCATGCCAACGCGCCTGCGAAGCTGGGTCGCTGAAGTGCCGTTGTAGGCGTTGATTTCGCCGATGTGCACACTTCCCGTCACCCGCGCCTCAGGAATGGTCTCATGCATGCGGTTCAGGCAGCGGATGAACGTCGACTTGCCGCAACCCGAGGGTCCAATCAGCGCCGTGGCGTGGTTCGCCGCCACCGTCAGCTTGACGTCATATAGCGCCTGGGTTTTGCCGTACCAGGCATTCAGGTTTTCGACCTGGATTCCAACGCCCATAAACTATGCCGCTCCGAAGGTACCACGGCGTACGGCGAAGCGCACGGCCGCGACTGAGGTTACGATGAGAACGATAAGCACGAACGCCCCCGCCCACGCCTGCCGGTGCCAGTCGTCGTAGGGCGAGAGGGCGTAGGCGTAGATCTGCAGCGGCAGCGCGGCGGTCGGCTCGTTGATCTTCAGATTCCAGAATTGATTCCCCAGCGTGGTGAAGAGCAGGGGCGCAGTCTCGCCCGCGACCCGGGCAAAGGCCAGCATAATTCCTGTAATCACGCCGGAGGTCGCGGTGCGCAGCGTGATGGAGAGCGTAGTGCGCCAGCGCGGAATCCCCAGCCCGTACGCGGCTTCGCGCAGGGCCTGCGGCACCAGCAGAAGCATCTCTTCCGTAGTGCGAGTAATCGTAGGAATCATCATGATGGCCAGAGCAACTCCGCCGGCCAACGCGGAGAAGTGTTTCTGGCTTAGAACGACGATCGCGTAAGCCACGATGCCGATTACGATCGAGGGCACGCCGTTCAGAACGTCGGCGGTGAAGCGAATGACGTCGCCGAAACGGTTGCGGCCGTATTCCGCGAGGTAGATGCCCGCACCTACGCCCACCGGCACTCCCAGAATGCTGGCCAGTGCGAGGATGAAGCCGGAGCCCACAATGGCGTTGGCCATTCCGCCGCCAGATTCGCCCACGGGCTTCGGAGTCTGCGTGAGGAAGGCCCAGTTGATCGACCCGATGCCGCGGTAGACAAGGTAGGTGAAGATGGCAAACAAGGGCACGAGCACCAGGATGACCGTAAGCACGGCCACGCCGGTCATAACGTGGTCGGTGATGCGACGCCGCAAGGCGATAGGCGCGACGCTATGCAGCGCGGAAGCATGCGTGGTCTCAGGCATTGGCCCTCGAAGGCTGGCCGCGGGTGACGGTCCATACGAGCAGTCGTGCCAGCGCGTTGACCACGATCGTAACCAGGAACAGAGCCAGGCCAATCTCGATCAGCGCCGACAGGTAGACATCGCCTGTGGCTTCGCTGAACTCGTTGGCCAATACACTGGCCATGGTGTAGCCCGGCGCAAACAGCGACTTCGCAATCTCCGGCCGGTTGCCGATCACCATGGTCACGGCCATGGTTTCTCCCAAAGCGCGACCCAGGCCCAGAATGATGCCGCCCATGATGCCGGCACGCGCATTGCGCAGCACTCCGACACGAATCATTTCCCAGCGCGTGGCGCCAAGGGCGAGCGCGGCCTCCCGCTGGTGCTGCGGCACCACCATCAACACTTCACGCGTGATCGAAGAAATGATGGGGATAATCATGATGGCCAGGATGATTCCGGCTGCCAGCATGCTCAGGCCGTAGAACGGCCCCTTGAACAACCCACTCCATCCCAGCGTTCGGCCCAAGAGCGGTCCGACGTAATTGGTGAGTATGGGTATGAGCACAAAGAAGGCCCACAGGCCGTAGACCACGCTCGGAATGGCGGCCAGCAACTCCACAAAGAACGAGAGCGGGCCGCGCAGCGCCTTGGGACACATCTCGGTGGTGAATACCGCAACTCCGATCGATAGCGGCACGGCGATGAGCAGAGCGATGAACGAAGAGACCAGGGTTCCGTAGATAAACGGCATGGCGCCGAATTGTTCGTTCACCGGATCCCAGTCATGCCCGGCGAAGAACTTGAATCCGAAGGCATGCCAGGAAGGCCCGGAGCGCAGCGTCAACTCATAGACAATCAGCGCGAGCGTTCCGAGCACTGCCACGCCGCACAGCAGCATGGCGACTTTAAACACCCGGTCACCGATTTCGCCGCGGCTCCCACGAAGAAAAGGTTCGGCTCGCCGTCCCGCTGGAGGGAGGTCACTAACCTTCGTCGCTTCAACAGGTTGCGGAGCGGGCATATCGGGCCGAGGTAATGCAGAAAAGGCCATGCTTGCCTCACGCTAGCAGAATCCTGTTAACAGGATGTTAAAATCAGGAGGTTTTCAGGTTGCCTTTTCCCCCGCAAGCCTGTATTTTCATCTCCCGGTTCGATTGTCTTTTCTACGCTATGCCGATCGCGCCAAAGCGCAGCCGTGTGGTTTTTCAGAAGCTTGAGCAGGACTTGGTCAAGCTTTCCTCGAAACCTCGCGCGGAGAGCGTGCACCGTTTCCGCACTGGCACGCGCCGTCTTCAAATTCTGCTGGGCGAGCTCTCGCCCAGGATGGACCGCAATCAGAAAAAGCTTCTGAAATTGCTGGGCGGGATTCGCAAACGCGCCGGCAAGGTGCGCGACCTGGACGTGCAGTTAGCCGCTTTGCGCAGCTTGAAGATCCCGCAGGAACCGCGCCGGAAAACTCTGCTCGTAAACCGTCTGATCGAACTGCGGGCACAGCAGGAAAAGAAGCTGCGCAAAGCAGTCGATAAAGACACTGTCCGTGAGATTCGCAAACGACTGAAGCGCGCCGGAAAGAACTTCAATCCTGAAGCGAGCAGCGACCCTTTGGCAGTCGCCACAGGAATGCTGGAAGGGATCAACCGCGGAGACGCACCCGTCACCGAGGCGCTGCTGCACCAGTACAGAATCGTGAGCAAGCGCGCACGCTATGCAGCCGAGTTCGCCGAGCCGTCGGCGAAAGCGCAACAGTTCATCACGGGAGTGAAGCGCATTCAAGACGCGTTGGGAGATTGGCATGACTGGTTGACGCTGACGCAAAGCGCATCCGAGGATCTCGGCGACGTCCGGGAGTCGCCTCTGGTGGCGGAACTGCACAACGTAACCGGAGCAAAATTCCGCCATGCGGTTGCAGTGCTCTCGCCGATGCGCGCCAAGCCAGTTCCCGCTCCCGAACCCCCTGCCCAACCACTCGCGCGAGCCAAAGCAAAGCCAACGCGCCCAGCGACTTCGGCGGCGTGAAGGAACCGCTTTAAGAGAGACCTGCCCGGATCCAAGCCCGGATGACCGGGCGGCAGTTCGCATGTAAACTGTTGGCCTTCACTCATGCCAACGTTCGCCGCAGTTGATATCGGTTCCAACTCCGTTCGGCTGAAGATCGCGCGCCTCACGCGCGGACGCCTTCGCTCCATCCATGAAGACCGCGAGGTCACGCGCCTGGGCGAAGGCGTTTTTCGTTCCGGCTTTCTCACTCCCGAATCGATGGCTGAGACGGTGAAGGTGCTGCGCCGCTTTCACCGGGCCACGCAGCAAGTGGTCACCGATCCAGTGCGCGTGGTCGCCACCAGCGCACTTCGCGACGCCCGCAATTCGCAAGCTTTTCTGGAGTGGGTTCGGTCGGCCACAGGCTGGAAAGTCGAAATCATCTCCGGATTGGAAGAAGCCCGTCTGATTCATCTGGGACTGGTCGCCAACCTCCGTGTGGATAGTTCGCCCGCGTTGATGGTTGATCTGGGCGGCGGAAGCTGCGAGCTGACGGTTTCCGGGCGCGGACACATCCGCGACATGGTGAGTTTGCCCCTCGGCGCAGTTCGCCTGACCGATGAATTTCTCAGCCACGACCCGCCGCGCAAGGGTGAACTGAAACGGCTGCAAGGCTTCGTGGCGCGCGAAGTGAACCGCATTGCATCGCGCGTGGTGGCGGCAAAAGTTAAGAACGTGATTGCCACGTCTGGCACTGCCGCGGCGCTGGCCGCAGCTGCTAGCCATCTGCGAAAAAATGCAAGCCGCCAGCGCGCAGTCGTCTCCCGCACGGAGATGACGCGAATCGCCAAGCAGCTGTCGCGCCTGCCGGCAGACGAACGGCAACAGATTGAGGGCATCGGTCCGCGGCGGGCGGAAATCATCGTCGCTGGTGCGATCGTTTATCACGAATTGCTTGATCGCTGCCATCTCAAGGGTTTTCGTTATTCCCCGCTGGGCCTGCGCGATGGGTTGCTGGCACAGATGGCGGCCGAGCATGACCACAGCACGCGGTCAGGAAAACAGATCGAATCGGAACGCTGGGAATCGATCACGCGGGCCGTCGCTCACTATCGCGTGGACCTGAAGCACGCGCTCGATGTGCGCGAGTCTGCGATGTTTTTGTTCTCGGCGCTGCGTTCTGTGCACGGGTTGGCGCCGGAATTCCGCGAGTGGCTTTCGGCGGCGGCCATGCTCTACGAAGTGGGCGACTACGTAAATCGCAATGGCCATCACCGGCACACGTATTACATCATTTCGAACTCCGAGATTCTGGGTTACACGCCGCAGCAGCGGCGGATTATCGCTTCCATTGCGCGCTATCTGGGAAAGTCGCGACCGGCGATGGAAGACGGCCCGATGAAGGCGATCGATCCGGCAGAGCGCGCCGGAGTGCAGAAAGCGATTCTGCTGCTGCGCCTCGCGCGCTCCTTGAACCTGGGCCGCAGCCGTGCTGTGCAAAAGGTGCGCGTAAGCCAGCGCGCCGCGGAAATTCGCCTGACGCTGGTGCCCCGCCGGCGCATGGGAGTGGACCTGGAACTGTGGGCAATCGAGAAGGACTGCGCTTATTTCCGCGAAGTGTTCGGGCGCGAACTTTCCACCGCCGCGGTGTAGAGAGTGCGCAGCGTTTTGGGCGTGAGGCACCACATCAACGTGCCGGAACTGCGGCGCATGTCAACCCGGGCTACGGCTCCTTTTTTCAGTTCCACCGAAGCTTCACAGCCGGACTCGCTGATTACGGTGCCGAGGAACTGGCTGAGGTTGGGATTGTGCCCGACGACCATGATCGATTCCTGCTTCGCGTACTTTTCCAGCAGACGGCGGAAGTCGGCGAAAGTCGCTCCTGGGCGCAATGCGGTCTCGATCTGCAGCTTGCCTTCGTAACCCATCTCGTTGCCAACGAGCGATGCAGTTTGCGTGGCGCGCTTGAGCGGGCTCGAAATAATGCAATCCACCTGCGCCTCGATTGCGGCCAGCGCGCGGCCGACGTAACCGCACTGCTCAATGCCATCTTTGTCGAGCGCGCGCTTTTCGTCTTTCTTCGGGTTAGCGAAGGGTTCGCCGGCGCTCGCGTGACGTAGAAAATAAATAATCATTGGGAATTATCGTTCTCTGGGCTATCGTACTCTCGGTTATCGTACTCTGCCGGCGGGAGCTTTGCGCTTGGGTGGCGGAAGCTGCGGTATCGAGAAATCCGCCGCCTGCTTGCCTTCCGCAACACCGATTAAAAAATCCTGCGCGCTGAAGGCGGCTGCACCCGTCGGCGGCTTGCGATCACGTTTGCCATGCATCGGCTGCCAGGCCCGAATGTAAGTTGCATCGGGTAGCAGGATGCGAGCCTTGCGATTATCCGCCAGATAGGCGTCGAGAATTTCGCGGCGCACGCGCTCGCGCAGGAATTCGTCGCGCAGCGGCACCAGCACTTCGACCCGCTCGTAAAGATTGCGCGGCATCCAGTCAGCGCTGCCGATATAGATTTCTTCCTCGCCGCCATTCGCGAAGTAGTAAATGCGGCTGTGCTCGAGAAAGCGCCCGACTATACTGCGCACCCGGATGCGGTCACTCACGCCCCGCACGCCCGGCCGCAGGGCGCAAATGCCGCGCACGATCAGATCGATTTCCACACCGGCCTGAGAAGCACGATATAGCGCCTGCACAATGTTTTTGTCGAGCAGGGCGTTCATCTTGGCGATGATGCGCCCGGGGCGGCCTTGCCGCGCCTGATCGGCCTCGCGATCGATGAGCGCAATCACCTTCTCCGCGAGGTCAAGCGGGGCCACCAGCAGCGGGTCATAGCTGGGATTCTCGGCGTACGCAGTGAGGAAACTAAAAACGTCATGCACCGCGCGGGTAATCTCAGGATTCGCCGTGAATAGGCTGAGATCCGTATAGATGCGCGCCGTGGTGGCGTTATAGTTGCCGGTTCCGATGTGGGCATAGCTGCGTACGCCATCGGGATCGCGGCGCACCAGCAGTGAAAGCTTGCAATGCGTCTTCAGGCCAACCAGCCCGTGAAACACTTGCACTCCAGCATCTTCCATCTCGCGCGCCCAGCGAATGTTGTGGGCTTCGTCGAACCGGGCCTTCAACTCGACCACCGCGGTGACTTCCTTGCGCGAGGCTGCGTCCATCAGCGAAGGAACGATCATAGAATGCTCGCTGGTGCGGTAGAGCGTCTGTTTGATGGAAAGTACGTGCTCGTCTTCTGCCGCTGACTCGATGAACGCCACCACCGCATCGTAGGAATCGTAAGGATGATGCAGCAGAACGTCGTGCCGCCGCAGTTCCTCGAAAAGATTCTGCGACTTGGCGGTAAGCCGCAATTCCCGCGGGGCGAAGCTGCGATACTTCAGATCCGGACGCTGCGCCTGCTCGTAGACGTTAAATAGCCGCGAAAGGTTGACCGGCCCGTTCACAGGAAAAACCTGCCAGGGATCGAGTTCGAACACAGTGCGCAGGCGGTCGATGATTTCAGGATCGGCATCGGCCTCGATTTCCATGCGAACAGCGTCGCCTTTGCGGCGGTTGTGCAACTCCGCCCGGACGGATTCGAGAAGATTGCGCGCTTCTTCTTCCTGCAGATAAAGATTGCTGTTGCGGGTCACGCGGAAGGGCGCTGAGGAAACGATGTCATAGCCGTGATACATGTTCTGGGCGTGGTGCGCGACCAGGTCTGCGAGAAAAATGAAGTCAGTCGTAGCATCTGAAGGCAGGCGAACCAGCCGGGGCAGCGCGCGCGGCACCGATACCACGCCGGTGTAGGTGAGCGCGGAGCGGCGACGCCGGCGCAAAAGAAATCCCAGGCACAGCGCCTTGTTGATCACTCGTGGAAAGGGATGAGTGGGATCGACGGTCACCGGGGTGAGCAGAGGATCCAGTTCTTTTTCGCAGTATTGGTCGACGAACCGCCGGGCCTCCGCGTCGAGTTCGTGCAGGCTCAGCAACCGAATTCCGTGTTCGGCTAGCGCGGGGCGCAACGCGTTCCAGCATTCGTACTGGTCATCGACGAATTTGTGACTTTGACGCGCTAGAACCTCGCGCTTCTCGGTCAGCGTCAACCCATCGGGACCGGCCTCGTTATAGCCGTCCTCGATCTGCTGCTCCATGGCCGCTACACGAATCTCGAAGAACTCATCCAGATTGCTGGCGGAAATGGCGAGAAACTTCAGCCGCTCCAGAAGCGGGTTGCCTTCGTCCTGGGCTTCTTCGAGCACACGCCGGTTGAACGCGATCCAGGAGGTATCGCGGTTGAGATAATACGCAGGATTCTCCAGCGAAAGACGAGCCATGTGCGAGGGTGCTACGCCTTCATTCGCGCGATCTTTTGTTGCCGAGGGGAAACGGCTTTACGACCATCTAGTATAAAACATCCGCCCCGCCGGGCGCAGAACGGCGAATCGAGGGAGGCACACGACGCGATCGTCCGCCATGTGGGTCTTGCGCGGAAAACGGTGCCATCCGATGCGCGGGAGGAGATCGCAAAGAGCCAGGCGCCCGACCGGCGGGCATTGAGACTTGCGCTACCTGGCTAGCCCTGCCTGGCTAGTCCTACCGGACCTGCTTGATTACCAGTTTCTCTTTTTGGACAACGCTTTCCGGCAACGGAGCGTAAGAGAGAGCAGATGTCATCTTCTGTCCATCCGTCACCATCCAGTTCAGAAAATCGGCCAGGATCTTACCTTTCGCCGCATCTTTTGACTGCTGGGGAATCAGCAGCCAGGTGAAACTGGAAATGGGATAAGCGTCCTTGCCCGGTGCATCGGTGATAGAGACGCGAAAATCCGCAGGCATTTTGGGCGAGGAGGCGGCGGCCGCAGTCACTCCTTCTAGCGACGCCTTCAGGAAATTGCCGGCCGCATTGCGAACGCTGCCGTACGGAATATTATTCTGCAGGGCATAGATCAGTTCGATGTAGCCGATGCCTCCCTGCATCTGCCGGATCATCCCAGCGACCCCTTCGTTTCCTTTTCCGCCCAGTCCGACCGGCCATTTAACGGACGTGTTGCTGCCCACTTCGCTCTTCCAGTCGGGGCTGACTTTCGAGAGATAGTCGGTCCAAATGAAAGTGGTGCCGCTGCCGTCGGAGCGGTGAACCACGATGATGTCTTTGTCGGGAAAATTGAGGCCCGGGTTTACGCTGGTGATCGCCTTGTCATTCCACTTGGTGATTTTGCCTAAAAAGATTCCCGCCAGGGCATCTGGCGTAAACTTCACTTCCCCACTCACTCCCGGAATATTGTAGGCGGGGACGACCGCACCCAACACGCTGGGGATGTTGAGAACCTTAGTCTTCAACTTGGTTTGAGCTTCCGCGAGCTGCCCATCTGTCATGGGCATATCGCTGGCGCCAAAATCCACCGTTCCTTCCGTCACTTGGCGGATGCCACCGCCACTGCCGATAGACTGGTAATTGACCTCAATATTAGGATGCAGCTTGTGATATTCGCTGAACCACTTCGAGTAAATTGGGTTGGGGAACGTCGCGCCAGCTCCGTTCAGCGTGGTCTGCCCTAATGCGGGCAAGGCTACAAAAGCGCACAACAGAAGCAGGGTGAGTCTGCGCATGGCTCGATGGATCCTCCTGAACATGGATGTTCTCGTTTTTATCGGCGCAATATTACAGCATGGTTACAAACGGATGAATTTCTGATGAACGGCCGGGCATTTACGGCGTCGACGTCACTGAAGGCTGCGAGTGTGCAATCTCCTCTACAATCTGAACATCGCCCCTGGAGCGCCCCGGTTCCACGATTGGGTTGCAATCCGGCGGAATGCCCCAGGACGAAAATTTCATGAGCGATTCTATACGCTACGCCCCCGGTTGGCCGGGCATTCCACCCCGCTGGACCTCGAGCGCCAAAACCGGCGTCGGCACGGCGCTGAACCAGCACAGCAAAGTCTGGTTCACGCTGAGTCACGGCATTCTAAATGAAGTGTACTTCCCGCGCGTAGACCAAGCCTGCACCCGCGACCTCGGCTTCCTGGTAACCGATGGCCGAAGCTTCTTTTCTGAAGAGAAACGCCACTGCACGTTTGAGAACCTTCCCTTCGAGCCGGGCGTCCCCGCCTTCGAACTGACGAACACCGAAATCGGGGGCCGCTATCGCATCCACAAAGAAGTTTTCACCGATCCTTACCGCAATGTGCTGCTCCAGAAAATCCGCTTTGAGCCGCTGCAGGGCCGGCTCTCCGACTATCACCTTTATGCGTTGCTCTCGCCCCACCTGGCCAACTGCGGTTACCGCAACACCGGTTGGGTCGGCGAATACAAAGGGCTGCCCTTGTTCTTCGCTGAGAACGACGGAACCGCTTTGGCACTGGGCAGCTCGGCCCCCTGGAAAAAAATGTCGGTCGGATTCGTGGGCGCCTCCGACGGATGGCAGGACATCTCGGCTCATTTCCGGATGGAGTGGGAATACCAGCGCGCAGAAAATGGCAATCTGGCCTGCACCGGAGAAATTGACCTCGCGGCCTGCAACGGAGAGTTCTTGCTGGCCCTGGGGTTTGGCGCGAAGTCGACGGAGGCAGGACAACAAGTGCGCTCCAGCCTGTTGGAAGATTTCGGCGAGCTTCGCGAACATTATGTTTTCCACTGGAAAAACTGGCAGAGCACGTTGCTCAAGCTCGACGAACCGAAACGCCAGTACGATCTCTACCGCGCGTCGACGGGAGTCTTGCGCACGCACGAGTCCAAGGACTTTCTGGGCGGGATCATCGCCAGCCTTTCGATCCCCTGGGGATTCGACAAAGGTGACGAGGATCTCGGCGGTTACCACCTGGTGTGGCCGCGCGATCTGGTTGAGACTGCGGGAGCATTGCTGGCCGCCGGCGCCGCTAGCGAGGCCGTCAGAGTGCTTCGCTACCTCGAATCCACGCAGGAGGCTGAGGGCAACTGGGCGCAGAATCTCTGGCTCGACGGGCGCTCTTACTGGAGCGGCGTGCAGATGGACGAAACCGCCTTCCCCATCCTGTTGCTCGATCTGCTGCGCCGTAAAGCCGCGCCTGGCCTGGGCAAGCTTGAGCGCTGGTGGCCCATGGTGCGCAAAGCTGGGAGTTTTATCCTGCGCAACGGCCCGGTCACGCAGCAGGATCGCTGGGAAGAAGACGCGGGCTATTCCCCCTTCACTCTCGCGGCGGAAATTTCCGCGCTCTTGGCCGCAGCAGACATCGCCGAATTAACCGGTCACCCCGATGCCGCTCCTATCCTGCGTGACACTGCAGATGCCTGGAACGACAACATCGAGCGCTGGGTCTATGCGACGGGCGGCGAGCTCGCCCGGCAAATCGGCGTGGAAGGCTACTACGTGCGCATCGCTCCACCAGACACAGATGGCGCGGCCTCGCCAACGCAGGGTTTCGTGCCGATCAAGAACCGCCCTCCCGGCGATAATCCGGAACGCGCATTTCACATCATTAGTCCGGATGCACTGGCGCTGGTGCGCTTCGGATTGCGCACGCCGGATGATCCGCGCATCCTCAATACCGTGAAGGCGGTTGACGCTCTTTTGCGCGTGCAACTGCCGCAGGGAGCCTGCTGGTACCGCTATAACGGCGACGGCTACGGCGAGCACAAGGATGGTTCGGCGTTTAACGGCACCGGCATTGGCCGCCCCTGGCCCCTGTTGGCCGGGGAACGCGCTCACTATGAAATTGCCGCCGGGCGCACCAGCGAAGCGGACGCTTTGCTTACGATGATGGAAAACTGCACCGTGGGTCACAGCCGCCTGCTCTCGGAGCAAGTCTGGGATGCCGACGATATTGCCAGCCTCGAGCTGTTCCGCGGCAAGCCCACCGGATCCGCTTGTCCGCTGGTCTGGGCTCACTCCGAATACATCAAGTTGCGCCGCTCCCTGCGCGACGGAAAGATTTTCGACCAGCCTCCGCAGACAGTACAACGCTACCAGGTTGAAAAGCCCACACGAGAGTTCTCGGGCTGGAGGATTAACAACAAGCCTCGCTCGATTCCGCGCCACAAGAAGCTGCGCATCAAGTTGCTCGATCCCGCGCTGGTGCACTGGAGCATTGACGGCTGGAAGAGTGCGCACGACATAAACACCCGCGACACCGGCCTGGGCCTCCACATACTCGACCTGCCGACAGCTTCGCTTCCCGCGGGAAGCCAAATCGTGTTCACGTTTCTTTGGACGCAGGAGAATCGCTGGGAGGGTACGGACTACACGGTCACGGTGGTCTAGACTGCCGACACCGGACCGGCGTGCGAATAGATCAGTTCGACGACAGTGCAGTCGTCGCTGAGTGGATTTCCGGCGCAGAATTCCGAGACGGCGGAAAAGATGCCTTCCAGCGTGGGATTCCTGGCCGCGGTCGCTTCCAGCCGCGAGTCCTCGAAGAAATCACCCATCGCATTTTCCGCCTCAGTCACACCATCGGTCACCAGGATAAAGCGGTCCCCCGACTTTAGCTGGCAGCGGGCGCTCTCAAACGTGGCATCAGGCAGTAACCCTACCGGCACATTGCCGTGCGGCGGACGCATCACTTCTCCAGCGCAAACCAGCAACGGCTGCACGTGCCCGCAGTTGACATATTCCAGATCGCCGTCGCGTCGCAGAAGAACCAGCAGGACGGTGGCATACTTTTCTCCCACCAGCTTCTCGCTGAAGAAATGGTTCACTGCGGAGACCACGTCGAGCAAAGGCATGCCCGAACTCAAATGCGAATAGATCATTCCCTGCAAAGTGGAAGCCAGCAGCGCCGCCGAGACTCCCTTGCCGCTGACATCCGCCAGCACTACCGCCAGGCCCTCCTTCGTATGCACCGCATCGAAGAAGTCTCCTCCAATCTCTTTGCAAGACAGGTTCTTCCCGCGCAATTTGGCAAACGGCACATCGGGAATCTTTACTTGCATCAGCCGCTGCTGGATGCTGGCGGCAATGGTGAGTTCCTGTTGGTAGCGCCGCGACTCCTCCTCGGCCTGCACCAGGCGGGCGTTCTCGATCAAAGATGCCGCTTCCGTCGCGATGGCGCGCAGAATGTCGTGGCCCACACCGGAGAATTCGCGCGAGGCGAAGCGCGAATCGACGTACAAAACTCCCGTCACTTCGGCAGAAGGCGCGCCCGGGACCATTGTCATTTGCTCACGCATTTTGGCCTGCACCTGGCGCTTGCGCAACGGAATGCAAATCACGGTACGCAGATCATAGGCGACAATGCTCTGCCGGCCGGCGAGCTCCGGCGAACTGCCGGTATCGGTAAGCAGGAACTCCGAATTCGACCGCAGCGATTCTTCCAGCGCGGAATGCGAAATGGTCTTGTCATCAAGCAGTGGCTCGCCTTTGTTATTGCGTCCCGCGGCCAGCCGCAGGCTGCCGTCGTCGTCTTTCAGAAAAACGTAGCCGCGCTCGGCGCGCGTCAGCCGCAGCGTCACATCCAGCATAGTCATGAGGATTTCGTCGAGCACGCCGGCGGTGTTCAACTTGCGCGCCGCTTCCAGGAAGAGAGTCAGTTTCTCGAGGTCGTTGGCCTCCTGCGAGATCTGAATCTCGGAGATCTGGCTGAGGAACTCGCGCGCCGTGTTCGAAGTTCCGTGCGCCGGATTGAAAATGGCGTAGGCGGAATCGCGCGCCCCAAACTCCAGGCGGTCGTTGCGCTCAAGCTTTTGCCGCTGAATCCGTTCCCCGTTGACGAATGTCCCGTGCTTGCTGCCTTGGTCGACCAGAAAGAATCCGTCATCTTCCAGCACGATGAGCGCGTGATCGCGCGACACCCGCGGATCGGCGATGACCAGATCCTTATCGATCTTGCGCCCCACGCTGAAGGGCGTGCGGTTGAGCACGATGTTCTTCTGCTCATTGCCCTGCACCAGTACCAGCCCGGGAAACACGCCCGAAGCGGATGACTGTGGCCGGCCTATCGCGTTTAAGACCATGGGATGTGGCGCCGCCCCCTGCCCAAGACTACACGGAAACAGCACAAATAAGAATAATTCAGAGGAATTATGCCCCCCAGGGAGCGCTTTCGTCGAGACCTCCGGTAGCGCTTCCCACAGGGGTTCGATAGACTGCGGCGGCGTGTTCTCCCGAGACTCAAGTCGCGAGCCGGCTCTCAGCTCAGCAATCAAGACCTTCATCATTTGTGTCTTCGTGTCCGCGCTCGCGGCTTTCGCCGTGACGCGCTCCGCAGCGTTCCTGCAGGGCACCGATTTCCCGGATTTTTATTGTGCCGCACGCATGCTGGCTGCGGGCCACGGACACCAACTCTACGATGCCGACCTCCAGCGCCAATATCAGGCCCGCTACGCCGGAAGAGTAGGCACTCTCTACATTCATCCGCCTTTTGAAGCCGCAGTGTATCTCGCCGTGGCTTGGCTGCCGTTGCGGTACGCCTATCTGCTGTGGTCTTTGCTGAACCTGATATTTCTGGGGGTCGCAGCGCACCGCCTGGCTAAGGAAATCCGGCCCTGGGATTGGCGCTTATCGCTGGGGGTTTCGCTCACCTTCGTTCCGACACTGCTCTGCTTTCTCCAGGGTCAGGATTCTCTACTCTTGCTGTTGTTGGTAGTTTTATCCTTTGCAGCTCTCCGGCGCGGCCGCGGATTCGCCGCCGGTTGCTGGCTGGGCCTCGGACTCTTCAAATTTCAACTGGCGCTGCCGTTAGCGCTGGTACTGGTCGTGACCCAAAACAGAAGCGTCCGAACCAGGCTTGTGAAGGGCTTTAGCCTGGCTGCGCTGGCGCTTGCCGGATTGTCGGCCGCCATCTCCGGATGGTCTGTCTTCCTCATCTATCCAAAGTTTCTGCTCCATCTGAAAGCCCAGCCATTCGCCGGAATCATTCCCTCGGCCATGGCGAATTTCCGGGGATTGATCTACTTCTTCTTTCACAGCGACCAATTCTCTGGCGCCGTCGTAAGTTTGTCGATCCTTTGCGCAGCCGCGCTCATCATGACGCTGTTGGGCTGGAAGAAGATGGGACGGAATAACGATAAAGACGACTTCGATCTGGCTTTCGCCAACACCGTGACGTTTGCCCTGCTGGTCAGCTATCACCTCAACCCGCACGACCTGAGCCTTGCGCTGTTGCCCGTCGCCTTGCTCCTGCACATCGCGTCTGCGCGAACTCCAGACGCTCGAAGTCCTGCGAACTGGCTGACCTTAAGCTTGCTTGCGATCTTTTTCCTGCCCCCGCTTCATTTGTGGGCGCTGAGCAACGGGGTCTATGCGCTCGTAGGTCTTCCCTTGCTGGCATTGTTCTTGAGTGTCGCGTTTCTCCTGCCGCGAGAAGAAGCGCGTGCTGTCGATTAACCCGAACTTCCCTGGATTCCCGCCCGTCGCTGCGCACCCTGCACAGCCAGAAGGATGACTGCGAAAACGAAGACCGGCAAACTGAACGTCGCAAAGAAAGGCACTTTCCAGGCGCTGATCGCCCACGCCCGCCATCCCAGCAAATAGGCGCAGCTCAAACTCAAACTCGCGATCCACTGCCACGCCAAAGCAAAAGCCGCCGCCAGATACAGAAATCGAGCTCCACGCGACCGCGAAGTGAACGATGTCCGATCCCGCACCAGCGCCAGAATCGCCGGCAGAAGCAGCACCTGGTTATAAGGCGCGTACATAGGCACCACGAGCACGGTCAAGGCCAACACGAGAGAAATAGCCAGACCGAAGTTTTGCTTATCGGCAGGTTCCATGCGCAGCTTCCAGAGAAGAAATCCGCAAACGACCAGGGCTGCGGCTATAAAAATTCCCGAATACTCCCACGGAACCAGCAGTACTGACTGGTTCTGAGTGTAGCGATGATATTTCCCCAGAGCACCGGCAAACAGCCGCCACCAACCAGGCAGAATAATTTCTGCGCCACCGAGCAGCAGCGCCATCGCCAGGCCAAACCCAAACAGAAAGCGTCTCCGATTTCTCCAGTCACTCAGCGTCCACACGATTAGCCAAGCCACCAAAGGCCATGCCAGTTGCGGCTTGATAGTCGCCGCCGCCAGCAAGACTCCGCCGCAAAACAGGAAACCTCCGGCCACGCAGGCCACCGCTCCGGCCAGAAGCGCTGCCACCAGCAGGCTCAACTGCTGCAGCTTCAATCCCTGCACTGCGGCAAAGCTTCCCAGCGTGACCGCGATACAACTGGCAGTCGCAAGCACCGGTAGCCGCCATCGCAACACGCGCAGCCACAGCCAGACGCTGATTGCGGTCAGCGCGATCAGCGCCCAGTAAAAGACAAGCTGCACCGCGTGAAATGAAAATCCAACAAACGGCGCCAGCAGGAAGACCACATAGACGGGATAAGCGAACCCCTGCCGATCTTTGGGATCGTTGGGCCGGGCAGGGTCGAGCGCGCGCCCGTAATATCCTTTCTGGATTTCGATCGTAATGTCGTCGCCATAAGGATTGCGGTGGTGGAGCAGCAATTCCCGCGCCCCCAGCCAGCGCGGATACAGATCGGAGAGATTGCCGCGCGGACGATCGCGCGCCGCAGCATCCGCAACCTGAAAGCCCACCAGGATTCGATCTACATAGAAGCACATGCTCGCCGCGGCGATGAGCGCAAGCATCGAACCGATCTGAGCCCGCCTCGTCACAGTCGTTGCGTCTCCGGTGACTCGGAGCGGGATGAAATCTCCCGTGCAATCCCCCACATCCACAGCAGCAACACGGTCGCAAACAGATTGAAGTGATCCAGCCGGATCCACAGCAGCATGTAAATCGGAGTGAGAAAGAGCAATCCCACAGGCAGCATGAGAGCCCAGTTTCTATAACGCTGAAGCGACGCCGTTTCGATCGCGTAGTTAACCACCAGGAGCACCGGAATCACGAGCAGGCTGAGGTCGTAAGGAAATGCATGATAGCTGGCCAGCACTGCCGCCACCATCGCCAGGGAAAACTGCAGATCGAACTCCAGCAGATCGAACTCCAGATGGAACCGCTGGCTTGAATGCGTCCGGCTGCGTCCTTTCACGCTGACCCAGACCAGCAGACCAATCGAAAGCGCAATGGTAATCACATGCGAACCAGGGAACCCGCTGAAAGACCAACCTTCGAGCAATCCGCGCAGGTTCGGCATGTCCACGGCGATTCCGCCGCGTTCCATGAATTTTTCGAAATGCAACACATACCAGGGATAGCGCAGCGCCCCCGCCCACCCGGTAATGGCAACCGAGATTGACGCCATGACAGCCGCCGTGACCACGAAACTTTGAACCACCCTGCTGCGCTTCCAGCACAGAAGAATCAGAACCAAGGGAAGGATAAGCTGGAACTTGAACACGCTCAAACCGAGCCAGCATCCGGCAAGCGTATCAGCATTTCTCTTCAAAGCCGCGAATGCCAGGGCATTAAGAAGAAGAAGCAAAATCACATCCTGCCCCTGCAGCAACGCAACCAGCACGGGGAAAAAACCGAGCAAGACCAGCAGCCACACAAAAAGAGCGTAATGCGCCAGCACCGGAATATATCGCCGCAGCAGAAAAGGCAGCAATCCTAAGATCGCGAGATTGATCGCGCTCCAGACCAGGTACGCCGTGGGGTAATCGAGCGAGGCCAGCGGTTCAAAGATCAAGGCCTCAAACGGCGGATGGTTGTAAGGCAGCGGCCCTTTCCGGATTCGCACTCCCGCAGCAAAAGTTTGCTGCACTTCATACTGCAAAGCGCCGTCATATAGATTGTGCCGCAGCCCCTCGCGCAACATCTTTCCCGCCGTATAGAAAATCGTAAAGTCCGGGTAGCCCTGCCGGATCAGCACTCTCGCCTTAAAGAAGAGCACGCCGTGAATGCACAGCATGCCAACGATCAGCACAGCGATCCACGTCTTGAGTCTGTTTCGGCTCACGTATTCCTTCATCTTCTTCCTTAAGTTCGGGATTATATCTTCGCTCCAAGCGCGGTATGATCCATGCCACCGTGAAGAAACCTCTGCGGACAAGCAACGTCTTTCTGGCTGCGCTGTTCATCGGACTGTTCGCCATGGCCGCGCGCAATGTCACCGACCCTGACGTCTGGTGGCATCTCAAGACTGGGCAGTACATCGCTGAGACCAGAAGCGTTCCTCACACCGATCCTTTTTCCTGCACTCGCGCGGGACAGCCCTGGGTCGCGCACGAATGGCTGAGCGAGTTTCTCCTGTTCGAGCTTGAACGCACCGCGGGATGGGGCGGGTTAATCCTGATCTTTGCTGCAGTCCTGACTGCGGCGTTCTTCCTGTTGTACCTGCGTTGCGGGTCCGCGACCTATGTTGCCGGCGTGGCCACGCTTGCCGCAGCCTGGGCTACCGTACCCGTATGGGGAGTGCGCCCGCAGGTTCTTTCTCTCTTACTGACCAGCTTGTGGCTATTGATTCTCGACCGCTCGGAGCGCAATCCCAAGCTTCTGTGGTGGACTCTCCCGCTCACTCTTCTCTGGGTGAACCTGCACGCCGGATTCGCCGTAGGCTTGGTTCTTTCAGCCTTGTACCTGGCTGGAGAATGGATCGAACGCGCGCTAGGCCGCACGCGGCAGCGCCCTTCCGGCCGGCGAATTGCAGCGCTCATCTTCTTACTCGATGTTCTGATCGTGCCGCTGAATCCCAACGGCCTGCGGATGTTCTCCTACCCCTTCGAGACCCTCCGCTCCCCAGCCATGCAAAAATACATCGCCGAATGGGCCTCGCCCAACTTTCACCATCCTGAGTACTGGCCTTTCCTCCTGGTTGTGCTGGCTACGTTTGCGGCCCTCGGTTGGTCGCGTCTCGAGCTGCGAGTGCGCGACTTGCTTCTATTGCTCGTCAGTTTGTATGCCGCCCTCGTCTCAATCCGGCTGATACCACTGTTCGTCCTGATCGCAGTCCCGTTAATTACCACGCGGCTCGGAGAATGGCCACGAAGCGACGGACAGCGTCCGCAACCCGTAGGTCTCAGCTTGTTCAACGGCCTGATCCTGCTGGCAATGGCGGCCTTCGCCGGAGTCCACATCGCCCAGATCATCCAACGCCAGCCGCAGGTCGAGATCGAGCGCTTCCCCGCCCGTGCAGTTGCATTTTTGCAGAAACATCCACCCTCCGGTCGAATCTTCAACCACTACGATTGGGGCGGCTACCTCATCTGGAAGCTCTACCCCTCTATCCCGGTCTTCATCGACGGCCGCGCCGATCTCTATGGACAACAACTGTTTGACCAGTTCGCCGAAACTTATCAGTTCAAAGGCGACTGGCAGCAAACCCTACGGCGGTGGAGCATCGATACGGTGATTATCCCCGCCGATTCCCCTTTGGCAACTGGTTTGCGAAGTTCTCCGGGTTGGACCGTCTCCTACGAAGACCAGCAGGCCGTCGTCCTGACTGCGGTTCGCAGTGCGATGCGCAGAGAGCCCGCTTCAGCGAAGCCGTCCATCGCCAAGCCAAATCCATAGAGCCACAGCCGGTTAGAGGTCGATGCCAAGGCCGCAAAGCAGTTACCATCGGTATGCAAGAAAGTACACCTCTTAAAGCATTTTGCAGGTTATTATGGGGGAGATTAATCTCCCCGCAGAGCAGCGCGAGCTGATGGGACGCAAGTCCCCGAGGCTGTGCGCCTTTTATCTGCTTTGAATGCTCGTTTCAGAACCTTGGTATTTCTAAGGAGGCCGGAAACTATGGATCGTCTTTGGAGATTGTGGCGCGACGAAGAGGGACAGGATATTGCAGAATACGCCGTGATGCTGGCCGTGATCCTCGTGATCGTCGTAGGCACCATTCGGCTGATCGGCTCTAACGCGAACAATGTTTTCTCCAACGTCGCCAGTTCGATTCAGTAAGGGATCGGCAACGGGCGCAGCGTAAAGAGTCAGTTCTCCACGGATACGGCGTGGATCGCGCTTCTGCTTGTCCTGACAGAGCATTATGAACCGCACTCGTTTGTTGATGATCGGGGTTGTGGCCTTGGCTTTAGGAGCCTTTGTCAGCCTCTTCGTGTACAAGAACCTGGTGGGCCGGCCGCCAACCGTCGAAGCCGGTGCAGACGTCATCGTAGCCGCCGACGACATTCAGGTGGGCTCGCGGGTCGAAGAGCATGACGTGCGGATCGCCAGATTCCCCGCCTCTGGACTGCCGCCCGGAGCCTACACCAAGAGGTCTCAGGTGATGGGCCGCGGCGTGATCATTCCCATATCCAAAGGCGAATTCATTCTACCCAGCAAGCTGGCTCCGGAAAATGCTGGAGCGGGTTTGCCCGCGTTGATTCCGCCCGGCATGCGCGCCGTCTCCGTGCGGGTGAATGAAGTGGTCTCGGTCGCCGGATTCGTCGGTCCCGGGACCCGAGTCGACGTGCTCCTCACCGGAACTCCTAATGGCAGTTCCGAGTCCCAAACCACTACCGTCCTGCAGAATGTTGCCGTCATTGCATCCGGCCAACGCCTGGAACGAAATGCCGCCGGGGAAGCTCAGACCACTCCGGTGATCACGCTGCTGGCTTCTCCCGAGGACGCCGAACGCCTTACCCTGGCCAGTGCCGAAGGCAAGATTCAACTCGTTCTGCGCAATCCGCTCGACACCCACCAGGATCCGGTCGAGGCAGCGAATGCCAAGGGTCTCTACATGGGCGGCACGCCAGTCGCGGCTCGGCCACGGATAACCATTCGTCCCGTAAAGCAGAAAACTGAACCACCCCCTACCTCTCCTTCGGTGCTCAGTATCGAGGTTTATCAAGGTGATAAGAAGCTGCCCGACGTCAAGTTCCCGGAACAGAATGGTGAAGATCCCAAGTAGTCGGAGAGAAGTTCGTCCGGCACGTTGATACGCTGATAGCAAGTTTCCTCCTGTGGAGAGGAATCAAACGATGAAGGTTCGCACGACACTTTTCGCAGCTGCCGCAATATCGTTCCTGCTCCCCGTCTTCGGGCTTGCCGAGGCAGTGCCTCAGGATCCCGCAACTCAGGCGCCGCAGGAACCGACTCTGCCGGCCGCCGCCCAGACCACACTTCCGCCGCAGTCGGCCCAGCCCTCAGGTTCGGCTCCGCTGCGCGTCATGGTCGACAAGTCTCTGCTCATCAATACCACGGAGCGGCTCAAACGCATTTCGATCACCGACCCCACGGTCGCTTACGCAACCGTAATTACTCCCACCCAGATCCTGGTTCATGGACGGGCCCCCGGCGAAGTCTCCCTGCTCATCTGGGACGAACTCGAGCGCTCGCGCAGCTTCGATCTCCGCGTGGATGTTGATGTCAGCGCCTGCGCCGAAGAAGAGCATCGCGTCTTCCCCGACGAACAGATCTCGGTCACGCCTTCGCGCGCCGCCATCGTACTCTCCGGCCACGTTACCACCGAGGATGTCGCCAAGCGCGCCGGGGAGCTCGCTTCTGCCTATTCGAAGAACGTAATCAACGTGCTCACTTTCGGCCCCGTGGGCGCTCAGGAAGTCTTACTCGAAGTAAAGTTTGCCGAGGTCGACCGCACCGCCCTAACCCAGATGGGCTTCAACATTTTCTCCACCGGCGCCGGCAATTTGTTCGGAACTACAACCACCGGCCAATACGGAGGCTTCACTGCGCCAACCATCACCCAGACGCAAGGACAGAGTCCTCCGTTTACGGCCACTCAAACCCTCAGCAACGTTCTTAATCTGTTTTTGTTTCAGCCCAATGTTCACTTGGGCACCGTGATCGAAGCGCTCGAGACCAAGAACCTTCTTCAGATCCTGGCCGAGCCCAATCTCATCGCCGTCAACGGCAAGAAGGCGAGTTTCCTCGCCGGCGGCCAATTTCCTTTCCCCATTGTGCAACCTGGACAGGGATTCACCGCCGTTACCATCTCTTTCAAGGAGTTTGGCGTAAGGCTCGAGTTCACCCCGGTGATCATGCCCAACGGGAACATTCACCTCACCGTCGCGCCAGAAGTTAGCACTCTCGATTTTGCCGACGCTCTGACTATTTCTGGCTTCACGATCCCGGCTTTGAGCACGCGCAAGGCCGAGACCGAGTTCGAGCTGCGCGACGGACAGAGCTTCGTGATCGCCGGTTTGATCGATAATCGTGTCACCGACATTTGGAACAAGGTTCCTGGCCTGGGCGACATTCCGATCCTGGGTAATTTTTTCAAGAGCAAGAGCCTCCAGAAAAGCAATTCCGAACTCATGGTGCTCTGCACCGTGCACCGGATTTCGCCCAGTACCGAACCACCTCCCACCCCCAAGAATCCCCAGCCTTTCATCAACAACGACAAGTTCGATGGAAAGAAACCGTCGGGAAAGTAACTTCTATGGGTGCAATGATCGTACTGGCAACTGGCAACTGGACACTGGCAACTGGCTTTAGGGAAGCGGAGAAGTCATAAGTTATGGCCGAGCTTTCAGTCGTCATCGTGGCCACAGACAATGAGCAGCGCACCGTGCTGCAGGTGTTGGTGGATGGCACCAGCGTAGCCCGCACGGTTCATACCTGTGCCAGTTTCCCGCTCGCTGCCTCGGATCCGGTCACGCGGCGGGTTCAGGCCGCCAGCCCTGACGTTGTTCTGGTCGACATTCCTGCCGATAATCCCACCACCGCCATGCGCGCCGTCGAACTTCTGCACCAGGAACTGCCCGACTCGGCCGTATTCGCCATCGGCAGTCTCAATCAGCCGCAGGTCATCGTGAGCGCGATGCGCGCCGGTGCTCGCGAGTTCATCGAACGCCCCACCACCACCACCGATCTTCTCGAGGCCTTTGTTCGCCTGACTACAGCCCAGCGCAAGGTTAAGAAAGAAGGTCCACGCGGCAAGGTCTTCTCGGTGGTCAACGCCAAAGGTGGCAGCGGAGCGACCACCGTAGCCGTGAACCTCGCTCTAGCTCTGCAGGCAGCCCATGGCCACACCGCGCTGGTCGATCTCGCACCCCTCGGACACAGCTCGTTACATCTGAATCTCAAACCGCTGTTCACCCTGGTCGACGCCACCCGCAATCTGCACCGCATGGATAGTTCCCTGTTGGAAAGCTTCATGACCCGGCACAGCGGAGGCCTGCAGTTGCTGGCGGGAACCAATGCCCCCGCCGCCATCGAACCCTCGACGGCGGAGTTTGTCCGGTTGTTTGACATGCTGGTCACGCACTATCGCTACGTGGTTGTGGATAACTCTTCCCGCCTGGACGCCGCCAGCCGTCTGGTCGCCAACTTGTCCGAGTGCGTCCTGCTCGTCGCCTGCACCGACGTAGCCTCGCTCTGGAGCGCGGCGCGCGTGCAGCAGTATCTTGGAGAAACCGGCAACCGTGAACGCCTGCGGCTGGTGCTCAATCGTTTCCGCAAAGTTCCCGGCTTCAGCGAGGCGGATGCGGAAAACGCGGCCGGCGTCAAATTGTTGTGGCGTGTTCCCAATCAATACTTTGCCATCTCCTCCGCCATTGATCGCGGCTCGCCCGTGATGGAGCAAAGCCACACCGAGATTGCTCGTTGCTTTTCCGGGCTGGCCCATGAACTGACCCGCGACGACGTCGATGTAAAACGCGCCGCCTGGTCTTTGTTCAAGACGGTGTAGGTTCAGCGATTTATGTTTTGAACGATATAGGGTTAAGACGACACAGACGTTATGGCGAATTTGCAAACCTTCGAGCACGGCGAGTACCAGCAGGTAAAGGCTGATCTGCATCGCAAGATCCTTGACCGCCTTGACCTGGAGAAATTGGGCCGCAACACCGGCGACACGGCCCGCGAAGAGGTTCTCGCCCTCATCCGGAACTCGGTAAACAGCGAAGTTGTTCCCCTCAGCTTCGCCGAGCGCGAGCGCTTATCCCGCGAAATTCTTGACGAAATCTTCGGCCTCGGTCCGCTCGAACCCCTGCTCAAGGACCACACTATCTCCGACATTCTGGTCAACCGTTTTGACAAGATCTACATCGAGCGAGCCGGCAAGCTGGAGTTGATGCCCGATCTGTCGTTCAAAGACAATCAGCACCTCATGCAGATCATCGAGCGCATCGTTTCCCGCGTGGGCCGCCGGGTCGATGAATCTTCTCCCATGGTTGACGCCCGCCTGGCCGATGGCTCCCGCGTGAACGCCATCATTCCTCCCCTCGCGCTGGACGGCGCTTGCCTTTCCATCCGCCGTTTCGGACGCGACCCGGTCACCGCCCGCAACATGCTCGAGAACCACACCCTCACCGAAGCCATGCTTGAACTTCTCTCCACCATGGTGAAGGGGCGTCTAAACCTGCTGATCTCCGGCGGTACCGGCGCCGGTAAAACGACTTTGCTCAACGTGCTCTCCGGCTACATCCCTAACGTTGAGCGCATCGTCACCATCGAAGACGCCGCCGAACTGCAGCTTAAGCAGGAGCATGTGGTGCGCCTCGAGACCCGCGCCCCCAACATCGAAGGCAAAGGCGCGGTCCGCCAGCGTCAGCTAGTTATCAACAGCCTGCGTATGCGGCCGGATCGCATCGTGGTCGGCGAGGTGCGCGGCGAAGAGGCCTTCGATATGTTGCAGGCCATGAACACCGGCCACGAAGGCTCCCTCACGACCGTCCACGCCAATTCGGTACGCGACGCCCTGGCCCGCGTCGAAAACATGGTTTCGATGGCCAACTTAAACATTCCGGAGCGCGCCGTGCGCCATCAGATTGCCTCCGCCATTCACGCCGTGGTCCAGGTTGCCCGCCTGTCCGACGGCACCCGCAAGGTCATCTCGGTTTCCGAAGTCACCGGCATGGACACCGAATCCATAACCATGCAGGACATTTTCGTGTTTGACCGCCGCGGCATTGACGAAAACGGAAAGGTGCGCGGAGCATTCCGCGCCACTGGAATTCGCCCGCAGTTTGCCGAACGGCTGGCCAATGCCGGCACCAAGCTGCGTCCGTCACTGTTCGAATCGAAGACTGAGGTTTAGAAAAGAAATTATTAATTCCTGATTGCTGATTATTGATTAAGAATCGAAATCGCGTGCGCGCTTCAATCAACAATCAAGAATCAACAATCAGCAACCGATGTTAGCCAGTCGCTTTCTATGTCCGCACTGTTGATTACATTCCTGGTGTTCGTCGTCGTCGCCCTCGCTGCCTTCGCGGGTTTGTCGCTGGTCGACCAACGCCGCGCCCAGGCCCGCCTCATCAAAGATCGTCTGGCGACGGTGCAGAAGGCGCCGGAACGCGAGCCCGACGAGGAGCTGGCCCTCCTCCGCGACGAGCAACTCAGCGAGATCCCCGCCCTCGATAGTCTCCTGCGCCGCTCCGCCCGCATTTCTGCCATGCAGGAAGCCTTGCTGCAGGCGGGCATGAAATTTCGTGCCGGCAACTTTCTCGTGCTCTGCCTGCTCTCTGGCGCTGTCGCCGGATTCGCCGCGCTGGTCTGGAGCCGCAATCCTGCCATCACCTGGGCCGCTCTGATCATCGGCGCATTCATTCCCTATGCCTCCGTGTCCTACCGCCGCCAGAAGCGTTTTGAAAAAATCGAGGAGCTTTTTCCCGAGGCGATCGACACTTTGGCCCGCGCAGTCCGCGCCGGACACGCCTTCACCACCGCCCTGGAAATGATTTCCAACGAAGCCACCGAGCCTCTGGCCGGCGAGTTCCGCAAGCTCTATGAGGAGCAGAAGTTCGGCATGCCGGTACGCGACGCCCTCATGAATCTCACCGAGCGCGTTCCTCTGGTGGACGTGAAATTCTTCGTCACCGCCGTCATGCTGCAACGCGAAACCGGCGGCAACCTCGCTGAAATCCTCGACAACCTGTCGTACGTGATCCGCGAGCGTTTCAAGATTCAGCGCCAAGTGCGGGTTCACACCGCGCAGGGCCGCCTCACCATGGCCTTGCTGATGGCCATGCCTCCAGCCGTGGTGGCCGTTCTCGCGGTCTTCAGCCCGGAATTCGTTCGCCCGCTTTTCTATGATCCGATTGGCCATACCCTGCTGGTAGTGAGTATTGCATTGCAAACCATTGGCTATTTCGTGATCCGGAAGATTATTAAGATCCAGGTTTAACAGATCAGGTTTAAGAGATCAGGTTTAAGCAATACCAGGCTAAGAATGCCGTCAATGATTCTCGCGATCGTCGTATTCGTCACCGTCGTGCTGGTGGTGTTTGCCTTCGGCGCCGCGGTAGTGACACCCAGTTCCGTGCTGGGAGCCCGCCTGCGCGCCCTCGGCGGACAGGGATTGCAGGCTACGGAAAAGCCTGCGATGAAGATGAAAGAGCGCTTCGAGCAGGCGCTCGATCCCCTCAGCAAGGCCATTCCGCTGTCGCCCTCCGACGTTTCCCGCACTCGCGCTTGGCTGATCCAGGCCGGACTTCGCGAACCGCGCCACGCTACCTACTACCTCGGCGCCCGCCTGCTCGGGGCGTTTCTTGGCTTCGCCGGTGTCGTACTTTTCTCCGGTTTCACCAGTCTGAGCCTGCTGGTCTGCGTGCCCGCGTTCGGCTTCTTCCTTCCCCGCTTTTTCCTGAAGCGCATGATCAAAGACCGCCAGCAGCGCATCCGCATCGCCCTGCCCGACGCTCTTGACCTCACCGTAATTTGCGTCGAAGCCGGATTAGCCCTCGACCAGGCGTTAATGCGTGTCGGCAAGGATCTGCATCACGCCCATCCCGACCTCAGCGATGAATTTCACCTGGTCAATCTCGAGATGCGTGCCGGCAAGCCGCGCGCCGAGGCCCTGCGCAATCTCGTCGACCGCACCGGCGTCGATGACATTCGTTCTCTCGTCGGCACGCTGATCCAGACCGACCGCTTCGGCACCAGCGTGGCCCAAGCTTTACGCGTTCACTCCGACTCTTTACGCACGGCGCGCCGTCAGCGGGCCGAAGAACAGGCCGCCAAAACCACCATTAAAATGGTCCCTCCCCTCGTGATATTCATTCTAGTTCCGTTCCTCTTCGTCACAGTTGGACCGGCACTCATTCAGGCTTATCACTCGCTCGTTTCAAAATAGCGCGCAGTGAGAAGCAGTTCGGGGTGCATCCAACCAGAAAACTCAGGAGTCGCAATGCCGGGATTAGTCCCGCACGGCCACGCTTTCAACCAAACCCGCCAGCTCTTTCTCGCCACCAGCCTTGCCACGGCCCAGACGCACTGGTCCCGCCTGGTTGGCCTGCTCGGAGCCTCCGAAGATGACTTCCGTAACGGCAGCGGCCTCTGGATTCGACCCTGCCGGGGCGTTCATACTCTAGCTATGCGGTTCCCCATCGACGTGGTATACCTCGACCCAGCCGGCACAGTGGTGCACCTCGAGCGCGCTCTGCGGCCCTGGCGGATTGCCCCAGTCCGCTTGCAGGCAGCCTCAGTCTTGGAACTGCCGCAAAACACGATAACCTCAACAGGAACTGCTCTCGGCGATAGAATTGAGATCAAGATAAAGGAGGATGTCTAGACTCCGCGGTTCCGAGACACGGCTTTGAAAGGGGGGCGGCGTGTAGCC
>JBAUYE010000356.1:0-4384 GCA_049584615.1 Candidatus Sulfotelmatobacter sp.
GAGTTCCTCCTCTGCGACAACAAACTAGCTCAGATCACCTCGACCGTCGGCTCAGCAACACGCGAATGCGTCCGCCGCAACGCGGCTTAGTTCAAGTCGGCCTGTGACCAGCGAATCGGTCCGTGACGAGAAGCCCGTTTGAACTAAGCCGCTAGCGCGGCGGACGCTACCGCGTGGTCGCCCCCAGCATTGTTGTGCGTGTAAGTTTTGGGTCACAAGGAGATCACTGTGACCCATCTTCGGAAGCTGATGCTGGACGAACTCCAGCGTCGCAACTACGCTCAGAACACCGTTCGTGCTTACATCCACGCCATAGAGGATTTCGCGAAGTACTTCCACCGTTCGCCCGATCGTCTCGGCCCAGAACATATTCGCGAGTACCAGGTTCACCTGTTTCGCGATTGCAAACTTTCGCCAGGAACGATCGAAGGCCGTACTGCTGCTCTGCGTTTTCTCTTCGTCAAGACACTCCGACGTCCATATCTTCCCGATCACATTCCGTTTCCCAAGCGTCAGAGGAGGATGCCCACAGTACTGAGTCAGGAGGAAGTGGCGCGGCTCATTGCATCCGCGCAGAATCTGATGCACCGCACCATGCTGATGATGCTGTATGCAACCGGCCTGCGACGCGCTGAACTATGTCACCTCAAAGTCTGCGATATCGACAGCGCACGCATGGTCATTCATGTTCGCCAGGGCAAGGGTGCCCGTGATCGCGACGTCCTGTTGACCCCGAAGCTGCTGGAGACCCTGCGCGAGTATTGGCGCTGGATGAAGCCCAAGACATATCTGTTCCCCGGCACCGTCAACAACTGGCGCGCCGACGTTCCCATCACAGAGAAGATTGTCTGGAAGGCCGTGGCGGAAGCTGCGAAACATGCTGAGGTGAGCAAGCATGTGTCTCCTCACACGCTCAGGCACAGTTTCGCCACTCACATGCTCGAAGCCGGCGCCGATCTGCGCACGATCCAGGTTCTGCTGGGTCATGCCAAGCTCGCCGACACTACGGTCTACCTGCACTTATCCCGGCGTCATCTGCAGGCAGTTCCCAGCCCGCTGGAAGCGATCGAGGTGTCTAGTCCCGGCCAGGTGAAGCGTTCCAGGAGGCTGATCAAGCGATGAGTCGGCCCACCCTTGAGGTGGCCGACATCATCCGAATATCCGGTAACAGATTTTGGGAGCACTACGGATCACACCTTGCGTGGCAGCATCGCAAGGTGCTCGATGCCATCGTCCGCTGCCGCACTGCGGCCTTGGGCGCTCATCGTGATCAGTGCACGCGCTGCGGACATCAGGCCATCTCTTACAACTCATGCCGTAACCGGCACTGCCCCAGATGTCAGGGCAACGCCCGCTCCCGCTGGCTCGCCACGCGCAGGGCTGCGTTGTTGCCCGTCTCTTACTTTCACATCGTCTTCACGCTGCCGCACGAACTCTCCGCTCTAGCTCTGCAGAACAAGCGACTGCTTTACGATCTGCTGTTTCGAGCGAGTGCAGCGACGCTGCTCGAACTCGCCGGCGACCCGAAACATCTGGGCGCGGAGATCGGGTTTCTTGGCGTGCTCCACACTTGGGGACAGAACCTTCACCACCACCCGCACATACACTACGTGGTTCCTGCTGGCGGTCTTGCACCCGACGGTTCCCGATGGATCCCCTCCTCGAAACGATTCTTCCTGCCCGTCGCCGCGCTGAGTCGCATCTTCCGGGGCAAGTTTGCAGCCGGACTGAAGCAACTCTTTCTTCAACACAAGCTCCAGTTTCACGGCTCACTCCAGAGTCTTGTCGATCCGCGTTGCTTTCGCCAGTTCCTTCGACAGCTCTTCCAGCAAGACTGGGTCGTCTATGCCAAGCCACCCTTCGGCGGTCCTGAGCATGTTCTGAACTATCTCGCCCGCTATACGCACCGCGTCGCCATCTCCAACCATCGACTGGTGGCGTTCCACAATGAGCGAGTCTCGTTTCGTTGGAAAGACTATGTGCACGGCGGCAAGCAGAAGATCATGACGGTCTCAGCCCATGAGTTCCTACGCCGATTCCTGATCCACGTTCTGCCTAAGGGCTTGGTCCGCATCCGCCACTTCGGCCTTTTTGCCAACCGCAGGCGCGGCACTAGGCTCGTCCGCTGTCGTGCTTTGCTTGGCGTAGACGACTGCGCAACTGATACCGAGATTACGACCCAGCTGCGCTGTCCTGTTTGCACCGGCCCCATGCTCGTCATCGAACGGATGACCAGTTGCCAGCTTCATTTCCGCTCAGGCCTGATTCTGCCTGATCCACAGAGGTGCAGCCTTGATTCCTCCTGAGATATCGCCGACGCAACTTGCTCCGATCATCGTCGGTCGCAGGCGTGTTCAAACACGCCATGCCCTCGTGTGTTCAACCGGCGGTTCTGCCCACGGATATGAACTCTTCTCCTGCAGTCTGAGACTCCACGGCGGCTTACAAGAACAGGTCCACGGCTTCCTTCCTTCCGGTTGGCTGCGGCAAGGACGGTTACTGACCTGCACAGCCCAATCGAAATCCCATAGATCTCACCGCATCCGCCGCAAACGCTAGCGGCTCAGTTCAAACGACCCTATCGAAACTGCCCCGACGACACCGACCTATCATCGCCGCACTTCTGCTTCGGGGCAGTCCCGATAGGGATCTATCGTTTATCGGTACCGATTCGACGACGAACCGATAACTTCCGACTTGCCGTGACTCGGCCTCTGGCGAGCACGGGTAGATTGTGCTTGTCTGCTTGCATCGGCACCTTTCACACACAGCGAAAGGAATCGAGATAGAGGGCTTTGGCGATTTCCAAAAGGGACACTAGCGAGGTAAGAGCCCGATGCGACGCTCCAAGTCAGCAAAGCGCGCATCTGATCGAAGCGCGTCGAACTGTGGTTCAATGGCCAGCTCGGTTGCCTGCGTGTCCCGTTCCGCTAAGGCGTTCTCTAGGTTCTCAAAAACTTTAGCCTTCTCTCCCAGGTGGGCATAAATGATGGCGAGGCCATAAGGACGGACATAAGCTTCGGGAGGATTTTGCTGGTCCCGCGCAAACTGGAGTTGCTCTCCCCAGTAGCCACGCTCGCCCTTCGTAGCTAGTTCCCGTTGCAGCGTGTTCATTTTCGCAAGGACATCCTGCGGTTTCTCGCCGGCCAGGAGGCGCACCTTCGTTTCCTCAGTGATGGCCTCCTCGTATCTTCCAAGGATGGCGCATAACTGAGCCAAACGCTCATGGTTTAAGGGGAAATTGGGGTCTGTCTGGTTCACTTTTTGGAATTGTGCGAGGGAATCGTCGTAACGCCGCGCCCACTTGAAGGTTACTCCTGCGAAGGATTGGATGTGGGGGAAAAGTGGATCCAACTCCATCGCTTTTCTCATCTCTGCAATGGCCTCTTCGTGGTGGCCAAGTGGCGAAAGGTAGCTGTTGGAGTAAAAGAGGTGAGCATACGCATCGTTCGGTTCGAGTTCGATCGCCCGACGAAACTCACGCTGCGCAGCCGGCCAATCGTATTCATAGTGCCCTTTGACAAATCCCAGGGCGCAATGAGCATCGGCGAGGGTTTCGTCCAGGCTGAGGGCCCGACTGGCAGCCTCCAGGGCTTTGGGGGCCGCCTCTCCGGCGGGCACGCCTGCAAAAATCGGTGCAAGCGAATAGACACGCGCGAGACCGGCAAAGGCAGGCGCATAGCCAGGATCTAATTCTGTGGCTCGGGTGAAATTCGTGATCGCCTGTTGGAATCCATCCCGTGTCCGCAGGTTCCAGCCTTGCAGGCCGCGCAGATATGCGTCATGAGCCTCCACATTCGTTCGGCCGGCGGCAGCCAGGTGTTGATGGATCTGCTGCGAAAGCGTAAGCCGGATTTCACTCGCCACCGAACTGGCAATATCGCTCTCGATCTTCAGAATGTCACTGAGTTCCCGATCATAGCTGTCGGCCCACAGGTGCGACTGGTCGGATGACTGAATCAGCTGCGCGGTTACGCGGATTCGGTCCCCGGAGTGGCGGATGCTCCCTTCGAGCAAGTAATTGGCACCGACCTCGCGAGAGATTTGAGCAGCGCTCTCCTGTGTGTGTTTGTAGTGCATAGCCGACGTGCGAGAAATCACCCCGAGGTGTTGCGGGTCAAGGCTCCCTAATTGGGCAATGATTTCCTCTGTGATTCCATCCGCCAAGTAGTCCTGTTGGGAGTCGCCGGTGAAGTTTTCCAGAGGAAGAACGACCAGCATGATTTTCGCGAGCCGTGGTTTGCGGTGTCCCGCAGTCCGTAAGAAAAGCGTCAGTGCGCATACCGCGAAGACAACGACGGCGAAACCGATCCAGCGGGGTTTGAGAGAAATGGGTCGTAGCTTTGCAGCAACGGTCGTTGTCGGAGGAGAAGGCGAAAGGATC
>JBAUYE010000357.1:0-7702 GCA_049584615.1 Candidatus Sulfotelmatobacter sp.
TGGGCAATCAGCCAAGCTTCTCCAGAGAAGCGAAACTTCAGTGGGCTGGATCTCGAGAAACAAATCGCGCCTCCGGTCGAGGCAGAACTTTTTTCTTGACATCCCTTTTTATAGAACTCATTGAGAACGGTCCGATCCAGGGAAGGTCCAAAGTTACCAAGGTTACGTCTCACGTACCTCGGATCACTGAACGGGCCTTCCTTCCAAGTGAAGATAGAGAGTATGAGATCAGAAGTGCTTTCGATTGTGTGGCGCCTTGACTGCTTGTCTTGTGTACTCACCGTTTTCTCGACGATTCTGATAGGGAGAAGATGCTGGACGGGCTGGGTGCTGGCGGCGTTCAACAGCCTGATCATCTGCGTCATCGGGTTGAGAACGGGGCAGCTGGGTTTGATTCCGGCAAACCTGTTTTGCATTGTGCTCTACGCGGTCAACCTTCGAACATGGCGCAAGGCCGGGGTCTCGTGAATCGCGCGACTCGAAGATAAAACTGTTGAGAACAGGCGTTTGCACTCATCGAGCATGGCCGGCCGGGTCAATGAGTGTTATTCCTGTCCATGCAATGTATGGTTGGGCAGTTTCGAGCCGGGAGAGCTTTTCTAATGGGGATGTTTCACCAATTGGCTAATGAACACCCACTCATCAGACGAGAGCCGCCTCAGAAGGGACACGGTGCTTTTGTGCCATCCGTCTTCCCGAGATTGTGAGCTTTTGCCATCATCTTCTCGAACTTCACCAAATACCCCTCATTCAGCGCTCGCTTCTTTGGCGGCAGTTTCTTGTACTTCTCTGACTGAATGGTGTTCGTTACCGCCCAGTCCAGCTTTGCTTGAAAGTCGTCTGTTGGTTTGTACCATGTCGAATACGCAGACCGATATTCTTCAAAAGCCTGTTCCTTTAACAAGGCGTTAGAAGATTTCATTTCCTGGAGTTCTTCGTCAGTGAAACCGGCATCGTTCACTAGTTCGGCTAATCGCGCATCTAGATCAAGTCTCTTGATGGCCGCGTCATCCAGCCTCAGAACCTTCCCACAGGGAGCCGGCCGCGTTTCAGATTCGGAAGGACTCATTTCACGTCGTGACCCGACGGAAGTTTGCCCACGATTGCAGGCCGATAAGCCGACAACCAGCGATAGCAGAATAGTCGTGAGCGTCTTTGCCATAGGCCAATTATGTCGCATGAAAGCCAATTGTTGTTTGCAAGGTTTTCTCCGATCATTTGTTCGATGGCTTGTGATCGGTGCGGTGCTTGTCTGGTCGTTTGCCACGCTGATTGTTGTCGCCGCGCGGTGGCTTCAGCGCAGTTGCAAAGGCCTAATTTCTCGAATGCCAACGACAAGCGTCTGCAGCACTCGCGTATTAAATCGATTAAGTTCCGCACAAAAGAGTTGACACGCCCGCTGTGGCTGAGATAAACGGTGACCCTGGCAGGCCGTGGACTTTAAAGCGAAACGAACGGTTTCGCTGGATGAAAGCACGAGTCCTTCTTGGAACCGCCCCGAAGTTTTTCCTCGAGTGCGACGGCTTGGAGGAACCTGCATGGAGGCAGCAATGGCGTCGAGCATCAAAGGCCGAGTGCTTGCAGTTTGTTTCGGGATCGGGATCGTTTTTTCGACGGTGAGTTGGACAACAAACACGGCAATCGCGCAGACGATCACCGTTGACGCGGCTCCGTCCCACGTTGCCAACACCTTCAGTCCCGTGCGCTCTCTGGGCGCGGCGATCGATCGACTGAGGACTGGAACCCCAGACCATTTGCTCACTGACCCCGTCCTCAAGGAGATTCTCGGCGCAGGATGGCAAACCGTGACCTATCGCCAGAACACAGAGCTGATGGTCGAGGCCTGGCATTGGAATCCGAGCGGCACGTGGAGCGATGCGGAGAAACAGCAGGGGTACTTTGTGGGCAATGCGGAACCGACCGCGGAGATGATCCGCCATTCGTGGGCAGCTCCGCTTCCGCATCGCGGTTTCAGCCGCGGCGATGGTAACGGCTGGTCCCGGCTGACCGACGGCGATACGAAATCGTATTGGAAGAGCAATCCCTACCTTACGAAAGCATTCACCGGCGAAGACGACTCGCTGCATCCGCAGTGGGTAATGATCGATCTGGGCAGCAAGGTTCCGCTCAACGCCATTCGGATTGCGTGGGCTGAGCCTTACGCGAAGCGCTACTCAGTTCAGTTCTGGACCGGCGAACTGGAACCCTTCTATGACGGAACCACCAAGGGCACGTGGCAAACCTTTCCGTTGGGCACGATCACCGAAGGCAAGGGTGGTACGGTCACGCTCAAGCTGGTTTCCTGGATGATTCCTGTGCGCTATCTCCGCATCTGGATGACGGAATCTTCCAACACCTGTGACAGTCACGATTCAGGTAAACCGGGTTCCGCCGACAAACGCAACTGCGTGGGATATGCGATCAATGAACTCTATGCCGGAGCTCTCTCGGCGGATGGCGAGTTCAACGATTACGTTACTCATTTCCCCAGCCGCAATCAGACTGTGACCTGGCCTTCTTCGGTTGATCCGTGGCATGCAGCTTCTGATATGGACGAATCGAGAGGAGATCAAGTCGGATTCGATTTCTTCTTCACCAGCGGAGTTACCCGCGGACTTCCCACCATGGTTCCCATTGCCATGTTGTATTCCACCCCCGAGGATGCAGCCAACGAGATTGCCTATTTGTACAAACGCCACTATCCCATCTCCTGGATCGAAATGGGAGAAGAGGCCGACGGGCAGCACATACTTCCCGAAGATTACGGCGCGTTGTACGTGCAATTTGCAGCCGCGATTCACCGACTCGTTCCCGAAGCCAAGCTCGGAGGCCCACCTTTCGAAGGAACGTTTGATGATGTTGAAGTGTGGCCAGACGCGGCCGGGAAAGTCTCATGGCTAGGACGATTTATCGACTACATCAAAGCTCACGGCCGCTTGAACGATTTCACTTTCTTTTCTTTCGAGCATTATCCCTACCAGGACAAGCCCATCTATTCCTGGGCCGACCTGTACCAGGAACCGGAATACGTCAAACACATCGTCCAGGTCTGGAAAGATAACGGCTTGCCTCCGAACATTCCTTTTTTCATGACTGAGGGCAACATCGGAGGCGGAGCCGGGGTTTCAACCGTGAAAGGCGCGCTATGGCTCGCCGACTACGTCGGATCTATGATGACCGCAGGCGCCGGGGGCACCTACTATTTCCACTACATGCCTTCGCCGGGCCACTGGGGCGCCTACCCCCTCCTCCTGCTTGACGAACACTACAACCTGATCGGCTATCCTCCTCAGTACATGGCTTCGCAGCTAATTACAAAAGAGTGGGTGCAGCCCGTGGACGCTCCGCACAAACTCTTCAGAGCTTCAAGCGACGTAACCGACGCTGCGGGAACGCTTCTGGTCACGGCCTACGCAGTCGAGCGTCCGGACGGAAAGTGGTCCGTAATGTTGGTGAACCGTGACCAATTCAACGATCACGCAGTAAAAATTGTTTTCAACGATTCTGTAACCGGACGCGCGCGCCACTTCTCCGCACAGGTGGACCGCATCACGTTCGGATCTGCCGAATACAAGTGGCACGAAGCAGAGGGCGGCCACGTGGATACCGACGGTTCATCCTTCAGGTCCGGGGACCACGGCCACGCAGATCCAGACGGCCCACCGTCCAGGTCGAAGGAGAACGGCGGCGCAGAAACGCTCTACGAGCTTCCGATGGCATCCATTACGGTGCTTCGCGGCTCCGTCGGAGATCGGTAACCAAGATGATCTGCGAGAATTTCATCGCCACATGCCGGACACCCCATGCTCGGATTCGATGATTGTGAAGCCTATCTTCTCGGGCGCCGCTCGGACTGGTCCTGCTCTAGCTGGATATCGCTTCAAGATCCAGAACCGGCTTGTTGGAGCCCGAAGAAGCCGCCGTCTTGACCCATGACCTTCGGGGTGTCTGTGACCCAATCCGGCCAGCTTTTCAACCTCCGCTCCCGGCCGAATTGCGTTTTCCAGTAAACTGGCTAGCCAGCGAGGGATTGTCACTTGGAAAAACTTAAGTCGTATTTGCACCAGAGTTTCATCGCAGTATTCCTTCTTTTACTTGCAGGCTCCGCAGTCGCCCAGTCGGTTCCACCGCAATTAATGAGCAGCCTCAAATGGCGACTCATTGGCCCATTCCGCGGAGGTCGAGTGGTTGCCGTCGCCGGCGTACCGGGCGACTCAACGACCTACTATTTCGGCGCGGTCAACGGCGGTATTTGGAAAACAACCGATGCGGGAACGGTTTGGAGGCCGATTTTTGATAGCCAGCCTGTCGGTTCGATCGGCGCCGTCGCTGTGGCGCCGTCCGACCCAAAGACAATCTACGCCGGAACGGGCGAGTCGGATATTCGATCCGACTTGTCTTCCGGCAATGGGGTCTACAAATCCGTTGACGCTGGCTCGACGTGGACGCACGCGGGCTTAGAGGAAACGCGCCAAATCAGCCGGATTGTGGTTGATCCGCGGGACCCGAACGTAGTTTATGTGGGTGTTCTCGGTCATGCTTACGGACCAAGCGAGCAGCGCGGGGTTTACAAATCCGTCGATGGAGGAGCGCACTGGGCCAAGGTCCTGGACGAAGGACCCGAAATCGGTATTTCAGACCTGGCGATCTGTTCTGGCAACGCGCAGTTATTGTTTGCGGGCACCTGGAATACGCATCGTCCCCCTTGGAGTACTTATGCCCCCATCGACGGACCCGGCGGCGGCCTCTACCGCTCTCAAGATGCCGGCAAAACCTGGTCTCGCCTGGGCAATGGTTTGCCTGAAGGTGATTGGGGACGCATCGGAGTCGACGTTGCGCCAGATGGTAAACGCGTTTACGCTCTCATCCAGGCAAAGAAGGCAGGTTTGTATCGCTCCGACGATGGTGGCGATACCTGGACCTTAGAGAACGCGGACCCTCGGCTCACCAGCCGCGCCTGGTACTTCAACAGCATAACCGTCGACGGGCAGAATCCCGATGTGATCTACATTCCGAACGTTGCTCTTTATCGATCGGTCGACGGAGGAAAGACAATTTCAATTGTCCGGGGCGCGCCCGGCGGCGACGATTACCACCAGATCTGGATCGATCCCAAGAATTCCAACAGCATGGTTCTCGGGACGGATCAGGGCACCACAGTCAGCCTCGACCGCGGCCAGACCTGGAGCACGTGGTACAACCAGCCCACCGCACAGCTCTATCATGTCATCACTGACAACCAGTTTCCCTACATCGTGTACGGCGCTCAGCAAGATAGCGGAAGCGCTGCCGTCCCCAGCCGCACCGATCACAATCAGATCACTCCGCGCGATTGGTTTCCCGCGGGCGATAGCGAGAGCGGATACTTGGCTCCTAATCCGAAGGATCCGAACATCATCTATCTGAGTGGTACCTACGGCTCAGTCAGCCGTTACAATAGGCGGACCGGACTCAGCCAGGATGTCACTCCGTGGCCGGTTCCGACGTTTGGTTCCGAGATCAACCAGCGCAAATACAGGGACCCTTGGACCCCGGTTCTCATTTTTTCCCCCGCTGACTCCACAACGCTTTACCTCGGGACGCAATATGTGATGAAAACTATCGATGGTGGTCTGCGCTGGCAGACCATCAGCCCCGATCTTACCGGATCGACACGGCAGCCGGGAGACAAAGCGGAAGGACCACCGACCACCGAGAACGCGAAGCAACGAGGCTATGGCGTAGTATTCACCATTGCGCCATCCGCTCTAGATCGCGACACAATCTGGGCAGGAAGTGATACCGGACTAATCCATATCACCCGTGATGGTGGGAAAACCTGGAGAGACGTCACCCCCGCCGGCCTGACAGCCTGGAGCAAGATCTCGTTTATCGAGGCTTCGCATTTTGATCCCGCGGTTGCCTACGCGGCTGTGGATCGCAGCCGGCTTGATGATCAGACGCCCTATCTTTATCGAACCCGCGATTATGGAGCTTCGTGGGAACTCATTACCAACCGCATTGGAACCCATGCTTTTCTGCGCGGCGTTCGTGAAGACACTGAGAAAAAGGGACTGCTCTTTGCTGCAACTGAATTGGGGGTTTACGTATCATTCGACGATGGCGGCAATTGGCAATCTTTGCAACTTAATCTGCCCGTAACTTCCGCCCGCGATCTTACGATTCACGGCGACGATCTGATAGTGGGTACGCACGGACGCTCTTTCTGGATTCTGGATGACATCACGCCGCTTCGCCAGGCGTTCGATGCTGAAAAGGATAACGCGTTCTGGCTTTACCGTCCGGTGCCGGCATATCGCATCGATAACGATTCCTTCCCTGGCACTCCACTCCCGCCGGAAGAACCAACGGCCGAGAACCCGCCTGCCGGCGCCATCATTGACTATTTCCTCAAGTCTTCCGCCAGCACTGTCTCGCTGGAGATTCTTGATGCGCAACAGAAACTCGTCCGCAGATTCTCTTCTGAGGACACGCACCCGGAAAAGCACCCACCTCTTCCCATTGCCGAGCGTTGGTTCCCCAGGCCGGAAGTCCTCGAAACTAATCCTGGGATGCACCGCTTTGTCTGGGATCTCAGTTGGAGCAGCTCCGGAGCACCGAGCGTGGATGAAGAAGCGGAATTCCGCAATCCCAGGGGACCTAAAGTTGTGCCGGGGATCTACTCAGCCAGACTCACGGTTGACGGAAAGGCGCAGACTCAGTCTCTAGAAGTCGTTATGGACCCCCGTTCCCCCGCTACTCAAGAAATACTTCTCCAGCAGTTGCAACTCGGTCGACAGATTTTCGCCGAAACCATGGAAGCACGGCGCGCACTTGCTGAGATCGCCTCGGTACGGAAACAGCTTCTTGATGTGGAGCAGAAGGTTGGTGCGAAGGATTCGGCTATTAAGTCGGCGCTGGCGGATGCTCAAACTGAAATTTCAAAGATAGAGACCAAGCCGGGAGCCGTTGGGCAGGCCTCGGGTCTGCAGGACGCCTTCGCCGATATGGCATCGGCACTGCGTGTTGTCGAAGGTGGAGATCGCGCGGTGCCTTCACAAGCGATTGCGGTTTACCATGAGTCGAGCAAGCAGGTAAAAATTGCCATCGCAGAATGGAGCGAGTTCAAGACAACTAAACTTCTGGAGCTTAATCAGAAATTGTCTACAGCAAATCTCGCTCCAATCGCTATCTCGGAAATCGAACAGGAAGTCCAATTTCTAATGTCACGCTAAACCGTTTGCCGCCGCACAGACTGTGTCCGAGTCCCTTTGTCCGACAGCTCGATCGTCGTCTCCGACTCGGCCGGTTTCTGCGTCACCTGTTGTCGGCAATCTGGAAGTTATCCAGAAACGGGCTTCCAGGGAAGTAGCGGATGAACGGTCGGCCGACCGGAGGTTATCGGCCGGTTCTCAATGAGGGTAATCGCCTATTAGCATCAATTAGCGACTCTCTTGCCTGCGGATCGGGCCCCTTCCTGCAGAGTTTTTTCACTCTTTGCAGCTCACTTGTTTTGTGGTCTTCACAACTCTAAAGCCGTTGTCCAATACAATAAGCGCCCGATCATCGGTACCCTTGATCTGCAATTCCCAAGCGGAGCCAACTTTCTTCACACTTATCAGAGACTGGTACATGTAAGGGCGCGCATACCAGCGACGGCTAAGTTCCTGAAAAATCTTGGTGAGCGCGGCAGGATTCGAACCTGCGACCCATGCCTTAAAAG
>JBAUYE010000358.1:0-2411 GCA_049584615.1 Candidatus Sulfotelmatobacter sp.
AAGAATGTTCCGCGCAGAAACTCTTCTACCTCCAACCGCACGACGTCGAGCGTTTCCGCATCCACCGCGTCGGATTTGGTCAGCACGGCGATGCCGCGCTTTACACCGAGCAATTGCAGGATGTCGAAATGCTCCCGCGTCTGGGGCTTGATCGCCTCGTCGGCCGCAATCACCAGCAGCACCAGGTCGATGCCGCCCACTCCCGCGAGCATATTTCGGACAAAGCGCTCGTGCCCCGGAACATCGACAAAGCCCAGGCGCAAAGTCTCTCCGTTCGGGGAAGACAGATCCGTGTGCGCGAAGCCGAGGTCAATGGTGATGCCGCGCCGCTTTTCTTCCTGCAGTCGGTCGGCATCGATTCCGGTCAGCGCTTTCACCAAAGCGGTTTTCCCGTGGTCGATGTGCCCCGCCGTGCCTACAATGATGGATTTCATCTGGGCCGCCATCTTACCGGAAAAAGTGGCTCCGCCACGGACGGAACAGGCGGCTGTGCCTGGGAATCCGCGAGAAAGATGGCAAAGTTGGCCCTACCCAGCTGCCTCGCTAAATGCGACAATAGACTTTCCCCATGACCACCTCTATGACTTCTGGCTTCCCTCCGGAGACTCTCCGGCAGCATGGCCTTACTTTCGATGAATACGAAAGGATCAAGCAACTTCTTGGCCAACGCGAGCCCACGCTCACGGAACTCGGCATCTTCAGCGTGATGTGGAGCGAACACTGTTCCTACAAGTCGTCGCGGGTTCACTTGAAGCGCCTGCCCACACGCAGCAAGCGCGTTTTGCAGGGTCCGGGAGAAAACGCCGGCATCATCGACATCGGCGACGGCTGGGCGTGCGCCTTCAAGATCGAGTCGCACAATCATCCGTCATTCATCGAGCCGTTTCAAGGCGCAACCACCGGCGTAGGCGGGATTCTGCGCGACATTTTCACTATGGGGGCGCGGCCGGTAGCAGTGATGGATTCGCTGAGGTTTGGGCCCATCACAGCTCATGCGGAAACGGCCGAGCGAAGCCTGGCTGGGGTTGACGCTGACCAGAAGGACGTCCACCGCAATCATTCGATCCTCGACGGAGTAGTGAGCGGCGTCGCTTCCTACGGTAACTGCTTCGGCGTGCCGAACCTGGGCGGCGAAACCAAGTTCGAGCCCTGCTATTCCGGCAATCCGTTGGTGAACGCGTTCGCCCTGGGCCTGGTTCGCAAAGACGAGATCTTCTACGCGCGTGCCGCCGGCGAAGGCAATCCGGTGATCTACGTTGGTGCGAAGACAGGGCGTGACGGTATCCACGGCGCGACGATGGCAAGTGAAGAATTCAGCGAAGCATCGGAAGCGAAGCGGCCGAATGTGCAGGTCGGCGATCCATTTTTGGAGAAGTTGCTACTGGAAGCTTGCCTCGAAGCCATGAAGACGGGGGCCATTGTTGGCATTCAGGATATGGGTGCGGCTGGCCTTACCTGCTCCACCTGCGAGATGGGCGGGCGCGGCGGCGTCGGTATCGAGATCGAGCTTGACCGGGTGCCGCAGCGAGAAACTGGCATGACTGCCTACGAGATCATGCTCAGCGAGTCGCAGGAGCGCATGCTGCTGGTGGCGCAGAAGGGCCGTGAACAAGAAGTTTTTCGCGTTTTTGAAAAGTGGGGGCTCGATGCCGTGGAAGTCGGGAAGGTTACCACCGACAACAAACTGCGCGTTCTGCAGCACGGTGAAGTTGTGGCCGAGATTCCAAATCAGGCGCTTACTGACGATGCACCGGTGTACAAACGTCCGCTCGAGCGCTGGGAGCCGCCCGTGCCCCGCGAAATGCCGGAGAGCATTCAGCTCAACGGCGCCGGCGACTTCACTCAAAGCCTGAAACAGCTTCTGGCCAGCCCGAACATCTGCAGCAAGCGCTGGGTCTGGCAGCAATACGACCACATGGTGCAGACCAATACGGTCGAGGCGCCGGGCGCCGGAGATGCGGGCGTGATTCGCATCAAGAATGCAAATCCCGGGCAACCGCAGCGTGGCCTCGCGATGGCGCTCGATGGCAACAGCCGCTGGTGCTATCTCGATCCGCGGCTGGGCGCGATGCACGCCGTCGCTGAAGCCGCGCGCAAGGTGGCGTGTTCGGGCGCAACTCCGGTGGGCGCAACTAACTGCCTCAACTTTGGCAATCCCGAAAAGCCCCACATCATGTGGCAGTTTTCGCAAACTGTCGATGGCATAACCAAGGCTTGCGAGGAACTGGAGATTCCCATCACCGGCGGCAACGTCAGCTTTTACAACGAGACGCTGGGTGAGGGAATCTATCCCACGCCGGTTCTGGGCGTTGTCGGGATTCTCGACGACGTGCATAAAACTGCAAAGATGCACTTTGCCGCGGCGGGACGCACCATTGTGCTATTGCGCGCCGGCGAAGCAGCCGATATCA
>JBAUYE010000359.1:0-39084 GCA_049584615.1 Candidatus Sulfotelmatobacter sp.
CAACGGCGACATCGTGGTCGCACTCGTCGACCAAAGCGACGCCACGCTGAAGCGCTTCTACCGCGAAGGCGACAACATCCGCCTGCAACCCTCAAACGCAACCATGAAGCCGATTGTCGTGCCGGCGGCGTCGGTGGAAGTGCAAGGGCGTGTGATTGGCGTGCTGCGAAAGTACTAAGGCCAGCAAATTATGCCACGCCGATCTCGACCCAGAATTAGTTTCACCGCACTGGTCTGCCTCTGTCTCGGCCTGGCCGGGCGCGCCCAGAGCCAATCCGCGGCGCCGGGCGCGTCGGTAAAGGAGAAAGCTGTGACGACTCATGCAGGCGGAACCTTTGAAGTGAAGCTGACGCCACAGGCGGTCGAAGAGGGCGATGCAGGCCTGGGAAGAATGTCGATCGACAAACAGTTTCACGGCGATCTGGAGGGAACCAGCAGAGGATTCATGCTCTCCTCGGCGACCACTATAGTGAAGGGCTCGGGCGGCTACGTGGCGATGGAGCGCGTCACTGGAAAACTGAAAGGCCGCACCGGCAGCTTTGTCCTGCAACACAGCGGTACGATGACGCGGGGTACGCCGCAACTGAGCGTGATGGTTGTCCCGGATTCCGCCACTGGTCAACTGGAAGGCCTGACCGGAATGATGACGATCAAGATCGACGCGGGGAAGCACTCCTACGACTTCGAGTACGCCCTGCCGGAAACGCCCTGACGCAGACAGGAACGCCCGGGATTGCTCCCGGGCGATCTCTTAGCTAGAAGCCGCCTTAGCCGACGTGCCGGTCGAGTGCCTGCGCGATGGCTTCCTTGGGACGATAGCCGACGAGCTGTTCAACCACCTGGCCGCCTTTGAAGACCAGCAGCGTGGGGATGCCGGTGACTTTGTAGCGCATGGGGGTGGAGCTGTTGGCGTCGACATCCATCTTGCCGATTTTGATCTTGCCTTGATAGTCCTTAGCAAGTTCTTCGACGATGGGAGCGATGGCGCGGCAGGGGCCGCACCAGGTTGCCCAGAAGTCCACCAGCACGGGCTTGTCTGATTTCAAAACATCCTGGTCGAAGTTTGCATCTGTCACTTCGACGATTCCGTTGCCTGCCATAATCTCTCTCCTCAGTTGTAACGTCGCGTTGTTCGGCAGACGCTCCATGTTTCGGAGACAACGAGAGCTGTCGTGGCCGGGACCCGGACGATCTTAAATTTAATACGGTCGTGAATGAATACGATCTATGAATGCTGCCCCCAAAACCGGGGCCAACCCTTTATCGTACCACCTGCCATTCGATGCGTGGGGGGGTGCGAAGGTCGCAAAAGGAAGGACCGTCCGCGGCCATGCCCCGGAAGCGGCTCCAGGCCCCCCTGGGTCGGCGGCTAAGTCTAGAAGATGAACTTCACGGCAGCCTGCATCAGACGCGGAGGCGCAGCGCTGACCACCTCTCCGAATGAGGAGCTGTTGATGTTGCCGTTGATCGAAGCCGGTCCGTAGAACTGCGCGTGGTTGAAGATGTTGAATCCCTCGAAGCGGAACTGCAGGGACTTGGTTTCGGTGAGCGGAACGCTCTTCAGCAATGCCATGTCGTAGTTGTCGATGCCCGGGCCGTAAAAGAACCGGCGCTTGGCATTGCCCGGCTCGCCCAAGTGCTGGAGGCTAAAAAGGCCGGTATTGAAATAAGGCTGGCCGTTGCGCGGATTGGAATTCAGGTCGAGCGGGCCGGGAGTGTATTGCGGCTCATCGACGCCGTAGTTGTTGATGCCATTGGGTTCGGCTCCGAGCAGAGAATTGTCCCCGTAATTGAGTAGCGTCACAGGGAAACCGCTGCTGAAGTGGGTGATGCCGGAGATCGTCCAGTCCCTCGTCCAGCGGTTGGAAACGGCGAACAGATGTTCGAAGGGAATCTCGTAGGCGTAGCTCGCCACAAAGTTGTGCTTCACGTCGAAGGCCGACAAGGCACGGCTGAGCGCGGGATTGATTGGGTTCACCTCTTCCCCGACGTTCGAAGACTGATCGATCGATTTGCTGAAGGTGTAGCTGGCAAACAATTGCAAGCGCTTGCTGGTGTGGCGAAGACTGAGTTCCAGAGCGTTGTAGTTGGAATTGCCGATCGTGGATTGATTGGTGTCGCTGCCGAAATTCGAGCCCAGAGGTCCGCGGGTTCCGCTTTCCGTTTCTTTAAAAGGTCCGCAGCCAGGCAAGCTGAGGCACAGCGCGGGGTCTCCGGGGTTTGATTCCACCAGAACCAGGAGGCGATGCGACTGATTGCCCACATAGCTGGCGCTGAACACGGTATTGCTGCCCAGTTGGCGCTCGATGGAGAACATGTATTGCTCGGTGTATGGAATGCGATTGCTTACGGGATATGCCGGAATGCCGCTGATGGGGATGTACTGCGACCAGTCGAGGGTGGAATCCGGATGGCTGCTGGAGGAATTCAATGGAGCAAACGTGACGGGGAAATACTGGCCGAGGGGCTGCCCAGTGGAAGCGGTCACGAACGGATTTGAGAACGTCGGCGGCGCGGGGCTGCTGTAGGTGGTGCCGTAGGGAGCGTTGGCCGCGAGGACTCCGATGGTGAGGGCTTCGATGGAGGTGTAATACATTCCGAAACCGGCGCGGAGACTCGTCTTGCCGGGACCGCCTAAGACTTTGCCGAGGAAAGTGTCGGCAGATACGTCGGGCGAATAGACGAGACCGAGGCGTGGCGAGAATTCATCCCCGGGAGGCGCGAGGGTGCGCCGCACTCCCGGGTCTGTGGGGTACAGAATTCCCGCCGGTGCGCCCGGGAAAACTACGGACTGCTTGCCGGGTTCGGTGGTTGAAATCTGATTGTACTTTTCATACCAGGGCTCGATGCGGTCCCAGCGCACGCCGTAGTTGAGAGTGAGGTTTGGTTTTAGTCGCCAACTATCCTGAGCGAAGATGCCGGTGTATTTGTTCCGGCCGTAGAAAGGATTCAGCTGGCTCTGGTTGTATTGGCTGGGAATCCCGAGCAGGAAATCGGCGAAGTCGAGGCCGGTCTCGCTTCCGGTAAACAGGAAGTTGCCGTTGAACTGGGCGATCGGATTCACGTTCACCTGATCGTAGTGAAACTCGCCGCCGAACTTCATGGTGTGGCGGCCTATAACCTTGGAAAAATTGTCGAGCCACTGGTAGGTATTGTTTGCCTGCTTCAGTTCGTTGGTGTTGGTACCGGTGGAGAAATTGTTGAAGACGAGGTTTTCGACCCCTTCGTTCTGAGGAGCGAGAGCAACGATGCTGGGTGCTCCTGTGGATGTGACAAAGCCCTGCGATACCAGGCTGACTCCGAGGCCGCCTTGCGGCTTGCCGAGGTCATTGAATGCCCGCAGGTAACTGAAATGGACCTCGTTGACCGAGGTGGGGTTCAGTGTTTTCGTATCGCCAATGCTGAGTAGTTGTGCCCTGCCCAAATACAGCGCGTTGAAACCTGGGACGCTGGCTCCGCCCTGGGCTACTGGATACGGATTGTTGAGCGAATAATCGTCGAGGAAATAATAGCCGGAGATCAGGCCCCAGCCAGTGTTGGCATCGAGGCGCAGGGATCCTTTATCGTCGCGGAGGGCCTGGTTTTGCGAGGAGGTTGCAAATTGGGTAGCGGAAGCATTCGGCGCGGGAATGTACTGCAATAGATTCTGGGCAGGAACGGACCATGCTTTGCTGGGGATTTGGAGCGTGGGAAGAACACAGGCCGTGGTGCTTCCAGGAGAATAGTTTGTGTTGGTGCAACCGGGAAAATAGTAGGGCTCACCGGGGGAAATCTTGTAGCCGAGCCTCTGCGGCTGCGAGAGAGTGTCGGCCCAGGCGGAACCGCTTACGAGGGTGGGCACTATGACTGTTTGCTTGTTCACAATTTCTGTGGTGTAGAAGGAACTGGCCTGGTCGGAGAGGTTGCCGCTGCGGTCTGCGGTGGAGGGCACCGGGATCAGGCCGGTATCGACTCCCTGGCGCTGGCGCGTTCCCTGATAGTCGGAGAAGAAGAAGATCTGGTTTCGACGGATGGGGCCGCCGAAGGTTCCGCCGAACTGGTTTTGAATGAAGGTGGCGCGAGTGGGGGAAAAGTAATTGCGCGCGTCCAGGTCAGTGTTTCTGAGGAACTCGAAAAGATCGCCGTGGAATGCGTTGCTGCCGGACTTGGTGATGACTGTGATCTGGCCTCCGCTGAACTCGCCGTACTCCGCATCAAAATTGCTGGTGAGGATGCGAAACTCGGCGATGGAATCGAGATTGGGGATGATGGCGGTACCCATATTTACGTCTTCTTCGGAGTCGCTGCCGTTCACGATGAAGGCGTTGGCGAACTCGCGCTGGCCGTGGATGGAAATGGTGCCGGGATTCAGATCACCGGAGGGCGAGAGCGCGCTGGCGCCCACGTCCTGCACGGTGCTGGAGGTGATGGACGTGGCAGGAGTAACTCCGGCCTGAATCGAGAGAAGATCGGTGTAGCTGCGGCCATCGAGGGGCACGACACTCATCTGGTCGCTGTTGATGACTTCGCCCATCTGGCTGCTGGAAGTCTCCAGGTGAGCGGCGGTATCGCTGACTGTGATGACGTCAATCCATGGGCCAACTTGCAGGACAACATCGAGCAGAAGGGCGCTGCTGGTGTCAAGGACAATCCCTTCGCGGCGGTAGGGTCTGAAGCCGGGCTGGTTGACTTCGAGAACATAATTGCCGACGGGAAGGACAGGGAAAGTGTAGGTACCGCGGCCGTCGGCGATGGTGGATTGCTGGATGCCCGTCCCGGTGTTCACCAAAATGACGGAGGCATTGGCGATCGCTGCGCCTGAGGGGTCTTTGATTGTGCCAGAGAGACTCCCGCCGACGCCGGCCGAAGCCACTGCGAGCAAAGAGAGGAAGAGACACAGGCAGCGCAGAGCGCGGATGGCAAGGGCTTGCGTGGTGGTTCGGAATGGAAGCCGGGATCGGGAGATGCGGGTCGCCTCGGGTTGCGAATCGTGCAGTTGCGAATCGGTCGCATCTAGAACTAATATCGATCCTGGGCTGTGAGCCTGCTGGGTCATAAGGGATGGATTCGGAGTTAAACTAGTTGCAATCGAGTCGCATCTGAACTACATTGTTGAGTCTGACGGATGTCGCCGCATCCCGTCAAGAGCGGGCCAAAGAATTCGTCGCAGCGCGGTTGCGACCAGTTGCGACGGCATCAGGAGGGTCCAATGCCATTGCCACAAACTGAAATCCCAGGGCGGCTGCAATCCCATCTGGCCGACCGCGGAATCCGCATGACAGGACAGCGCCGCGCCATTCTGCAGGTGATGGAAACAGCCACTAAGCACTTGGATGCGGCGCAGCTTTTGCGCAAGGCGCAGAAGCTGGACGCGAGCGTGGATCGCAGCACGGTGTACCGCACGCTGAAGCTACTCAAGCGGCAGGGCCTGATCGACGAGCTCGACCTGATGCACATCCACGGTGAGGGACATTACTACGAGCGCAAGTTGAACCGGGACCACATCCACATGGCCTGCCTGCGTTGCGGCAAGATCATGGAATTCGTCAGCGATATTTTCGAGAAGCTGAAGGGGCAGGTGGAGAAAGACTGCCGGTTCCGGATTGTGGTGTCGCGGTTGGAGATTGGCGGGTATTGCGCGGGGTGCTCGAAGTAGGCCCGACGTTGGGCTTTGCGGGCGTCACTGCGCAAGCTTCCGCCGTGCTCTCCTCCACAGGCCGCGGGCAGGAAAGAACAGTAGCCCGCCCCACAGAAGAAAACTCGGCCCGTAGGAGAGCAGGAATAGCGCCGTACCGACCACCCCATCAACCATGTCCCGGTAGCCCTCTACCGCGGCGTTGTGAAGGCGGCCGAATGTCGTCGCCGGCACCACCTGCAACTGCGCCTGGTAGTCTTCCCGAACGGTCGCGGTGATAGTAGCGAAGGTCACCTGGTTGGCCAGGTTCTTTTTCTCTGCTTCCATCTGCTCGATCTCGCCGCGAACGCGATCGATCTCGGTTTCCACGGCAAGCACGTCTGACAGTTTTCCGGTACGCTGACGCAGGAGATTGGTCAGCCGCTCCTCGGTGTTCCGGGCATTCGAAAGCCGCGCCTCCAGGTCCACGTATTGCGCAGTTACTTCCTGACCATTCTGCGACTCAGATTCGACGCGGCCCAGGCCTTTCAGGTCGGCCAGCGTGGCATCGAGTTGGCCGGCAGGAACCCGCAGGGTCGCCGTAAAGGTGCTTCCGTTGCCGACCGGAGTAGCGACATTCAACTCTCCGACATAGCCATGGTGCCGCTTCAGAATGTCGTCCAGGCGTGTGCGAGCCGTGTCAAATTCTCTGGTCGTGAGGGCAAGAGCAGCGGTGCGGATGATCATCGGGCCGGTGAGACCGCCGGTGAGGTCTCCAGGCGACGCCAGGATGGTGGTCTGGGTATTGGCGGACTGTCGTGAATCTTTCGGGTTGATAAACGCCTCAAGTTTGTCAAACTGTCGTCCGTTCACAGGCATGTTAGGGGTGGGGTGGGGCAGCGACATGCTTCCCAGACCAGGCTCGTACCTTCGCATTGGAATGCTGCCGACTATCAGGACGACGATCACGGCCACACTAACTACGGCAACACCCCATGTCTGTGGCGACCACCGTCGGAGATCAAGTCGATCCTGCCAACGCTGCCGGGCGATTTTGACATCACTGCCGGGCTCTGGCTTGAAGGTTTCAAGAGCATTGGCGATGCTTTGCGCGAGCCGGGGACTGGAGGCCTCGACCTCCCAAGCCATGAGCTTCCGGGAAACGCCCCTGAGTTGGGAAGCGATGGTTTGGCATTCCGGGCACCGTTCCAGATGAGCCAGGGTGGCGGCCGCGCGATCGGTGGAAAGCTCGCCGTCCAGATAGGCCATCAGGTCCTCTTGCTCGATGGGATGATTGTTACTTATCATTTCGCGCCTCATGTTCGTCCCTGCTGTTCGCCGGTTCGGCAGCTGCCACGTGTCGCTCGGGTTTCGATTCCGATTCGAGATAGCCCTTCAACGCCATACGCGCTCGAAAGAGCCGGGAGCGGACCGTGTTTAAAGGCAACCGCAGCAAGTCCGCGATCTCCGAATAATTGAGCTGCTCATATTCGCGGAGCATGATGATTTCCCGCTCCGATGGATCGAGCTTTTGCAGCGCCTGCCGGATCCACAGGACCGCATCAGGAGCACCGTTAATCGCCGGTTCTGGGCTGGACTCGACAGGTGCGTCTTTCGATTGCTTGCGTCGTTCTGCGGCCAGCAGATTCAATGCGATACCGTAAAGATAGGTTCGGACGAGGGCGCGCGGCTCATAGCGGGAGGTGGCGCGAATGACCGCGAGGAAGGTTTCCTGGGCCAGATCTTCCGCCCGCTCGCAGCTTTTCAGCCTGCGCCGAAAGAAGCCGAAGAGCGGTTCGCGATAGCGGGCGAAAAGCTCGTCGAAGGCCTCGGTGGAGCCGCCTTGAAACTGCAGCATCAGAGCTTCGTCGCTGGTCATACGGTATGCGGCCTGGCCTCGACCCGCGGCATCCAGCAAGTCTCGTTCATAGTTCTGTAATGTCGCAAGGGGGGGAAAAGTTCCACGGGAAGTGCCTTATTGGGCGAGTGGAGCCAAAACAGCATAGGCGGGAGGGGCGAAGATGGAAGCAACAAAAAAGCGCCCCGAACTTTTCAGTTCAGGACGCCTCGGCAGCCCTCCCCCAGAACTGCCAAACCACGAAATGGATAGTAGTGAACTAACGAATTAGTGTAAACGTCACTTTGGTAACGGGATTTTGCCGGGTTTGGGAGGGTGCTGATTCGGTGCGCGCTGGAATTTGGCCCAACAGCCAGGAAACAGAGGCCGGGGCGTGGCGGAAACTCCATGCGAGGCCGACTGTACTGCATGCGAGCATGGGTTCCCCTTCGCTTCGCTCAGGGCAGGCTTTCGACTGCGGTTGTCTTCGCGTCCGCGAAGCACAGCCTCCGCTCAGGATGACGCAGCGCAGGGGTGACCAGAAGTTATGGTTGCTTCTGCCAGGTTTGGCCGTCATCCGGCGTGGTCCAGACTTCGGCGGCTGAGGTAGTCACGGTTCCGTTCCGCGGGTCTGAGAACTGAATGCTGAGAATGTCGCCGGTTAGAACGAGGCCGGCGGCAGAGGGAAGCACACGGGCCCAGCTGTTGCCGGCATCAATGGAGTGATACAACGCTCCACTCGAGCCTCCGGCCCAGACTTCGGCGGCGTTGGAGGATACGGCAAGGGCGCGAAAGATTGGGGGTGCGTCCGGGGCTGACTGCTGAGCGTTGAAAGCAACTTGCTTCTTTCCCTCGCCTTTGGCTCCGGCCTGGGAAGTCGAATCGGCGGGCGCTGAATCATCCTCCGCGACGTTCACATCCAGCCAGGTTTTGCCGCCATCGAAGGAGCGCTGCAAGGCGCCGCCGGCGCTAATGGTCCAGCGCGGGGCCGGAGGGCCTTTCAGGAGACTGGGATCGGTGTGCAACGAAGGTGCGGGCGCCATGGCAACAGAACCTTGCTGCAAAGCAGGCTTTGCTTTGTCGACACGGTTCGCGTAGGCGGGAGACTGCTCCGCAGCTTTATCTTGAATGAACTGGTCTTGCGTCTGGCTCTGCGCCAGGGCCTCCGCGGACTCAACTGTCTGTGGGGCCGGCGCTGGTGTTGGATTCTTCCCCGCGGCAGACCGGACACGCTTGTTCCCGGCTAACCTGATTTGGACCTGAGGAGTGGCCAGAGTGTCTTTCTGCGTCCGAGCCTCAGCAGTAGCATCCGGCGAAGAACGGTCGACACTTGGGGCTGGAGCGGGAATCGCGGGTTTTGCTTGAGAGACGTTCGATGCCAGTTCGCTGCCCTGCTGATGGCGGAACTCCATCACTCCAATCGAAGCGATCAGCACCAGGCCCGCTGCGACTGCGGCCGAGCGCCAGGCTGATCCATGAAGAAGGGGCCAGCGGAACCAGTTTTCGCCGCCGTGCGCTACTGGGTTTGATTCGACCTGCGGGGGAAGAGCCAGCGAGACTACTTCGCGGCAATCGCCGCAGCGCGCCAGGTGCTCGATGAGGTGATCCCGTTCGGCACCGGCTAGAGAGTGCTCGGTGAAGGCGGTGAGCAGATCGGCATCGGGATGCGAATCCGCGACGGGCGACTGCAACCGCTTTACTACGAATTTTGGAACGCTTTCCATTTGCAGTATCGGCGCAGCTGAAAGCCGCGCCCTTTCGGAACTATTCGCGAAGCTTATCCGGAGCCTTCGCGGGTCCTGACTTGCACTTTCTTCTCTGAGAACGCTCGTGCCGGGGAATCTTGCGCGAGACTGCGGCGAATATCTACTTGCAGGTCGCGGACATCCATTTCAAGCGCCTCTTCGGCCTGGCGGCGTGACATGCCCTGTTGCATCATGCCCGCCAGGATTTTCTTGCGCAACGACTTAGCCAGCTTGTCCACTTTGCGGCTGATGGTGGACTCGTGCACGCCCAGCATGCGGGCGATTTCGGCCAGGGTGCGTTCGTCGAGGTAATAGGCTGCCAGCACCATGCGGTCTTCGGGGTCGAGCGCAGCCAAGGCCGCATCGGTGGCGGATTCCAGCCGGGAGTCGGCGGAAGGCAACGGCTCCGGCTGGGGCGCGGCAAATTGACTGCCTTCTTCGCTTTCTTCGTCGAGGCTGATTTCACGTTTGGTGCGGCGGTAGCGATTTACGAATTCCTGGGCGAGCACGGTGCGGAGCCAGCCTTCAAGCGATCCGCGGCCGGTGAAAGAGGCTAGCTTCGAAAGGCGCTCCCCGTTGCGTGTGGTGGTGCCGTAAAGCTCGGCATAGAGACTGTCGGCTAGGTCGCGGGCGGCTGAGTCTTCGCGCGCAATGCGCAGCGCCGACTGGTAGAGCTTTTCTCGATAGCGCGTCAGGAAAAGTTCCCAGGCAGAATTGCTGCCAGCGGCGCAGGCCTGGGCTAGTGCTAGTTCGTCGATGCGCAGAGCTAGAAGAAAGCTGCGGGCATCCGCGTGGGTCGCGCCTGCGGGAAGATACTTTGTCGCTACTTCACAGAGAATTACGGAAAAAGATTCGCGGGTGAGCCCGATCTTTTCGCAACCGCTCTTCGCGTGGAGATCCGCCAGCAGGCCGGAGACTGCCGAGTGCACCGAAGCGGAGGTTGGTTTGGTCGAGCGCATGTAGATAGAGATGAGAGTACGACGAAAATCACACAACGCAAAGAATCGATTTTTGACGAAGGGCTGGAGGGCCTGCCCCACCCGCCAATTGGTTAGACGCTGGCAAAGTTAATTTTAGCCGCAAGGCTTGAGTTCTTTTTCGTTCTTCTTCTGAAGTCGAGATGAGCGATGCGAGATGGGTGGTGCGCCCCGTGGAGTTGGCAGCACAGCCTCCTGGGACCGGGGCGCACCTACCCGGCAAGGCGAACGCCATGCGTCCGATTCTTTGTGGCATAGACCGCGTTGGTGGGCGTAGCCGGAATGGTTGCGGTCGGGAAGAGATGTCCTTCGACTGACTTTTTCCCTTGTTACGAAATCCGAAATTTCCTGGCGAGACGATTTGGCGTTTATGGTTTTGTGGTAGCTTCTGCTGGTTGTATCCCAAAGGCGCGAGATAGTTCCCTCATCCCTAGATTGAGCCGGCATCATCCGGCTAGACGAGACGTTCCCAACGCTTCCCCCCAAAGGAGCTTGCGTCATGACTGACTTCACCAAAGTAAAACTTGGCAAACAAACCGCTCACCACGACAACCGAGTACCCATGCTGAGCAAGTACACAGCGAGCCTTCCGCCCGCGCCGGCGGCCGTAAGCTATGACAGTAAAGTCACCAACCTGGGCATGATGTTGAACAACACGCTGGGAGATTGCACCTGTGCCGCGGTCGGCCATTGTATTCAACAATGGACGGCGGAAGCACAAAAGAAGCAGGTGATCCTTCCCGATCAGGATATTTTGAAACTCTATGAGATTGTGGGGCACTACAATCCCGACAATCCCAAATCAGACCGGGGCGCGGTTGAGATCAACGTGCTCAACTACTGGCTGGCCAACCCGGTGGCAGGGAACAAACTGAGCGCGTTTTGTGCGATCGAACCGCAGAATCTCGATGACATCAAGGACGCCGTATTCATCTTTGGCAACTGCTACATCGGTCTGCAACTGCCGCTGTCGGCGCAGAAGCAAACGGTGTGGACAGTTCCGTCGGGCGGACCCAACGGCCAGGGAGCGCCCGGTTCCTGGGGCGGCCACGCGGTTCCGATCGTGACCTACAACGCGCGCGGGCTCACCTGCATCACCTGGGGTCAGTACATCACCATGACCTGGCAGTTCTGGAACGCATATTGCGACGAGGCCTACGGGTTGCTCAGCCCGGACTGGGTCCAAGCCGGGAAGACACCCAAAGGGTTCAACTGGCAACAACTTGTGACTGACATGAGCGAGTTGGAAACCGCCTTCCCCAAAGGCCATCCGGTCGCGGCCTAGGGAAATCTGGATTGGAAGTGCTTGGCACCCGATGCCTGGAGCCAAGCACTTCTTCCCTCTACTCTTTACTTTGACTCTTTGCGTCTCATTCCGGAGCCCGCGGAGACAAATCCGGCAAGCCAATCGAGGAGGATAAACAAATGGCAGAGCGCGCATTCACCCCTTTGCATCACGTTGATGTCGAAGATCTCCGGCTAAACTATGATCCCGAGCACCCGCAAGAGCGTTTCAAAAAAGCGGGCGTCGAGGCTGCCTTCCTGAGCGAGAGTGAGCGGCTTCCCAGCATGGTTCCATGGCCTGCCGCCACCAAGCCCACGCCTGCACCGCTGCATCCGGCACCGGCTGAAAGCGCCGACTTGTCGAAGTTTAAGGGCTACGATGCCGTCGTCGTCACCTGGACGTCGGCCGAAGCAGCCGCACTGGCAGCGCTGTTCACACCCGGCTTCCAAGTGTCCCAATGGTATGAGTATCGCCACGATGTAGCGAGTTACATTCCGCTGGTCACGGGATCCACTGCTCCCTTCAACGATAAAACAGCAGACATGGCCCGCTACTATCACAGTCTCGGCCTGTACTTTCCATGCCGCATCGGACAGGCCCGGGTGTTGTTAATGAAATCGGGCTTGCACCTCGACTATGACGGGCCCGCGTACCCGGTCAGGAGAATGATCACGGAGGTGGTGCAAACCGTACAACCCAAGCTTTTCATCACCACCGGAACCGGCGGAGGAATCGGGAAAGAGGTTAAGCTGGGAGATGTTGTCATCGCCGGTCACACCAGATTTGACTGCGTGACCCAGTTCAAGAGTGAGCCGTGGGCAACGGCTTCTTTTGCCACGTCTCCCATCCCAGCCGGTGCGATTGTGGCGATCACTCCTGCGCTTACCAAGATCAATGCTTCGCGCATTTCAGGGGCACTGCCCGTTCCAAAGTTGTGGGACACGGCCGGAGATACGATTGTGACCACTGATTTCTTCGGCTTTGACGATTCCACTGACTACTACAAACTTCAGGGACTGGGCCAGGCATGCGACATGGGGGATGCCATGGTGGGCAACGCCTTGCAGCAATTTCCGAACCTGAAGTGGCATGCAATACGAAACGCATCCGATCCGCAAATACCGAATCCATCGGGCGACATTGAGCAAGCCAAGCAGGAAGCTGGAGAAATTTACTCGAAATACGGCGCCTTCACCACGGCAGCGAGTGTCATCGCCACTTGGGCAGTGATACAAGCCAGCTTCGGCCATTAGACCTAATTGCCGGTGGAGGATGGAGTTCACCCTGGCCTCCGCCGGCATTGAGATGGGTTGCGTTTGGATTCTCAGCTAGCGCTTAGTTCTCCGGGCTGCGGTTCTGGTACCAACTGCGCCAGGCCGCGGAGTCGTTGGGCAGGTGTTGTTTCGTAATGTCGGCCAAAACCTGGAAAGCCCGGGCGCGAGTTTGAGCATCGAGGGCGGGGTCGGCGGAGTAGTCGATCAGTTGCGGCACCGCAATGAGGCGCTGCTTCCGGCTCAGCATGCCGGATTGTGCCAGGCTGCAGGCGGCGTGTTCGCGCACCACGGGGGATGGATCGTTGCGCATGGTTTCTAGCAGCGGGGCGATGGTCGGCGTCGTTCCCACCAGAGCCAGGCCTTCGACGGCCCAGCGGCGCGCGTCTTCGTCCTTGTCTTCGTTGTGATTTCCATCGTCGTTATTTCTGTCGTCGTTATTCCTATCCTGGTTTCGATCCGCGTCGGAATTCTTGCCGGGATCGTTCAGGTGTGCGGCCAGTACCTGGACGACGCGCTCGGGCTCAACTCCGCGGTTGCCGAGCAAGCCCAGAGCCCATAGAGCCCAAATTTTTTGCCGGTGATCGTGCGAGTCGGCTTGCCGCACCATGGCATCGACCGTGGATTCGGTCTTCGTGAGTCCATAGGCTGCCAGCTGCACTTCGATGGCGGAAGCGCGCACGCTCAGGTCGTTGGAATTGAGCGCGACCGTGGTGAGGTCGCCGAGTTGCGAATCTCATTGGAGGTGACCGCGCCAGGCATCGCTGCGGGATTCGATCTGGGCTTCGATCTGGGCATCGTTCTGGGCGCTGTTCTGACTTGGATCTGCCGCGGAGTGGCTCACCGCGCGCTCAAGAAGCAGCTCCGCTTGTCTCTGCGGTCGCTGGTTATCGAGATCGGTTTCGGAAAGTTCGGCGGGGGAAAGTTCCGCGCTGGAGAGTTCAGAAGTCGGCCGCGATGAAAACAGGCCGGTAGTTTTTCCCCAGACGGCGACGGGCCCTCCCCCCATCGCGAGCAGGAACGCGCAGGCAACACCCGCCATCATGGCGACGGAGTGAAGCGCGCGCCGCGCTGCAGGCGACAGTTCGCGCTCGCGCACGGCCAGCTCCGGCGAGTTGGGTCGAAATACATCCATAGCCCCAGTTTAGGGACGGCACGTAATAGGGTAAAGTTACTTCTGGGCCCGCCCAGTTGTGGTTAGATGCCAGGTCGCGGCCGCGTGCGATTTCGGAGGAAATCATGATGGAGAAGGTGAGTTGGCTGCACCGCTGGGTGCCGGCTTCGCTGGTTCTGATAATCACTGCTGTCGCCCTGGCGGCTGCTGCGCCGGGATATAAGGTTGTGAATACTTTCAAGGTCGGCGGTGACGGAGGTTGGGATTATCTGATCGCGGATGCGGCGGCGCGGCGGCTTTATATTTCGCGCGCGACTCACGTCCTCGTGCTCGATCTCGATTCAGGTAAGACAGTGGGCGACATTGCGGACACGCCGGGCGTGCATGGCATTGCGCTGGCGCCGGAGTTGGGGCGCGGCTTCGTCAGCAACGGCCGTGAAGGCACGGTCAGCATCTTTGATCTCAAGACGCTGGCGACAATCAGCAAAGTAAAGGCGGGAGAAAATCCGGATGCGATTCTCTACGATCCGGCGACTCGGCGGGTTTTCACATTCAACGGTCGAAGCCAGGATTCGACCGCCATCGATGCGGCGAGGGGAACGGTGCTGGGCACGATCAAACTGGATGGCAAGCCGGAATTTGCGGCCAGCGATGGCAAGGGCGAGATTTTCGTGAACATCGAAGACAAGAGCGAGTTGGCGGCGATTGATCCGAACAAGTTGGCGGTCAAGTCGACGTGGCCGCTGGCGCCTTGCGAATCGCCCACAGGATTGTCGATGGACCGTAAGAATCGTCGCCTGTTTGTGGGCTGCGAAAAGATGATGGCCGTGGTGAATGCGGATACCGGCAAGGTTCTGGCGACGCCGGCAATTGGTGACGGTGTGGACGCGACCATATTCGACGACGAAACCGGACTGGCTTTTGCATCCTGCGGCGAAGGCGTTTTGACCGTGGTGCGGGAGGAGTCGCCGGATAAATTCAGCGTGGCGGAAAATGTTCCGACGCAGGCGGGAGCGCGCACCATGGCGCTGGACTCGAAGACGCACAATGTGTACTTGGTGACGGCGAAGTTTGGTCCGCCTCCAGCCGCTACGGCGGATAACCCGCATCCCCGGCGGAGTATTTTGCCGGATAGCTTTGTGGTGCTGGTGGTTGGCAAGTAAGGGGCGCAACGTTATTCACCACAGAGTCACACAGACACAGAGACACAGAGAAGGCAAAGGAAAACCAGAAGAGATATTGGAGGTTTTCTCTGTGACTCTGTGACTCTGTGGTGAAAAGGTGTAAGGGGTAAGACGATTTTCGAAAATCGAACGACCGTTCGGTTGTCATCTTCGCACTCGGCGTGTATTATCTGTCCACTTCAGCCGGCTGCATTCTCCGCTTTCACCGTGGCATCTAATTGGCTCACGAGGTGAGGTCTTGAATTCATGACGACTTTGGACGACAAGTTTTTCCAGGCGCGGGTTACCAGACGCGTCGACTTCGCGCCGGACCTGTGGATGTTTCGCATCCAGCCGGGCGGGGAGTTCAAGTTTGCGCCCGGTCAGTACGCCACGCTGGGAGTAGAACACGACGGCAAGCGCACGGAGCGTCCATATTCGATTGTCTCGGCTCCTTTCGAAGATAAGATCGAGTTTTTCTTTGAGCTGGTGCCGGAAGGAGCGCTCACCCCGCGGCTGCACCAGCTGCAACCGGGCGACGGACTGCTGATGCGTAAAGTGCCGAAGGGCAAATTTACGCTGGATACGGAGAGCGGGCGCAAGAATCATCTGCTGGTTTCGACTGTAACCGGAGTGGCTCCGTTCGTCAGTTTTGTGCGGGCGCTATCGAAAGACTGGAAGGAAGGGCGCTTCGACGGCAGTCACAAGCTTTACCTGCTGAACGGCGCGAGCCGGCCGTGGGAGTTCGGCTACAAAGAAGAGTTGACGCAGTTCGACGCGGAATTGCCCTGGTTCAAGTATGTGCCCACGGTGAGCCGTCCGTGGGATCACGCCGACTGGCCGGGTGAGATCGGCCGGGCCGACGACATTCTGCGCAAATATGCCGATCACTGGGAACTCGATGCTACGAATACGACCGCTTACTTGTGCGGGCATCCTGACATGATTGCGAACAGCAAGGCGATCCTGAAGCGGCGCGGGTTCCTCGACAAGACCGGGGTCAAGGAAGAGATCTATTGGATTCCGGCTAAGTAGTATCGAGTACCTTGTAGCGAGTGAGTAAGCTCTCGACTAAATGCCCGCCGCCGAGCTTCGTCGCTCCAGCAGGAGCACGTCTTTCCACGTCTCGCCGAGTTTACCGATGCGTTGCCTTTTCCCAACTTCGCGGAATCCGCAGGACTTGTGGATCGCGATGCTGGCAGCATTTTCGGGAAAAATGCCGGCTTGCAGCGTCCACACACCGCAGCGTTCGGATTCTTCAATCAACGCCTTCAGAAGCGCTGTGCCGACGCCACGGCCCCGCGCTGCAGCGGCCACGTAGACGGAGACCTCCGCAACTCCCGAGTAGACGCGCCGGGCGGAGACTGGGCTGAGCGCGGCCCAACCTACGACCTGGCCGCCCCCGCGCCCGATCAGGCGGCAATCCTGGCGATGGCTGCGGTCCCACTTCTCCCAGTCAGGGAGCAGGGTTTCGAATGTTGCCTGGCCGGTGGCGATGCCCTCAGCGTAGATTTCGCGAACCGCGGGCCAGTCTCCCGGCTGCATGGGTGAGATCTCGTAATCCATTGGGTGCGCGAGTCTAGCTTTCGGCCGGCGCGAAAAAAACCAGAACCTCGAGTTCTTCCGTGATGTCGTAGAAACGGTGGCCGATTTCGGCTGCTACGAAGATTACGCTACCGCCGGAAACCTCCCGGTCTTCGAAGCCGGCTTTGAAGCGGGCACGTCCGCGAATCACGTAGTAAATCTCGTCCTCGCGATGCGGCTTCTGGTGGTCTGTGCCTCCGGCGGGCAGAACGTAGAGGCCGGCGCTCATTGCAGGTACTCGCATAAATTCGCGGTATGGCCTGCCGCTCACAGCTCGCTGCTCGGCGATCTCGGGAAGGGTAGCGAAAAAGGTTTTCATATTCTTTCATCCCTCAAGCGAAGATGCCTCCGAAAATGAGGTCGGTGAACTGCGGAATCAGGTTTTGCGCCTGCAGTTCGCCTTCCGGTTTGTACCACTGATAGATCCAGTTGATCATGCCGAGCAGGGCGAAGGCGGCCGCGCGCGGGCTGACTTTCCCTCTCGCGCGATGCTGAGCCTTGTTCTGAACTTTTTCCTGAGCTTTGTCTTGGACCTCGGTCATCAGGCTTTCGAGGAAGTGAATGTAATCTTTCTTGCGGATGTTGATGCGCTTGCGCAGGGCCGGCGGCAGGGGATGGTTCTCGTGCAGCATCACTGTGATTTCGCGATCACGGGGACTCAGCACGACCTCGATGTGCAGGCGGATCAGCGCGCGCAGACGCTCTTCGGGGTCAGCGATGCCGCGCACGGGATTGAGCACGCGCTCCTCAGTAATCTCCATGGCGTGGTTCATGATCTCGTAGAGGATTTCGTCTTTGCTCTGGAAGTGGTGGTAGAGGCCGCCTTTGCTCAGCTTGAGCGCGGCCGCGATGTCGTTCATGGAAGTCGCGTCGTAGCCGCGCTTCTGGAACAGGCGCGCGGCGGTGCGCAGAATTTCCTGACGGGACTCGACCACGGTCTCGCGGGTCATCGGGTGACATGGTAAACAGTTGCGGACTGGATTGCCAACGCCAGATCGAAGGGGCTCTACCCGGAACATGACTTCGCGCTTGACATGAGGCACGGGCAAAGGTAGCATTTCCTTAGTAACCGACCGACCGGTCGGTTAGCGACTTATCCCCAAACAGCAAGGGCATCTTTCCTCCCCTTGTGAACGAAAGGAGCACGCTGGTGGCTACTATTTTCTATGAACACGACGCGAACCCCGAAGCCCTGAAGGGCAAAACCATCGCCATCCTGGGCTACGGCAGCCAGGGGCACGCGCAGGCGCAGAACCTGCGCGACAGCGGCTACAAGGTACTGGTGGGCCTTGAGCCCAACCGCCCCAGCGCGCAGCAGGCTCGCGCCGATGGCATGGTCGTAGTGGCTCCGGATGAGGCCGCCAAGCGCGCTGACTGGATCCATGTGCTCACGCCGGATGAGACGCAGGCAGCGGTTTATGAGCAGTACATCCAGCCCTACCTGCATCCCGGAAAGATTCTGGGGTTCTCGCACGGCTTCAGCATTCATTTCAAGACAATCGTCCCGCCCAGCGATGTGGACGTGGTGATGATCGCACCCAAGAGCCCTGGCCATCTGTTGCGGCGGGTTTACGCCGAGGGGCGCGGGGTGCCGTCGCTGATCGCGATTCAGCAGGATTCGAGCAAGCGGGCCCATGAGTTTGCCCTGGCTTATGCGCATGGCATTGGCTCGACCCGCGCGGGCGTGCTGCAGACTACGTTCCGCGAAGAAACTGAGAGCGATTTGTTCGGCGAGCAGGCGGTGCTGTGCGGCGGTTTGACTTCGCTGATCAAGAAGGGATTCGAGACGCTGGTCGAGGCCGGCTACGCGCCGGAGATTGCCTATTTCGAGTGCCTGCATGAGATGAAGCTGATCGTCGACCTGATCTACGAAGGCGGCCTCGGGCGCATGCGATATTCGATTTCGAACACGGCCGAGTACGGCGACCTGACACGCGGTGAGAAGGTTGTGGGCGATGCCACGCGGGCGGCGATGAAGAAAACTCTCGCCGACATTCAGGATGGCACGTTCGCTCGCGAGTGGATCAAAGAGAACAAAGACGGCGGCTACAACTTCGCCGAGTTGCGGGAGAAAGAGCAGAAGCATCCGATTGAAATTGTCGGCGCGCAGTTGCGCGGCATGATGAGCTGGCTGCCCGGCCGCGAAGCGAAGAAGCCGGCGGAGGCTCCGAAGCCAGAACCTAAACAGGTCGTGAATGCTTAAGCGCGGTGCTGCAGGTAGGGATCCTTCGACTGCGTTTCCCTCCACTTCGTGGACGGAAACTTCGCTCAGGATGACAACGAATGCTTAAGGGAGCAGAGATCGTTTTGCGGTGCATACGCGCCGAAGGGGTCGACCTGGTGTTCGGCTACCCCGGCGGCGCGATCATGCCGCTCTACGACGCTTTGGACGGGAGCGGAGTGCGGCACGTCCTCACCCGGCATGAGCAGGGCGCTGTGTTTGCGGCAGAAGGGTACGCGCGGGTTACGGGAAAAGTTGGCGTGGCCATGGCTACCAGCGGTCCGGGCGCGACCAACCTGGTGACCGGAATTGCCGATGCCAAGATGGATTCGGTTCCTCTGGTCTGCATCACCGGGCAGGTGCGGACAGCGATGATCGGCACCGATGCGTTTCAGGAGACTGACGTTTTCGGAGTGACGCTTTCGCTCACCAAGTGGAGCCGGCTGGTGCGTACGATCGACGAAATTCCAGATGCGATCGCCGAGGGATTCTACTGGGCCCGCAGCGGACGTCCGGGACCGGTCGTCATCGACATTCCTACTGACATATTGAAGGCTAAGAAGGAATTCTCCGGGCCGGTGAAGTTCAAGCCGCACGCCCGGCCCGCCGACGCGAAAGCCGAAGGCGCGTTCAGCGACACGATTGTGGCGTTGCTGCAACGAGCGACACGCCCGGTGGCCTTGGTGGGTGCGGGCGCGAAGCTTTCAGGAGCGATTCCGGAATTGCGGCGCCTGCTTGACGATTTAAATGTCCCTACCTTCGCTACCGTGCACGGACTCGGCGCCGTTCCTCCCCAATCTCCGTATTACCTGGGCATGGTCGGCATGCATGGAACCCGCGCGGCTAACACCGCCTTGCATGAAACCGATTTGCTGATGGTTTTCGGGGCGCGTCTCGATGATCGCGTCACCGGCGATCCTACGCGCTTTGCTCCCAACGCAAAGATCGTCCACTTTGAGATTGATCCGGCGCAGCTTGACCGGGTGCGGGCCTGCGACGTGCCGGTGATTGGGAATCTCGCGGATACGATTCCAGCCTTTCACGCAGAAGCACGCAAGGCTTCCCTGCCCGACTGGAGCGGCTGGCGCGCCGTGGCCTGCGGAGCGGAACGAGCGGAGCTTGATCCGCGAGGACTGGCACAGCCGACCATTCGTTTTCTCGACGAGCTTTTCAGCCGCCTGCCGCAGGACAACGTGATCATCGCGGATGTAGGCCAGCACCAGATGTGGGCCGCACAGCGTTACCGTTCGTCCTCGCCGCGCGGCTTCATTACTTCGGGCGGCCTGGGAGCGATGGGTTTCGCCCTGCCCGCTGCCGTGGGTGTGCAACTCGCGAAGCCGGATACTTGCGTGCTTTGCGTTTCCGGCGATGGCGGTTTCCAGATGAACATACAGGAGCTGGCCACGGTGCACCGGCTCGGGCTTCCGATAAAAATGGTAATCGTCGATAACAAATATCTGGGCATGGTGCGGCAGTGGCAGCAGCTCTTCTACGAGCGCAACTATGCGGAAACGGATTTGAGCGACAATCCGGATTTCGTCGAGATTGCGAAGGCCTACAAGATTCACGGATGGCGGCTGAACGAGGCGGCCATGGTCGAGTTTCCCGTGTCGGCCGAGACGGGAGACCTCATCGACAACTTTCTGCGCTCGCCGGGACCGGAGTTGCTGGTGTTTGATTGCGCCCCCGAAGCGAACGTTTATCCCATGGTTCCGGCGGGAGCGGCATTGTCCGAAATGGTTTACGGGGACGAATAAGAATTGAGCGATTGTGTGATCGGGCGATTGTGCGATTGAAAAACTCAGACTACGGCGATTTTTCAATGATCCGATGACTCAATCGCTCAATGACTCAATTTAGTTTAGGGAGCGAGCATGCAAATCTTTCACATCCGCTATCGCAACGCGCAGGGCACGCTGATGCGCATCCTCAACGCAGTTTCGCGCCGGGGGCTCGATCTTACTACGGTGCACGCTGAGGGCGCGGGGCAGGATTATGCGGTCACCATGCTGCTGGAAGTCAACCCCAAGCAGATTGGCCAGCTTTACCGCGAGTGGTATTCCATCGTCGATGTCGTCGAGGTGCGGTCGCGGGCGGTTTTGCATGAGCAGGAAGTTCCGGCGTGGGGAGCGCCTCCGCCGGCTTCAGAGAGCATCACGGAGCAGTCGACGCGCGCAGCGTTGGCATAGGTTGTGGGTTGGGCATCGATTCCGCCGCGGGTTCCCGTTTTTCCTGGCTAACCTCAACTTGTCATCCCGAGCAAAGCGAGGGATCTTGGTTCTTGCCAGCGCCACCCGTGCCTTCGCTGCGGACAGAGACCAGGATCCCTCGCTTCGCTCAGAATCACAACTCATGTTCTAATCTTTGCTAATCATGGATCTCAAACATCGCAGCCGCGGAATTACTGACGGGCGCGACCGGGCTCCGGCGCGCTCCATGTTCAAAGCCATTGGCTTCACCGACGCCGACCTCGGCAAGCCGCTGATCGGCGTCGCCAACACTTGGATCGAAACCATGCCTTGCAACTTTCACCTGCGGCGGCTTTCGGCCAAAGTGAAAGAAGGCATTCGCGCCGCCGGCGGCACTCCCATGGAGTTCAACACCATCGCCATCTCCGACGGCGAGACCATGGGCACAGAAGGAATGCGCGCTTCGCTGGTAAGCCGCGAACTGATCGCTGATTCGATTGAACTGGTGTGCCGCGGACAATTGTTTGACGCAGTAGTATGCGTGGTGGGCTGCGACAAGACAATTCCGGCGGCGGCCATGGCTCTCGCGCGCATGGACCTTCCTGGCCTCGTGCTCTACGGCGGCACCATCGCGCCGGGCAGCTATCGCGGCAAGGACGTCACCATTCAGGATGTGTTTGAAGCCGTGGGCGCGAACGCTGCGGGAAAAATTACTGACCAGGAATTGCACGACCTCGAGAACGTGGCTTGCCCCGGAGCGGGCGCGTGCGGCGGCCAATATACGGCGAACACCATGTCGACCGTGATGGAGACGATCGGGCTGTCTCCCATGGGCTTCAACAGCGTGCCCGCGATGGACGCGCGCAAGGACGAAGTCGCATTCCGCTGCGGCGAAGTCGTGCTGAATCTTCTTAGAGCCGGCATCCTGCCGCGCCGCATTCTCACCCGCGCAGCTTTTGAAAACGCGATCGCATCCGTGGCGGCGACCGGCGGCTCGACCAACGCCGTGCTGCATTTGCTGGCGATCTCGCGCGAAGCCGGCGTCGCGCTCGAGATTGACGACTTCCAGCGAATCAGCGAGCGCACTCCGCTGCTGGCCGATCTTAAGCCTTCGGGAAAATACGTTGCCGCCGACGTCGACAAAGCTGGCGGCATCCCCGTCATCGCAAAACGCCTGCTCGATGCCAGGTGCGCCGACGGCTCCACGCTTACGGTCACAGGCCGGACGTTCGCCGAGGAAGCCAACGACGCAAAAGAAACTCCGGGGCAGCCCGTCATCGCGCCGCTCGATCGTCCGCTGAAGAAAACTGGAGGGCTCGTCATCCTGAAGGGAAATCTTGCTCCCGAAGGCTGCGTGGCCAAGATCAGCGGGCATGAGCGGCTGGAACAGCGCGGTCCGGCGCGGGTTTTCGATTGTGAGGAAGACGCTATGACAGCCGTGACTTCGAAGAAGATTAAGGCCGGCGACGTCGTCGTCATCCGCAACGAAGGCCCCAAGGGCGGACCAGGCATGCGCGAAATGCTAAGCGTCACCGGAGCCATCGTAGGCGAAGGCTTGGGATCGTCGGTTGCGTTGTTGACCGACGGCCGGTTCAGCGGAGCGACACACGGGCTCATGGCCGGCCACGTCTCCCCGGAGGCCGCGCTGGGCGGCCCCATCGCCGCGGTGCGCGACGGCGACATGATCCACTTCGATATCAGCAAACGCGTCTTGGAGGTTGAGATCAGCGACGAAGTTCTGCGCCAACGCATGAAAGAATGGAAGCCGCCGCAGCCGCGCTATCCCGCCGGCGTATTCGCCAAGTACGCGGCCCTGGTTTTGTCGGCCTCGCAGGGAGCGATCACCCGCCCGCCGGCTTAGCCGCTCCTGGCGAACAATTGCTTCAGCGCCTGCTCCAATTCGGCCGGCTTGAAGCCGAAAGGGCCCGGCTTGCTCTTGTAGACCACGCGATTTCCTCGGTCGATCAGGTAGATTCGATCAGGCCAGCCGGTATAGGCCTTCTCCGTCGCGTTGTCGAACCCATCAAGCACGGCGGGAAACTTGATTCCGAGCTTGCGAACACAGGTGCCCGCGACCTGGCTGCGCTCCTCGGCGTCGCGAGGACTGGCAAAAACAATCTTGTCCTTCACATTGCTCTCGGTCTGCCAGACATCGCTGGGATGCGCTTCCAGGATGTACACGATGAGGAATGCAACCTGCTGGTTGTACTGATCGTGAAGCTGGTTGAGAGCGGGAACCTCCCGCCGGAACGGGGGTCAGGTGTAACTGCCGAATACGAGCACCACGGGTTGATGCGCCGTGAGTGACGACAACTGGACGCTGGCGCTCTTGTCCAGTTTGGCCAGGGAAAAGTCCGGTGCCGCATCGCCGGGCTGCAACTGCCCAGCGCGTGCATGAACCCACATCGTTTCAAATGGAACGACCGCATAGGCGACTCCCGGCATTCGAGCCATCACGCGGCCAAAGGTTTCGGGAGACTGATGCATCGCCCAAGCGACAAACCCGGCAAACAGCGCGTAGGCGACGAGCAGACCTATGGCCAGGCGAGATAAGAGTCTGCGCATACCTATTCATGCATACACGAGAATCCCTCGGAAATCCAGAAGCCGCGAGTCTCTCGCTCCCCAAGTTCGCCCGTCTTACTTCGCGCACCTTACTTCGCGCACCCCGGGCTAAAGGCGGTCAGCGCGTTGGCCTTCGCAGAAATGCTGCAGAAGTACGGTGCGCTGTTCGAGCCCCAGGAGAAATATTGCTGCTCGGCAGATTGATCCGAATTGAGGAAAGTGTTGTAGTCGACCGTGTCTACATGGTGCCCGGTGTTCGACTCGAAACTAGAATAGGTCGGCCAATTGTTCTTCCACGTGTTCACAGACGACTCGTAGGTCTGAGTCGCCTTCGTGGTCAGATCCGTGTCTCCGCTCGACACCACAAATTCGTTGAGGTCCAAGGTCAGCGGGAAGTTGAACGACTGGCTGGTGACGGTGGTCTCGCCTCCGCCTGATGTTGTCGTCGTTGACCACACTGAAGAACCAAGCGAGATGTTTTCCAAATACACGGTACTCGTGATGTCGTAATACTGGTTGTTGAAGAAGCTCACATTCTGCTCGACCTTGGTCGTCACCTTGCCGTGCGAAGTGTTGACGTAGCCCGCGATCGTAAAGCTGCGATTCGATTTCAGGTTGACCGTGCCCTTGGTGAAAGTCGGCTGCACGTTCAGGTTCTCGGTGACCACGGGAGACGGTGCTGCGGTCAGCGTGTCTTCCGTGACGGCGCCGGTAACCTGCGTGCTGCCCGAATCAAGATAGAGTAGCAGCGACGCAGTATCCGAGAAATAGTTGTCGGCGTTGTAAACGCTCAGCGAAACCGTGTGCGGATCGCCATTGCTCAGCACCGCGGCGAAAGGCGTGAGGTCGACGCGATAAGGCTTGAAGTTCAGCGTCTGCACGCCGGGGATGGGGAACCATAAATAAGGATCGATTCCACCGGTGAAAATCCAGGGAGAAACCGGAGCTACGCCCGCCGGTTTCCCATCGATGGCGATCTCAGTTTCGCGGAAGCCCGTATTGCCGCAGTTCTCCAGTTCCGCGGCAACATCATTGGCCACGCAGGTGTACCAGAACTCATCATCCGACTGGCTTTGGGAATACACGTCCAAATACGCCTTCTCGACGTTCGTGGGCAGGGTAAAGGTGCCAGCGAGCGTGCTGGAAGTTGAACTCAGTGCGACCGTGCCGCCAGAAGCACCGCCCGAGAGCGCCAGAACGTGGTCGGCCGCTACGGGCGGCTTCTCGCCCTTGGCCAAGGGATAGAATTCCAACTCTGCCGAAGCATAGATGGTCGAAGTGAGCCCGCAACACAAAGTGTTTCCAATGTTCGCCTGACCAGTCTGCGCGGTGTAGAAGATCGAACTGTAATCGGTGAGGTCGTTCTCGATATGCCACGACGGACCAATGTTCGAGGGCTCCGCTGTGGTGCCGAAATAAATGTTCACCGGGCCGAGCCAGAAATTGGCGGTGCGGTCGTATTGAATGCCTGCGTTCAGGCTGATGTCGGCTTCGAGCACGACCTTGGCCCAGGGGCCGGGACAGTCGGCGGGCGGAGCGTAGCTGAAGTTCTCTACGTTGAAATCGTAGAACTGCGCCCCGCTGAAAAGCTGCACCACGCAAGGCGTGGTCGAAGGCCGCGTCACATTGGGATCGGCAGTCACTGTATTGGCCGAGCCGATCACATAAGGACCGGAGGCCGAAGCGAGTGGAATGAAGACCGTTGCAACCAGTAGAAGCGGGAAAAAGTTTCGCGCCACACGAAAACTTCGGGGCATTGGAATCCTCCTGGGAGATTGCAGCAAAACCCTTGCCAGCCGCGGCATCGCAGAAACGCTCACCAGTGCAACCGGGTTAGCGACGACTGTAGCGAGGAAGTATGGCGCGTCCCGCCGGAACAAGTCAACCGCAGACGAAAGTCTCTAATGGCAGGCTGGGCGCGGATCTCGGTCCGTTCGCGCGTTCCCTACCTCGATCGGGCCACGCCAAGGCACGTTCGTGGCGTTCCCAGGGCGGACGATCAAAGCTACACTACGCGAGCCTTGCTTGCATCAGCTGAAAAAACTTTCAGGGTTTCAAGGCATTGAAAGCTTATGGCCGCTCATAGTGAGCCTCTCCCGGCGAAGAAGCGTTTAGATTCCTGGAAGGAAATTGCTGCCTTCTTTGATCGCGACGAGCGCACAGTCAAACGTTGGGAAAAAGAACGCGCGCTTCCGGTCTATCGCGTGCCGGGTAGTGTCCGCGGTGGCGTCTTTGCTTACGCCGACGAGCTGGCAGAATGGCTGCAGGCTCCGCACCATAACTGGGAGCCCGTCGAGATCCCTGCCAGAGTAGCCGCGTCCGTCGATGGCAACCGGAGCCCAACCATCCCCGTCCATGTGGTCACCGTTAATCCTCCGGCCGATTTTCCCGTCCCCGATATTCGCCTCGTTCCGCCACCATCCCCGGTGTCGTCGACCAGAGATTTCTTATGGATCCTGCCCCTGGTTCTGATCACCGGCTCGTTTCTTGCCCTTTCTTTCGGCCATCGCGAACCCCGGTACAAGAATGCGCTGGCTGCTCCGCAGCCGCCTAGCGCCGAAGCTCAGGATCTCTACCTCAAGGGCCGTTATCATTTCGAAAAGCGCACGCCTGACGATCTGAACCAGGCGGTGGATTTCTTCACCCAGGCCATCGTGCATGATCCCAGTTATGCAGCTCCCTATGTGGGCCTGGCCGACAGCTATAACCTGCTGCGAGAGTTTAGCGTCTTGCCTGCGCAGGAAGCCTTTCCGCGCGCCCGGGCCGCCGCTGCCAAAGCGGTGGAGCTCGACCCCAACTCTGCCGAAGCGTACAACTCGCTCGCCTTTGCCAGTTTTTGGGGATTCTTCGACGTGGCCACGGCCGAACGCGAGTTCAAGCGGGCTATCGAATTGAATCCGGGCTTGCCCCGCGCCCACCACTGGTACGCCACCTTCCTCATCGAGACCGAGCGTACTCAGGAAGCGCTGGCCGAGATCGAGCGCGCGCGGCAACTCGATCCTTCTTCCACTGCTATCCTTGCCGACAAAGGATGCATTCTCGCAGCGGCAGGAAAAGCAGAAGAAGCCAGAACGCTGCTCACGCAACTCGCAACTTCTCAGCCAGAATTTGTTCCTCCACACCGCTACCTGGCAGAGGACATCTATTTTCGCGAGGGAAATTACGCGGGATACTTCACGGAAAGCGCGACGGTCGCGCGTCTGCGCCACGATGCCAAGGCGCAGAAAAACATCGATCTGGAGAAAGCAGCCTACGCCAGTGGCGGCCGCCGGGGACTGCTCGAGCAACGCCTCACCACCCGGCGGGAATCATTCGACCACGGCACCGGTTCGGCCTTCGACGTGGCCGACGCTTATGCGGCCCTGGGCCAGGATAGTGATGCTCTGAAGTATCTCGAAATCGCCTGGCAGCGCCACGACCTCCGAATCACCACGCTCCTCACCAACGGCGAATTCCAGCACCTGCATCAGAACCAGGAGTTTCGCGAAGTGGCAGCCAAGGTCGGCCTCCCGCCAGTGCCATGAGGTATTCGGCTCTTGCCGAAAGCGTGGGAAAGCATCGACGATGTTCTACTCTGCATGCGCTGTGCCTTCGCTAATCACCACTGCAAATAAGGTCTCGGAGAATACATCAACGCACTATTGGGACCACCATTGCATGTAGGCGGCTAGCTATTGAAACACCCCCACAGCATTCAGTGACCCGTTTTAGGTTTCATGCGGATGTGGAACTAGCCGCTCGTGCTGCTGAGTCGCGTGCCGCACGGTTGTTACTCAAGAGCTGCTCGATTGCCTCGACAGTGGCTGGCTTCGAGTAGAAGTAGCCCTGTGCCAGTTCGCAGCCAATATCCTTCAGCAGGTCCACCTGGGCTTGAGTCTCAACACCTTCCGCGACGACCTTCAGGCGTAGGCCATGGGCGAGCATAACGATGACGCGAACAATTTCATGGGTTGCGAGGTCGGTGTCTATACGCGAGATGAAGGCACGGTCGATCTTTAGTGTATCCACCGGGAAACCTTGCAGTCGGCTGAGGGAGGAGTAGCCAGTGCCGAAGTCGTCGATGTCCAGACTGACGCCGAGCGCTTTTAATTCGGAAAGCACAACGGCCGACCTCTTGGCATCGGCCATGGCAATCGTTTCCGTGATCTCCAAATTGAGACAGCTGGGATCCAGTCCGGTCTCCTGTAAAGTCTTGCCAATCTGAGAAGCCAGCTCAGGTTGCGCAAACTGCTTGGGCGTGATGTTTACATTGAGCGTAAGGGGCGGATCCGAAGGAAAAAGCGCCTGCCAGGCACGGAGTTGCCGGCAAGCGTCGTATAGCAGTTGACGGTTAATGGGCAAGATGAGACCGGTCTCATCTGCAACGGCAATGAATTCTGCGGGCATGACCAAACCTTCGGGACGCTGCCAGCGACTGAGCGCCTCGAACCCAACGATCTGGCCGTTGCGCAAGGACACGATGGGCTGGTAGTAAACGCGGAGTTGGTTTAACTCAATGGCTTTGCGCAGGTCGGTTTCGAGCTGCAAGCGTTTGATGGCACTGGCATGCATCGCATGGTCGAATACTTCACAGCGCCCCTTGCCCGCGCTCTTGGCGCGATACATGGCAATCTCGGCATCGCCCAGGACGTCCTGCGCCTCCGCTCCGGCATTGCCACTGAAAGCAACACCGATGCTTACGGTCAAGACGATCTCTTGACTATTCAAGTCGAAAGGAACCGCCAATTTCTGCTGAATGCGCTCGGCAACGCGAATGGTGTCGCTAGGGTCATGAAGCTCCTCGATGAGGACGGTGAACTCGTCACCTCCGGGCCGGGCTAGCGTGCTCTCGCCCAACAGCGGCCCCGCGGCGCCACCAAGGCGGGGACGTGAAACAGTATCGGCACCGCGAAGGCAGACGCTTAAACGCTGCGCGATCTGGAGGAGCAATGCGTCGCCAGCAGCATGGCCGAGACTGTCGTTGATTACTTTGAATTCGTCAATGTCGATGAACAGCACAGCGAATCTGAAGTCGGAGTGCCGCCGTGCCTGAGTAATCGCACGTTGCAACCGGTCGAGAAAGAGAGCGCGGTTAGGGAGATTGGTCAAGCCGTCGTGGAAGGACAGGTGGTCCAGCTTTTCCTCGGCCCGCTTCCTCTCCGTAATGTCACGGTTCACGATGACCAGGCCTTCGGTCTCGCCTTCCGGGCTGCGAATCGCGCTGGCAGTGGACTCAATGAAGCGCCAGGAACCGTTTTTATGGCGGATGCGATACTCCAGGCGTTCACCCCGGCCGGTGTTGCGAGCTTTTTCCGCCGCTTCGAGCACGCGTGCGCGATCATCGGGATGGATCTGATCCATTGAAGAAGTGGCTGCCAGTTCTTCGGGGTCATATCCTAATATCTTTTGATATGCCGGACTGTTATAGAGGCGCTGTCCGTTGCGGTCGATCACGGCAATCATGTCGGCGGCATTCTCCGTAATCAATTGAAACAGACGTTCGCGCTCCCCCAACTGGCGGCGGATTCGCTGCAACTCTCGCTGTTGGTAAACCGTGTAAATATCGAATAGCAGGACGAGAGCGGCCAGTCCGCGAACCCATTCTTTGAGATTCAGCGAATAAACACCGTCGGTAGGTAAATGAAAACCGGGAAAGGTTAATGACAGGATACCGAAGGTCAGGACCAGGGTGACGGCTACGGCGGAGCCCCAAAGCCACCACTCACGGCCCTCGACTTGCCGCATTCGGAGAGACGGCGGCTTTGGACGCTCGGACGGAGATTGGGAATTCACAGCGACGGCCGCCTGGTCTGTACGATTGAAATTCTGGGGATAAACTAATTCTAAACAAGCGGTGCTCGATGGAAAGTTACCAAAGTCCGATTTTCGGATCTCTCACACGGCGCCCGAGGGTTAACGCTTGGGAGACATTACGACTGAGGGTGCCGCGCAGTTAGTTTTGATTGACGACTTACCGCTTTTCCCGTTCTTATCCTTCATTAGTGGTTGACACAGTCGCTTCTGTTTCGAACGCGACGCGGTTACGCCCTTGACCCTTTGCGGCGTACAGAGCTGCGTCTGCACGAGTCACTAGGTCATTGAAATCGGGGCTCGTGGTTGAGCGGATGCCAGCAATTCCGAAGCTTGCGGTCGCACCGAAAGTGCGGTGTCCGACAGTGAACTTCTGGGCGGCAAATTGCTGGCGGACCCGCTCAATTGCAATCGTCGCATTTTCCTTCTGTGCGTGCGTGATGACCACCAGAAATTCTTCGCCGCCGAGGCGGCCGCAAATATCTGACCTGCGTGTATTGGACCTGAGAATCTCGGCGAAGCTCTTGAGCACGATGTCTCCGGCGTCTCCGGCGTCATGGCCGTGCGTATCATTGATGCTCTTGAAATGATCCAGATCAGCCATGACTACCCAGATGGGGAAGTCGTGACGTACTGCCGCGCTGAGTTGGCGACTGGCCCAGAAATCGATCGCACGGCGATTGGGCAGGCCGGTAAGCGAGTCGCTCAGGGCCATCTCTTCCAGTTGTCGATTTTTGTCCTGTACTTCGCGGTGAAGATCGACGATGCGGCGGCCGACTCTCACCCGGGCTTGCAGTTCTCCAGGATGGAAGGGCTTTGTTAAGTAGTCATCGGCCCCGGCGGCCAGACCTTCAATCACTTCCTCTTTATCAGTGTTGCCGGTGACGAGGATGACGTAGGCATAGAACTCTTTGTGGTCTCGGCGGATCCGCTGGCACAGTTCAATGCCGCTGATGTCGGGCATGCTCCAGTCGCTGATGACAAGTGCAGGCTGATGTTCGATAAAGAGGTCCATGGCTTGCTGGCCAGTCTTTGCAAAGAGAATCGTGCAGTGTTCCTGTGAAAGCGATTGCTCGACGAGTTTGCGATATACCGGGGAATCGTCCGCTACCAAGATCTTCAAATCGCGGGGACAGGGATCCATTGTCTAGCCTCGATGGTGCTTCCGTTCTTGAACAAGCAGCTTTAGTGAAAGTTATCATGAGAAACAAAAGTCCGTAATTGGTTGGTGCGAGACAACGCCAACCGCTGGCGCACTCCCCTCCCTTGGTCAGGCCGGAATGTCTTCTCCGGGGCTTTCACATCTCGGGTGGTCCAGGTAGACCGTGCGCACAGCGAGTCCCACTCATGTTACAAAATCCGAACAAGACCAATGAAATGACTTAGGTAATTAGCAGTTACTAACCTGTTGTGCAACTCTGGCACTAACTTCTGCTGCAGTTAGTAGGTATTCGATGTTTAGCAAATCGCCGCAGCCCGTCACGGGTACGATTTTAGTCGCTGACGACCAGGTCTCCAACCGCGAGCTGTTGGAGGAATTGCTCACCGCGGAGGGATTCAAGGTGGCAACGGTTTCAGACGGCACAGCCGCTCTGGAGCAGTTGTCTATCGTTCCGATCGATCTGGTGATCCTTGATGTCATGATGCCCAATCTCAACGGCTTTCAGACCTGCGAGAAAATCAAGGCCAATCCTGAAACTTACTTAATACCCGTAATTCTGATTACGGCGCTTTCCGACAAACAGGATCGCATCGAAGGTATCAAGGCGGGGGCTGATGACTTCCTGACTCGTCCCGTGGACCGTACGGAATTGCTTGCACGCGTGCGCTCCCTGCTCAAACTCAAGCTCCGTACGGACGAACTTGAGCGCGCCGAATCCGTGCTGTTCACCCTCGCCCGCAGCATTGAGGGGAAGGATCCTTACACGCACGGACATTGCGAGCGGTTGGCGGAGTATTCAGCTTCTTTGGGAGAACATCTCAAACTGCCAGAAGATCAGATTACTGCTCTCCGGCGTGCCGGCGTCGTTCACGATATCGGAAAGATCGCAATACCCGATGCGATTATCTTGAAGCCGACCAGTCTTTCCCCGGATGAATGGAAACTCATGCGGGAACACCCTGTGGTCGGGGAGCGGATCTGCGCCCCGCTGAAGTCGTTTCGCTCGGTACTGCCAATTATTCGCCACCACCACGAAAAGTTTGACGGCTCCGGATACCCGGATGGGCTAGCAGGGGAAGCCATACCGATTACTGCGAGAGTGCTGCAAACCGTGGATGTGTACGATGCGCTTACGACCGTTAGGCCCTATAAACCCGCCTTTTCCATCACCGACGCACTGCAGACCATGAAGATGGAAGTAGCCAAGGGCTGGTGGGACCCCCACATCTTCAACCTGTTTGAGCAGTTTGTGAGAAGCGGTACAGCTGATTTCTTATCGCGCGGCGCGGCGGCAGGGGCGAAGAGCTAGAAGCAGAGCATTTTTTCGATCAATGAGGCGAGTCATGAATATGCGAGCACGACCCGTTACCGATGTCAGAAAGGACGCTGCTGGTGCGGCGGGCGACGTACCCACGCGGTGCGTGATGACGGTAGTGCAGCGCGCCGCTCTCATCATCCCGCTCGTGCTCGCCGGGATGGTAAGTCACAGTTTCGCCGCTCCGCAGCAAGATCAAGCCAATGCCGAGCCCCTCAAACAATTGAGTCTGGCAGACCTCGGCAACGTAGAAGTAACGACCGCTTCCAAAGAGCCCGAAGAAGTTTGGAAAACACCTGCCGCAGTCTTCGTGATCACCCAGGACGATATTCGCCGGTCTGGCGCCACCAGTATTCCGGAAGTCTTGCGGCTGGCGCCGGGAGTTGAGGTGGCGCAAGTCGACTCCGATCACTGGTCGATAGGCATCCGTGGATTTGGCGCCGCACTAGCCAGTAAACTGCTCGTCCTCATCGACGGACGGAGCGTCTACACGCCGCTGTTCGCCGGAGTCTATTGGCAAGCTCAGGCTACTCCGCTCGAGGACATCGAGCGCATTGAGGTGATCCGGGGGCCGGGCGGCACGATCTGGGGAGCGAACGCCGTAGACGGAATTATCAACATCATCACCAAGAACGCGAAAGATACCCACGGGGCGTTGGCGTCGCTCGGCGGCGGCAATGTTGACCAAGGCACTGGAACCTTCCACTATGGGGACGGAAACGGCCGGGGCTTCAGCTATCGTGTGTACGGATTGGGCTTCGACCGTGGGGGAGACTTTCATCCCGACGGCACGGTCTTCGATGAGTGGCGCATGGGCCAGGGTGGTTTCCGCACAGATTGGGAGCGAAACGCCCGTGACACGTTCACATTTCAAGGTGACATCTATAGTGAGGGCGCAGGCGATGCAACCACGTATGCATTGTATTCACCCGCCTCTCAGGTCAACGCCTACGGCACTGCGGACCTGACGGGAGGGAATCTGCTGGGCCGATGGAGGCGCGTTTTGAACGAGGGATCGGACCTCCAGGTTCAGGCCTACTTTGACCGCACGAACCATTTCGAGCCAGAATTCGGAGAGACCCGGGACACGTTCGACCTCGACTTCCTCCACCACTTGACCTTGCCGGGGCAGCAGAATTTTCTCTGGGGACTTGGGGCACGCGTCAGTCCCTCAAATCTTATCCAACTCGTCCCCTCGATCGACTTCCTGCCGCAACACCAGACGGACTTGATCTATAGCGGTTTTGTGCAAGATGAAATTGCCTTCTTCAATCACCGGCTGTCGGTAACCGTGGGAACGAAACTCGAACACAACAACTACACCGGTTTCGAGGTGCAGCCGAACGGGCGTCTGCTGTGGAACCGCACAGCGCGAGAGTCCTTTTGGGCGTCCGTTACGCGGGCAGTTCGAACTCCGTCGCGTCTCGACACAGATGTTGAACTCACGGATTATGCGGGCACGAGTTCGGGGCTGCCCGTATACCTGCGAGTTGATGGCAACCCTCGATTCCGATCGGAGGAACTAATTGCCTACGAAACCGGCTATCGAAGGCTGGTGACGCCCCACTGCTACGTGGATGTCGCGTTGTTCTACAACAACTACAACGACATTTATAGCTTTCAGGTGGGCGCGCCATTCCTCGAAACATCACCTGCGCCCGAGCATGCGGTCATTCCACTGCTCACCAGCAATGGAATCCAAGGCAACACCAAAGGATTCGAAGTGTCGCCGGATTGGAAGCCGGTGAACGGGTGGGAACTGAGAGCCTCTTATTCCTACCTAGATATGGAGTTGGAAAATAAGGCAACTAGCAACGATCCAACCAGCGTCGCCGGGTACGAGGGATCAAGCCCACGCCACCAGGTGGCGATTCAGTCCTTTGTGAATCTGCCGAAGAAAATGGAGTTCGACCAGACCTATCGTTACGTCAGCGCCCTGGCTGCTCAAACGGTTGCAAGTTACCAAACGATGGACACGAGATTCGGCTGGCATATCACCCCCGAGCTGGAGTTCTCGGTCGGTGGTCAAAATCTACTGCAACCGCATTTCGCTCAATTCGGAGGCGATCCCGGCGGCCCGGTTGAAGTCAAGAGGAGTGTTTACGCGAAGCTCGTCTGGCGATTCGGTGAAAGGTGACGCCCGTAAGAGATCTCCCCGCTCCAAACGCAGGACCGGACACCGAAAGCACAATTAACGCGTGATGCGACAACTTCGAGTTTCGTTGGTCGCGCAATAAATCTTCCAGTCTAGGCACGCACAAATGCGTGGCGAGGTAGCAAGCAACACCCATGAAACGCGAAAGTCAAAAGGCTGCACCCGCCCAAGAGTATGGCAGGTTGTGTGATCGCGGCATCCGGCTGCAATGCACAATTGCGGCTTTTGCGTGCCTGCTCTTCGCCAGTTCAAGCGTCTTCGGGCAACAAAGGCCGAATGAATATCAAGTGAAAGCTGCCTACCTCTACAACTTTGGCCGCTTCGTCGAATGGCCGGCAAAAGGCACGACCACTAAGGCCGACTCCTTTACCATCTGCGTCCTGGGCGAGGATCCATTCGGACAAGCTCTGGATGCAACACTTGCCGGCGAAACCATAGGAAACCAGAGAGTAGGCGCGCGGCGAATCTCCAGTCCGCAGATGGCGGCCGACTGCCAGATCCTGTTCATAAGTTCATCGGAGGCGAACCGGCTCAACAAAATCATCGAGGCATTGGACAAGAACGCAGTCCTGACTGTCAGTGATATCCCGCAGTTCTCGCAGCGTCAAGGCATGATCCAGTTTGTCTCGGAAGAGAATCGGATCCGTTTCGAGGTCAACCTGACCGCAACCCAGCGCGCGGGCCTGACGCTCAGCTCCGAGCTGCTCAAGGTGGCGACCGCCGTCAGAAAAAACGCTCAGCCGGGAGACTGATACCACTATGCCTAAAACCCAGGACAATTCGATCTCCAGGAAACTCACCTTGATGAACGTGCTGGTGAGTGCTGTGGCGTTGCTTCTGGCAAGCGGTAGCTTTTGCGCCTATGACCTGTACAGCTTTCGCCTGGCGCTCGTGCGCAACGTCTCCATTCAAGCGGAAATCATTGGGGACAATACAATTTCTGCTCTGGTGTTCAACGATCCGCAATCCGCGGAGAAGACGCTGTCGGCATTGCGTGCCAACCCCAACCTTATGTACGCGCAGATTTACACGCGTGGCGGCCAGCCTTTCGCAGAATACTGGCGTGATCGAGCCGGCGAGGCCAGGGCCCTGCCCATTATTCCAGCCGGCCAAACCCAGAGCTATTGGTTCAAAGATGGGCATCTGGGAATGGCGCGTGCGATCGTTTTCCAGGGCAAACCAACAGGAACTGTGTATATCCGCTCTGACTTGGGGGCGATGAACGATCGGCTGAGGACCTACGCTCTAATCGTCGTTGCTGTTTTGCTTGTCTCCCTGCTGGTTGCCCTGCTTGTTGGCCTCCTGATCAACCGCTTCATGGGCTCACTTTACTCCAAGCTCGAGACCGGCAATCGTTTCATGGATCTGTCGGTCGACCTTTTTTGTGTCGCTGGGTTCGATGGATTCTTTAAGAACTTAAACCCCTCCTTCGAGAAGACGCTGGGCTTCACCACGAAAGAACTTATGGCAAAGCCTTACCTGGAGTTCATACATCCTGACGATCGCCCGGCGACCGTTGTGGAAAAGGACGGGCTGACGCAAGGAAAAGTCACTTTCGCATTTGAAAACCGTTATTTGTGCAAAGACGGCTCGTACAAGTGGTTGTTGTGGAATGCCGTTTCCATATCCGAGCAGCAAGCCATCTATGCGGTAGCCCGCGATATTACCGAGCGCAAGCAGGCCGAAGCGTTGCTCATGGAGAGCGAAGAGCGGCACCGCAAATTGTTTGACAACAATCCACATCCGACCTGGGTCTTTGACCGGGAGACGTTGTGCTTTCTTGCAGTAAACGATGCCGCAGTGCACAAGTATGGCTATTCCAGGGATGAATTCCTGGCCATGACGCTAAAGGACATTCGACCGCCCGAGGATGTCCCCGCGCTCCTCGAAACTGTGCGAGCCCTCGGAGACGGAAATGAGAGCAGTGGCGTCTGGCGGCATCGACTGAAGGATGGAACCATCATCGAGACAGAGAACACCTCTTATGCTCTAACCTTCTTGGGTCGAGCCGCGCGCGTTGTGGTGGTGGTCGACGTTACGCAGAGAAAGCGGGACGAAGCAGAAAAGCGCGAAATCATGGATAGCCTGGCCGCTACCAATCAAGAACTGGGTCTTCGCAACCGCGAGGTGGAGCGCGCTACCCAGATGAAGAGCAAGTTTCTCGCCAGCATGAGCCACGAATTGCGCACCCCGCTCAATGCGATTGTGGGTTTTTCAGACCTCCTTGCGGAAGGTACTTCGGGTGCACTTAACACCAAACAGAAGCGATTCGTAGATCACATCAAGCAAGGCTCAGCCCACCTGCTGCAGTTGATCAATGACATCCTCGACCTCTCCAAGATCGAGGCGGGTCAACTGGAGCTGCATACCGAAGAGTTTCTGGTGCAGGACGCTTTACCAGAAGTACTTTCCACCATTGATCCTCTGGCCATGGCCAAGAACATCCGGTTGGAGCACAAACTGGAGAACAAATCTCTAGTGAAGGCGGATCGAGTGCGCTTTAAGCAGATCCTCTACAACCTGCTCAGCAACGCGGTGAAGTTCACGCCCAAGGGCGGCCGGATCAGCATCGAGTGCGTCGACCACTGGGACTTCGTCCGCGTCTCGGTAACTGACACCGGGACCGGCATCCGGCCCGAAGATCAGGAAGTCGTCTTCGACGAATTCCGGCAAGGTGAGGGTAGAGCTGATGGCGTCCAGGAAGGGACAGGATTAGGGCTTGCCATCACAAGACGCCTGGTTGAGCAACAAGGGGGACGGATTACGTTGAAAAGCGAGTTTGGAGAAGGCAGTTGCTTTACCTTCTCTCTTCCTGCGGTGGAGCCTAGACCCGAACCCCAGGCGGTTGAAGAGCCCACAAGAGCCTCTGTTACGACGGATTCGGGGCGTCTCACGCCGCTTGTGCTCATCGTGGATGACGAAGTTCCGGCCCGTGAACTTTTAGCCAGCTACCTCGAGCCAGAATACCGCATAGCAATGGCCGAGTCTGGCGTCGAAGCTCTCAAAGAGGCACAACGACTGCGGCCCGATGCCATCACCCTCGACGTGATGATGCCTGGCAGCGATGGCTTCGAGACCCTGGTCGCACTCCGGAAGAACCCTGTAACGGCTGATATCCCGGTGATCATCCTTTCCATCGTAGATCAAAAGCAGGTAGGTTTCGCATTGGGTGCGGCCGACTATCTCATCAAACCAGTTCGCAAACCGATGTTGCTGGAAACGATTCGCAGGCATGTTCCTGTGCCCGCCGACGAGGACTCGTCCATTTTGCTGGTGGATGACGACCCCAAAGCTTTGGAACTGCTAGAGGAGGCCTTGCGCTCGGCCGGATACGAGGTTCAAAGCGTGCGCAGCGGCGCACGGGCCTTGGAGGTGCTGGCTAATAAAGTCGTTGGCGCAATTCTGCTCGATCTGTTGATGCCTGGGATGGACGGCTTTCAAGTCATTCGCCACGTCCGGCAGGAGCCGGCCTTAAAGCATCTGCCCATTCTCGTCATGACCGCCAAGAACCTGAGCCGGGAAGAGATCGCTCTCCTGAACCGGGAGACCCAAGGGCTGCTGCAAAAGGACGGCTCCTGGAAACAACAACTCATTGCTGAGGTCGACCGAGTAACCCGAAGCCACCAGCGGGCGAAATCTGCGGGGCACTCATGATCCGAATTCTTGTTGCCGAAGACAACGCCGTGAACCGTGAACTGCTCCGCGAGTTGCTCGAAGCGCGCGGGTACACCGTTTTTGAAGCGTGCGACGGTCAAGAGGCGCTTCGAATGATTGAACAGACCAAGCCAGAGCTGCTGCTCCTGGATATCGGCATGCCGGTGTTGGACGGGTTCGGGGTCATCCGCAAAATCCGCGAGAATCCTCGCTTGGCGCTACTACCGGTAGTGGCAGTCACGGCATATGCCATGCGCGGTGATCGGGAAAAAATCCTCGCGTCAGGGTTCGACGGCTACTTGTCGAAGCCGCTCAACCCGTCCTCCCTGACCGCAGAGCTTGATCGCCTCCTGACTAAGAGTGCTCAGTCCAACGAACAAGATCAGGGCCAGGAGAGTCAATCTAGGAGTGAAGACCGGGCCAAGGGCGCAAGCGGCAGCGGCGCTTAGAAGCGGATACGGCGTAGGCTCTAGCGGTCCATCTTCTCTAGCGGCCCATGTTTTCAATCTCGGCCATGAATCGGCGAATCGACTGCTGAGTTTGCGCACTTACAGCAGTGAATTGAATTCCTTGCCGGGTCTCCTTTCCCCACACCACGACGCCAGCGGCGTCAATGACCACTCCAGAGACTGGCAGTTTGAATGACAATCGGACAGAGTCTTTCGGCTTCAAGCCATCCACTTCTACCTGCATTCCCCCTTGGCTGAGGTTCCAACTCATCCCGCGCACGGTTCGAGAACCCACGGTGCAGGCGACCTCGGTCTGGATCGGTACGCGGGTAGACTTGCGCCTGTTTTCCAGCATCCCGCCAGTCACCGTTCGAAACAGGGCGCTTAGCTTTTGCCGGTCCACCGGCTTCTGAAGAAAAAATGTCGCTCCAATCGCAAACGCATCCTGCATGGTTTGTCTATCGTCGCGCCCGGTCACGATGATGATGGGAGTTGATTTGTTCCATGACGACTTGCGGACGAGGCGCGCAAGGTCAAAGCCATTCAGGTTTGGCATTTCCAAGTCCAGGAAAATCCCATCGAACTTCTCCTGATTGACCATCGCAACCGCTTTTTCGCTTTCGCTGATTGGGCGCACTTCGGCCTTAAGAGACACGAAGACCTCAGTCATCAGCTCCAAACTTGGGATATGGTCCTCCACGACTAGCAGTTTCAGCGGTTGCATGCAGTCGACCTCATCTTCCACGACCGTTTTCTATACTATAGTTCGCTGATCGTTTCTGTTCTAGGCCTAAACCACTCGAGTGCCGATTGGAACATGCACGAACCGGAGTCGGCGACTATCGGTGCCAATGCGTTACCCCCTGGCGGGTTGAATGCCAGGCCGGCAGCCTCAACACAACGGCCGCCGGCATAAACCTCGTACTGAGCCGGTGGGAAAATGGGACAATCTGGCCTTGATAAAACGCAGCGCCCTCAGGAAGCGCGGGCGTGGAAAAAAGCAACTGCACATATT
>JBAUYE010000360.1:0-3653 GCA_049584615.1 Candidatus Sulfotelmatobacter sp.
GACGTTCATTTTTACTGGATTTGTGAATTGGACCATCAACGCCCGCTCCGTGCTCCCGCTGATTCCGGCCGCTGGCATCCTGCTGGCGCGGCGCATGGACGCTCTGCGCGCACCGTCGATGCGCTGGCGTTGGCGGCCTGCGATGCTGGCCATGCCGTTAGCACTAGCAGGCGCGGTATCGCTCTGGCTCACATGGGCTGATGCGGAGCTGGCGTACTCTGCGCGAACCGCGGCGGCACTGATTGAGCAGAAAACCCGAAACCAGCCGGGTACGGTCTGGTTCATGGGGCACTGGGGATTCCAATACTATATGGAGTCGTTCGGTGCGCGTGCCGTGGCAGTGAATGACCCACCGCACCGGCCAGGAGATTATCTCGCTGTCGCGGAAAGCGCCCGCCTATTCGAAATGCGGCCGGAATTCGTGACTTCACGCGAAGTAATTGAGATCCCCATGCGTCTCGGAATTACCACCGCCCAAAGTGAACTCGGCGCGGGCTTTTACTCCGCCGACACGGGTCCGCTGCCTTTTGCCGTCGGGCCGGTGCCGCCGGAGCGCTATGAATTAATTCGCCTGGGGAGCAAATTGGTCCCCGCCGCGACAGCGTCATCGCCCTAAGGTGGCGAGATCGCTTTCGCTGCGCTGCCCTCCAATCCCAACTTGTCTGCGGTCCCCTTTAACGCCTCGATGCAGAAGGCGATGTGTTCGTCGAGGTCCACGCCCAGCGCGGCGGCGCCGTTGATGATGTCGTCGCGGTTTACTTTGCGGGCGAAGGCTTTGTCCTTCATTCTTTTTCGCACTGACTTTGCATCCACCTCGGCCAACGACTTGCCTGGCTTGATCAAGGCCACGGCTGTGATGAAGCCGGCGAGCTCGTCGCAGGCGAAGAGAGCTTTTTCCATGGGCGTGTCGCGGGTGATGCCGGTGTATTCGGCGTGTGACATGATGGCACGGGTGATCACTTCGGGCCAACCACGCTCCTTTAGGATTGCGTTGCCTTTGTAGGGATGATCTTCGAGGCTGGGATACTTTTCGTAGTCGAAGTCGTGAATGAGTCCGACGATGCCCCACAAGTCTTCTTTGGATAAACCAAGCTCTACTCCGGTGGCCTCATCATCAAACTTGCTGGAGCAGGCGCGCATGCAGGCCTCGACCGCCAGCGCGTGCTTGCGCAAACTTTCGGACTCGGTGAACTCAGTTAGTAAACACCATGCCGTATCGCGATCGATCATGCTCTTGGCCCGGTTTCTGCGGGATTTCGCCGCCTCGTTTCGGTTTTCGCCGGCAGGATTCACGGCTTTGTACATTTTAACCTTGACATCCACAGGCCTTGTACCGCAGATTAGCCCTGCGGTTGGAACCTTCCCCCAATATTCAGGTTCCTGGGTAGTAGTAAGGAGTAGCCGGCTCTGGCACTCCCACAACCCGATGGCCACGACTCTTGCCCCAGTAGATTCTAGGGAAGTCGTCCGTTGCGATCATTGCCTGTTGGTTCAATTCCGTACGGTCAATAACAATTGCCGGCGCTGCCACTCGTCCCTGGACGAGGAACCCGAGCCTGAGCCGGTGGTGATGGCGCCGCCGGTGATGATGCCCATGCCCGGCACTGGCCGTGGGCACCTGAACCTGGCCACGTCGATCCGCTCGCTGCGTTTGCGGAGCGGGCTGAGCCAGCGGCAACTGGCCGGACGTATGTCCGTGCCGCGGACTTACGTTTCCAAGATTGAAAACGAAAAAGCTACGCCTACGCTGTCGTCCCTGGAACGGCTGGCGCGAGCATTGGAGGTGACCGTGCCGGAACTGCTCAGTGGCGGAGAAAAGAACCGCCAGGACGAAATCAGCGAACTGATGAAAGATCAGTTCATCGCGGAGATTCTGCCGTTTGTTTCGCAACTGAACGGGATGCAGATGTCGAGCGTCCTGACTCAGCTGCGGGATTTGACGGTTCGGCCAAGAAGGACTGCGTAGGGAAAGGTTTTATGTAGGGACAGCCGCCCTCGGCTGTCCAGCTGGCGAAGCCGGCTGCCGCTCTACACGACTTTAACCGGGCAACCAGCCAACTCAATGCCGGGACCAATCCCTTGGTCCCGGCTTTTTTCTCGCTCGTAGCCTCGTGAATCCGAACTAGATCGACTGACATCTATCCAGCATGAGCCCGGAAGAAGTTGGAAGTGTTTTTTCTGCTGCATCGGCGCACCCCGCATCTGTGAATCAATCGGAAGCGAATGGATGGGGCGAGGAGTCTTCGCCACGACCGGCACCTGCCTCGAGTTCCACTGCCAATGACGATTTCCTGTTGGATGCCTATTCCCGCGCGGTTACTGCTGCAGTTGGGATCGTCAGTCCCTCGGTGGTGAACATTGAAGTGCATCAGGCTGCTGGGAGCACCCGCTCTGGTGAGCCTCGCGAGCGGCGAGGCGGGGGCTCGGGGTTTGTATTTACTCCGGACGGCTTGATTCTTACCAACAGCCATGTCGTGCATGACGCCAAGCGCATCGAGATCACGCTGACAGACGGGCGTCGCATGCCCGCGACCGCGATCGGAGACGACCCCGCCAGTGATCTGGCTGTCGTCCGCGTGGATGAACCCGGACTCACCGCCGCCGCTCTCGGCGATTCGCAGCAGCTTTGCGTAGGGCAACTTGTAGTTGCCATCGGCAATCCGTATGGGTTTCAGTCGACGGTGACAGCGGGGGTGGTGAGCGCGTTGGGGCGTTCGCTGCGATCGTATTCGGGGCGGCTGATCGACGATGTGATCCAGACCGACGCTGCACTTAACCCGGGCAATTCTGGCGGACCGCTGGTCGATTCTACCGGGCGCGTCGTTGGAGTGAACACAGCGACTATTTTGCCGGCGCAGGGGATCTGTTTCGCCATCGGGATCAATACGGCGAAGTTCGTGGCTAGCCGCCTGCTGCGCGATGGACGCATCCGGCGCAGCTATATCGGAGTCTCGGCGCAGACTGTGCCGGTGCATCGCCGCGTGGTGCGCTTCTATGATCTGGCGAAAGAATCCGGTGCGCTGGTTTTGTCGGTCGAAGAGAATAGTCCGGCGAAGCGGGCGGGGCTGCGGGATGGCGACATCATCGTAGCGCTCGAAGGCCGCGCGGTAGCCGGCGTGGACGATCTGCACCGCGTGCTGGCTGACATTCGCGCGGGTGCGAGTTGCTCGCTGACGGTGCTGCGGCACACGGAGAAGCTGGAATTGAAGGTCGTGCCGGAAGAAGCCAGATAGCATGTGTGGCGCGGGCGCCCTCGCCCGCGACTGCCGATGCCTCCAGCATCTCTCAGGGGCTAAGGCCGCGTTGATCTCGATGTGCTTTTGCCGCCCGGCTTAAAGCCGCGCCCTTTCAAAACTCTGTTCCGGAGGCACGGCGGGGCCTCGCCCTTCCCGATCCCGTACTGCTCGCGTCACGTGCCTCCGGGGAGCCTTTCCTCTCAATTGCAACCCGCTTCCCGGCTGTGTTAGCGTCAATGCGAAAGGGATCACTTTGCAGCACAAAGTTCCCGCCGGGCTGGATCGCAAGGAGACTGAAGTCTACCGGCATCTTGATCCAGAGCGGCTCCCAAAACACATCGCTATTATCATGGACGGCAACGGGCGCTGGGCGAAGCGGCGCCACATGCCGCGCGTGGCCGGGCACCGTGCCGGAGT
>JBAUYE010000361.1:0-2865 GCA_049584615.1 Candidatus Sulfotelmatobacter sp.
CAGTCGAAGGATCCCTTTCACCGAAACGCCGCTACAGACTTGAAGAGGAGTTCTCTCATCACGTCCCGTTCCTTCCAGCACTATCCCCAACCCTCCACTCCCGCCACCCGCGCCGCCATCGCCGCAATATCCCGCGCGGCATTCGGATGCGCCAACCCCCGCGCTGCTGCGCTCATCGCCTGCAACCGCCGCGGATCACCCAGCAAAGCCGCAATCGTCTCCGCCAGCCACACTCCCTCGAGCTTCGACTCCTCGACGACAACCGCTGCGCCGACGCGCGCCAACGCCTCTGCATTCACCCGCTGATGATCATCCGCCGCCCGCGGAAACGGCACAAAGATCGCCGACTTGCCCGCCGCCGTAATTTCCGCCACCGTACTCGCGCCCGACCGGCACACCAGCAGATCCGCCCGCGCAAACGCCGCTGGCATGTCTTCAATAAACTTAAAAACTTCCGCAGACTCTCCCGCTGCTCCGGAGAAAGACCGATACGCCGCCAGCGCGTCATTATAGTCACCCTCGCCAGTCTGATGGATGATGTGAATCCCCGGCGCCTGCCTGAGCAACTCCGGCAGACATCGGATCATCGCCTGATTGATGGCGTGCGCCCCCTGGCTTCCGCCAAATACCAGCAGAGTCGGAGTTCCGCCGCGTTTCGCTGGAATCTCAAAGAACGCCTGCCGCACCGGCACACCCGTGACTTCCGCGTGACGAAAATATTTTGCGGTCTCCTCAAAGTGCACCGCCGCTCCCGACACAAACCGCGCCACCACGCGATTGGCAAATCCCGGCACCACATTCGGCTCAAACGCCAGAGTCGGAATTTGCTTCACCACCGCGGTCAGCATCGCTGGACCCGACGCATATCCGCCCACGCCGATCACCACGTCGGGAGCGAATTCATTCAGCATGCGGCCCGCGTCCCACACCGCCCGCGGCAAATCGAACGCCGTCTTCGCCCGCGTTACGAGGCTTACATTCTTCAACTGCCCCACCCGCACCAGACGCAACGGATACCCCGCCGCCGGCACCAGCCGGTTCTCAATCCCGCGCGCCGTCCCCATGAACAGCACCTCGGCCGCATAACTTTTCTTGAGTTCGTTCGCGATGGCCAGCGCCGGGATCACATGCCCACCCGTCCCGCCGCCCGCCAGAATGGCCCGCATGCAGTGACTATAAATGAACTGTCATCCTGAGCGGAGCAAACGCTTCGCGAATGCGGAGCGTTTGCGGAGTTGAAGGATCCCTTTCGCTCAGACGGCGCCGACGGCTCGTCAGGGAGTTCCCCATGCGGCCTCGTCCGTGGAAGCTGCCGTTCACTCCGCCTGCTTCGTAATATTCAACAGCACGCCCACACAAGCCAGCGTCACAAACAAAGACGACCCTCCATACGACACCAGCGGTAGCGGAATCCCCTTGGTCGGCATCATCCCCAGCACTACGCTTATGTTGATGAACGCCTGTAAAACCACCATGCTCGTAATCCCCACCGCTAGGTATCGCCCGAAAGTGTCCTCGGTGCGCCACGAAACCCGCATCCCGCGCCACAAGAAGATGGCAAACAGCGTCACCACAAACAGTGCGCCAACCAGCCCCAATTCTTCCGCAGTTACGGCAAAAATAAAGTCCGTATGCGGCTCCGGCAGATAGAACAGTTTCTGTTTGCCTTCCATCAGACCAGTGCCCGTGATGCCCCCGGTCCCCACTGCGATCAGAGATTGAATCAGGTGGAACCCAGCCTTCTCCCGCTCCGCGTACGGATTGATAAAAGCCAGAATGCGCTCGCGCCGAAAGCTCACATGAAAAATCAGAAAATACAATGGCACCAGCGACGCTCCAAACGCATATGCGAAATACCGCATCCGCATCCCCGCCACATAAAGGATGCAAGCCGCGATCCCAGCACAAGCGATCGCCGTACCCAGATCCGGCTCCAACACAATCAGCCCGAGCAAAACGACCACCGGCGCGGCCGCCGGCGCCAGCGTGCTGCGCCAGTCGTCCATGGTTTTCGTGCGCGCTTCGAGAAAATAGGCGAGGAAGAGGATCAGCATCGGCTTCGCCAGTTCCGAGGGCTGGAACGAGAATCCGCCGGCGCGCAGCCAGCGATGCGTGTTGTGCGACCGGTCCAGAAAAAACACGGAGATCAGCAGCAGCGTGGTTAGCCCCATCAGCGAAAACACCAGCGCCGGATGCTTGTAGCGCCGGTAATCCACCCGCATGGCCACCACCATCGCCGCCAGGCCGGCCATCGCCCAGATCAACTGCTTCGACAAAAACGCATAGGGAGACCCAAACCGCTCCCGCGCCATCACCGCCGACGCCGAAAACACCATCACCAGCCCTACAAAAACCAGCAGAAGGGTGACGGTAAACAGCCAGCGATCGACGCTAACCCGCTTTGCCATGGGAAGTTCATTTCACCACGGAGTCGCGGAGTCTCGGAGAAGGAATTATCGATTGTTCATGAGTGACTGTTGATTGTCTTGGTTCGAGGCGCTCTGTCATCCTGAGCGTAGCAAGTGCTTCGCGATCGCGAAGCGCTTGCGGAGTCGAAGGACCCCTTGCATCACCGCGCCACCGCCGGCTTCGAAAGGGGTCTGCACTTCAGGCGAGCCCCTGCACAATGTCCTTAAACACCTGCCCGCGCTGCTCATAATTCTTGAACTGATCGAAGCTCGCGCAAGCCGGAGCCAGCAACACAACATCACCCGGTTCGGCAACAGCATTGGCCTTGCGCACCGCATTCTCTAAAGTCTCCGCGTGCACCACCTCGACCCCTTTAATCTGTGACTCAACCTTCCCCGCCGCCGCTCCAATCGTGTACACGCGCTTCACCCGCTGCCGCAGCAGATCGTTCAGCAC
>JBAUYE010000362.1:0-4849 GCA_049584615.1 Candidatus Sulfotelmatobacter sp.
GCCCTGGCATAGCGTGATCCCCGGCGCGACGCTCGCTACCGCGATGTGGTTTTCGGCTACCCTGCTGTTTGGCTTCTACCTGAGGCATTACGCCGACTACAGCATCATTTACGGCTCCCTCGGCGCCGCCATCGCGCTTCTGGTCTGGATGTACATGGTCTCCCTGGTCGTCCTGGTGGGGGCGGAATTCAACGCCATGCTGTTCCCCCGCACCATGCTGGGAAAAGAACTGACTGCGGTAAGCGGGCCCAGGGCGGCGGATTAACGCCTGGCGCGTCGGATCTGAAATTTCGCTTGTCATCCCAAGCGCGGCGAGGGATCTCGGTTTCTGTTTGTAATCCCTGGAATGCCATCGTGTGGTGCAAGCAAGAACCAAGGTCTCTCGCTTCGCTCGGGATGGACAAGTAAGGACAAATCGAGAATGAAATGAAGTCCAGAAAGCCACAACTCGCTGCGGAAAACTCCTCCTTTACCCCGGAGGCCTCCGCTTCGTCTCACGCGGCGCGCCGCGCCAAGATCATCTGCACCATCGGCCCGGCCTGCCATTCCGAGGCCGCGATGCGCGACCTGCTTCGGCTCGGGATGGATGTTGCCCGGCTGAACTTTTCTCATGGGACGCACGAGGAACACGCCCACAACATCGAACGTCTGCGCCGCGCCGCCGTGAAAGAAAACCGGACCGTCTGCATTCTGCAAGATCTGCAAGGCCCCAAGATCCGCACGGGACGCCTGGAGCGCCACGAACCTATCCTGCTCGAGAGCGGTTCAACTGTGATCATCACCCCGCGTGACATCACTGGAACCCCCACGCGCATTTCCACTACCTTTCCCGATCTCGCAAGTGAGCTCGCCCCGGGCGCTCGCATTCTTCTGCGCGACGGTCTCATCGAATTGCGCGTGCGCACGGTGCGGGGTAAGGATGTCGTCTGCGATATTTTGAACGGCGGGATGTTGGGCGAGCATCAAGGCATCAATCTGCCGGGAACCGCTTTGTCGATTCCCGCCCTCACGGAAAAAGACCGCAAGGATCTCGAGTTCGGCCTCAAGCACGGTGTGGACGCGGTTGCGCTCTCCTTCGTCCGCTCAGCCGCCGACGTGAACATGGTCCGACGGATTGTTGCCGGACGAGGCAGCGACACACCTCTTATTGCGAAACTGGAGAAGCCGCAAGCGATTGACCATCTGGAAGAAATTCTGGAAGCCTGCGATGGCGTGATGGTCGCGCGCGGAGACCTGGGCGTTGAAATGGCGCCGGAAAAAGTTCCGGTGATTCAGAAGCATGTGATCCGCCGCGCCGCCCAGTGGCGCAAGCCGGTGATCACGGCCACGCAAATGCTTGAGTCGATGATCGAAAACCCGCGCCCCACGCGGGCTGAGGCCAGTGACGTAGCCAACGCAATTTTCGACGGTTCCGATTCAGTCATGCTCTCTGCCGAAACGGCGAGCGGCCGGTATCCGCGCGAGGCAGTCGCCATGATGTCGCGCATCGTGATCGAGGCCGAGAGCAACATGGGAGAGTTCACGCTGCCCCGCCGGCGCCGCGACCGACACGGCCTTTCCATCGCTGAAACTATTTGCGAATCCATCGCCCACGCCGCCGAAGACCTGCCCATGGGCGCCATCGCCGTTTTCACCGAAACCGGCAACACCGCGCGCATGATTTCCAAATACCGGCCGCAAGCCCCCATCTACGCCTTCACGCACAACGCAGCCGTGGCCCAGCGCACCAACCTTTACTGGGGCGTGCAGCCCGTGAAATGCGATCAGGCGCTCTCCATCGATCACATGGTCGACCTGGCCGAGGAGGAGCTTTTGAGCCGCGGCCTGCTGAAGTCGGGCGACGTGCTGGGCGTGGTCGCGGGTACGCGGCAGGCTTCCGGCTCAACCAATTTCATGCGCCTGCACACGGTCACTACGGAAGAGGCCGACGCCTTCCCGCGATCGAAACGCAAGCCCACCGTCGCCCGTCAGAAGCTATAATCGCGGAGTATGTCGCAGGAGTATCTATCCGTGGCGATCTGGGAGCCACTGCCCGGCATGGAGGCCGCTTCGCTCGCGACCATCCACGAACTCAACGCCATCGTCTCGAAGAAAGGATACGGCCGCGATCTGCTTTACCGCGGCGGCGATTCCCACTACATGCTGCTTCGCTACTGGAACTCCGAGCAGGCCCGCCGCACCGCGCAAGAAGATCCCGAACTGCTTCGCTGCTGGGCCCGGTTGGGAAACGAGATTCAAATCCTGAAAGTTTATGAGAAGCTGGAGGAAGTCGGCGTGTGAGATCGCCAGACTACCGGACTGAACAGAAAAACGAGCCAGCCGTCGTTGATGTCCAGCGAATGATGTCCATCGAATCCAGCACGCAAGTTCTTACCGACGTTTCTGTCGACCCGTTCGTGCGCGGCCTTTTGCACCGCCCTGCAACTCCCAATGGCGAGGGTCTTGTTCTGACCCACGGTGCCGGATCAAACTGCCAGGCTCCTTTGCTGATCGCATTGGCGGAGGCATTTGCTGCTGCTGGCTTTATAGTGCTGCGCTGCGATCTACCCTACCGCCAGGATCGGCCCTACGGTCCACCGGGACCGGGCGACGGCAAACGCGATCGTGCCGGACTCAAGAATGCGGCGGGAGTTCTGAAGAATCTAGTCAGCGGCCATGTCTTTCTGGGAGGCCACTCCTACGGCGGACGGCAAGCCAGCATGCTCTGCGCCGAGACTGCAGAGAAATCCCCGGAAGAGGCTGTGAGACTAGCTGCCGGCCTCCTCTTGCTGTCTTATCCTCTGCATCCGCCGCGAAAGCCCGAGCAACTCCGCACGCAGCATTTTTTCCACCTGCTCACGCCTGCCCTCTTTGTCCAAGGCACTCGCGATCCCTTCGGCACGATCGCGGAAATCGAGCAAGCCTTGAAGCTGATACCGGCGAAGACGAAGCTGCTAACCATTGAAGGCGCGGGTCACGACTTGGGATTCAAGGGAAAAGCCGGGCGAGATAAGTTGTCGGGAAACGTGTTGTCGGAATTCCAGAAGTTTTTCGCGAAGTAAGAATTCAGAGGCCTAACGGACATTCGATCCGTGTAAATCCGTGAAGGTCGGTCGCAAACCGGTTTAGTTCACCCAGCCCGACTTCGACCCGCCATTACCCTTGTTCGGATCGTCATCCGGCGGAATGTAGTTACCGTGCTCGTCGAAGTGCACGTCACGGTCGTGCTTGCGCATGTAAACTTCAAACTTTCTCGCCGCCCGGCGACGCCGCCAGCGGTAATACTCGTTGCGAGCCTCGTAGAAACGCTCCGAGACGCGCAAGGAGACTCCCGCCGAGAAAAACGCGGCATGCCACACGTATCCCGCGACCAGCCCCAGCAGCGAGACGCAGTAAAAAAGCGCGAAGTGGTTGAGCAGCAAGTAGGCTGTCTCGAGACCCGCAATGCCCAGAACGATCCACTTCACCGGAATCTGAATGGGGAGCGGGAACAGCATCAACGGCGCGTCCCGATTAAACAGATAGAACACCATCAGAATCGCGTTGGCAGCCGCAGCGGAGCCCCACGCCGGACCTCGCGCAATCACGCCGGTAAGCGAGAGAGCGAAGCCAGCGACTCCCGAAACCGCGACGCTGCTGAAGAACAGGCCGTAGAACGCGGCCCGGCCGACGCGCTCCTGCACCGCTGCCCCAAGAAAGTAGACCCCCAACAGCGACAAAACAAATTCCAGGGGATCGACATACATGAAGGCGTAAGTCACGAACTGCCACAACCAGCCTTGCCGAATATGTGCGGGATCCAAAATGCCCAACGCCAGCACCGTCGATCCGGCCGCCGGGGCAAACGACATCAACAGAAGAATGACCACGTAAATCGCCGCGCTGGCGATAATGATCTGCCGCACTGCGCCGCGAAACGGCGGCAGCATCATCTCGAAGGAAGTGTTTCTTGGCATGAACTTGGAACCGTCTTATTGCTCTTATCCTAACAGCTTCCCTGTCATCGCTCCGGCACGGGCACAACCGGCAAACTTCGGTGTCCCTCCGCGTCCACAGCCCTGACTGCAAAGATGACATTATCCTTCGAAAGGTTCAGCGTGGCGCGCAGAACGTTGCCAACCTTTTGAACGTGTTCCCATTCCGGGCTGGTCGTGGCGCGCCACAGAACCTCATACTCCGCCGCCCGTCCACCCGGCGATGCTTCCCAGGTGAGTGTCGAATCGTTCTGCAGATCCTTGGTCAGCAAGTGCACATTCGCCGGAGGCGCGGGCGCCGATGCCAGCGACGCCAGCGTCGCGGCATTCAGCCGCGCCACACGCGCCACATAGTCGAAGTCCACAAACTTAGCCAAATCGCCATATTCGATTCCGTTCTCGACGCGGACGTTCTGATGCTGGTGATGAAAGTCCTCGCGAAACTCAGTGAAGCGCACCGCAGCAAATCCCTGCTGATTGAATGAATAGTGGTCGCCGCCCCGCAAGTACCGGTCCAGCCGGAACACCAGCACGGGTTCCACGCCCACATCTTTGTGATAAGCACGGCCCACATCGGCGATATAGCGCGCCAGTTGCCGCGACCCGGAGTCGTTCTCCCCGCCCAGCGCGCGAATCCGCCGAACCTCCTGCTCCGTCGCTGCGGCAGGCAAGCCCTCAGAAAACACGCGCACCACCGAGTGATCCTGTTCCGCACTCTTGTCGCCGCCTACGATGTCATTATTCAGCGCCACCTCGATATTCCACCCCTGATCCCTCGCCATCTTGGCGAAGTGGTGGCTGCCGTTCAACCCTTGCTCCTCGCCCGCCACGGCAAGAAAAATAATCGTTGCGGGAAACTTCATCTTGCTCAGCACCCGCGCGCATTCCAGGCTGAC
>JBAUYE010000363.1:0-2258 GCA_049584615.1 Candidatus Sulfotelmatobacter sp.
TCTTTCATCGCTGAGGACCCTAACACATTGATTAAAGATGGCGAGACACGAGTCATCTTCCATTTCCGAATCTAGCGAGTGCGCAGAGATGGCACAATTCCTCAGGAGAATGAATTGTGATTCCGAAAGAATGCGTAGGAGCAGCTCCACCGCGGGTCAAAGGTTTTGATACGACCTTAGAAGTAGAGCTGCTCTTGCTTGCAAGTCGAAGAGAGCTTCGAGTCCTACTTCCCTCTGGATGGCGTTCCAACAACGGCAAGAAACAATCGTTTGAGCAGAGTGATCGAAATCCGCCGGTTACAAACTGGGGCGGTACAGAGGCAGAGGGCGGGCAGTTGCCGACTCCGGCTGGTTCGGAGAGCCGGGTGACTCAGCCTGGTCCGGCGCCATCGGCGAACGCCGGGCTGACGAATTACGACACTGCGGATAGCGCGGACCAGGTGCAGGACGAGGCGGAACGGGAAGGCTGAAAAAAGCTGTCAGCTTTCAGCCGTCAGTACGCGAGTGGCTGGGAGAAAGTGAGTCTGGGCCATCCGGTTAAGCCGGAGGCCTTTTTATTGAGAGCGAATGGGGGAGACATTAGCGTGAGAGTTCCTATCAAGGCCCGTGACAGTGCGAAGGGGCAAGGGGTCCTTCGACTCCGCAAGACGATTCGCTTCGCGGATCGTCTTGCTCCGCTGAGGATGACAGGGCCTGAAGTAGGTGCCGCAGTTCTCTTGCTGGTGATGGTCTGCGCAAATGCCAGCGCGACGACATATTACGTTAGCTCCAGCGTCGGGAACGACGCGAATAACGGGACCTCATCATCGACGCCTTGGCAAACGGTTGGGCATGTGAATGGGCAGACGTTTTCGCCGGGGGATTCGGTTTTGTTCAAGCGGGGGGATGTTTGGAATGAAAGTCTGGCGCCTGCTTCTTCGGGGAGTTCGGGAAATCCGATTGCGTTTGACGCGTATGGTACCGGGGCGGCGCCGAACTTGACGGGGTATTACGCTGTGCCATCTTCGGCGTGGGTGCTGGTGACGGGCAATGCGTGGAAGGCGCCGGTTCCGTCGACTTATACGGCGATCAATTTTTGCTTGTTTGGATCGGTGTGGGGTCAGAAGGTGGCGGCGGTTTCGTCGAACCTGACGGCTCGGGGTGATTTTTATCTGGCGAATGGGTTTGTCTACATTTTTTCGGTAGGGGCGCCCGCAACTTACTACAACGAGCCGATTGTGCCGATGGCGCTGAGCAATGTGCCGGTGATTAATGTCAACGGGGCTGACGCTTGACCCGGTCGCGGTGGTCGATATCCTCGATCTCCGCTTTCAATGGTTCGATCACGTCTTCAAGAAAGCTCCGCTCCCTGACCTGCTCAGGGACAAGGTGAACTATGAAGTCACCGGTGCTAATGTCTGGAACCATGCGGATTCGGTGGCGAGCATGAACGGAGGGATGCAAAGGTTCTACCTGAGTACAGAGAAAGCTGACCAGGTGCATCAACTCAGTGACCGGAAAGACACACAAGAGGGGACTACGGACCTCCGGGTAAACCTTGCAGACCGTAGCGATGTAGACCGTAAGGCTATCGGCGGCGGCATTTCCGACAAAGAACTGGACACATGGAACGGCATCGAGTTCATCAGTCGACCGCTGACAAAAGCCACCGAGATGAGCGGACTGTTTTCCGGGCATCTAGACTTTACGACGAACAAGAAAGATTTTGACTTTGAAATCGACCTGTATGAGCTGACACCGCAGGGCGAATACATTCAACTTGCGCCGTACTGGTCGCGTGCCAGCTACGTTGCAGACCGCAGCAATCGACACCTTTTGGCTGCGGGTAAACGGCGGCATCTCGATTTCCAAAGCATTCGCCTCATGAGCCGGCGACTCCAGCAAGGAAGTCGAGTAGTCGCTGTCGTGACTGTCATCAAGTCTCCGGAGCGCCAGATAAATTACGGCACTGGAAAAGATGTAAGCGCAGAGACGATACAAGATGCCGGAGCGCCGTTGGAGATTCACTGGAGCAATAACAGCTATCTCGACCTGCCGCTTGGAAGATACCCATTTTCTTGCTGACCAAGGCCACGGAAAGTAAATCCGCGAAACGCCGTTCTCGTCATCTGAGGGTCACTTCCGACAAGCTGACTTGAACTAAGCCGCGTTGCGGCGGACGCATTCGCGTGTTGCTGAGCCGACGGTCGAGGTGATCTGAGCTAGTTTGTTGTCGCAGAGGAGGAACTCTCTGTGACCCATCTACGCCAGATCATGCT
>JBAUYE010000364.1:0-31271 GCA_049584615.1 Candidatus Sulfotelmatobacter sp.
GGGGAGGGGGATACCCCGATTTCCAGCACGGGAACGAGCGACTCAACGCCCGCCGCAACGAAGTTCCCAACTTTATTCTCGGGTTGAAATCCACAGCGCGAGGAGTGATCACTCCTCAGCAAAAAAACGGTTCCACCAGGAGCCGAGCAGGTGAGTCAGACTGGAAAAGGATAGACAGAAGAAGAAATACGAGAGAGCATCGAGAACTCCAGAGACAAAAACCGAAAGCCGGGATAAAGAAACTTGGCCTAACGAAGCTTGGGATAACAAAGGTTGGGATAACGTCAGCCGTTCCGACTGTCGTGCGAACTGCTTTGCGGGATTGATAATTTGCTCGTTCACTTGTCCTGGGAAGAATCCCGTCTTTGCCCTTACCGTTTATCCCCGCCCTACGCCAACGTATTCAAACCCCATAGCGCGCAGCCGCGCAGAATCGAGCAGGTTCTTCGTATCCACAATGATCGGCTTTTTTAGCAGATGCTTGATGCGGTCAAAATCGAGAGCGCGGAACTCCGGCCAGCCCGTGCCCACCACCAGCGCGTCCATGCCTTCCGCCGCCGCATACGCCGATTCGCAGTAGCGCACCGAACCATTCAGCCGCAGCTTGGCTTCGGAAAGCGCCACGGGGTCGTAAGCCCGGACCCGCGCACCCTTAGCAACCAGCGTTTCGGCCAACCGCACGGCGGACGAACCAGCGACCGAATTCGTATTCGGCTTAAACGCCATGCCAAGAATTCCCACGTCCTTGTTCTCCACCGAATTCAGAGCGAGGGCAATCTTTTCGACCAGGCGCTCCGCAAGGGTATGGTTAACATCCCGCGCTGCGCTCAGCACTTTCAGCGGGATGCCGTTCGCCTTGGCCAACTCGGCCAGCGAGTCCATATCCGACTCGGCAAACACGCCGCCCATGCCCGCTCCCGGCTGCAGGCAGCGCGGAGCGATTTTCTTGTCGAGGCCAAGCGCCAGAGCCAGGTTGACTGCATCCGCACCCACACGCTCGCACAGTGCCGCAACCTCGTTGATGAAAGAAATCTTTGTGGCCACAAACGCCGTAGCCGATTCCCGCACCAGTTCCGCCGTTGCCTGGTTGGTAACAATCACCGGCACGCCGCGCATCACCAGGGGATGAAAAATCTGTTTGAGCACCTGCACCGCTTCGTTCGAGGTCGATCCCAGAATCAGCCGGTCGGGCCAGTTGAAATCCTCCACCGCGCAACCGTCGGTGAAGAACATGGGCTGCGAAACGATCGTTCCATGCAAGCCCGCATCTTTCAGCGATTTCTCAAGCGCCGTAGCCGTGCCCACCGCCACCGGCGTGACAATAGTCAGAATCGGAGGCTTGACTGCCAGCTTCGCGATTCGCATCACCACGTCGGCCAGGTTATCGGCATTATCTTCCGCCAGAAAAATGACTTGGGTCTTGCGCGCAAAGGATTCGATATCAGTGGAGTACGCCAGGCGTCCTGCCCGCACGTTGCGCCGGATAATCTCTTTCAGATTCTTCTCAAAGAATGGGATGTTGCCCTGAGCCATCTCGACCATGCGCGACCGGTCCGGATGACAGCACGAAACCGGAGTGCCAAAATCTGCCAGGCAGGCCGAAATCACCGTCCCCAGGTAACCCGAACCGTAGACCCCGATCTGCATGCTTGCCCTCCGGCTTGCCCGAAACCCACGCGCCAAGCCGCTCCCAGCGCGGGATTTCCACAATTCCCTCTCTTCGTATTTACAGCCCAGCCAGCCCCCATGCAATGCACGGGAGGGAGATGTACCAGGGGCCATCCAGACTCGGCAGGGAGTAACGTAATGTTGGAGTAACCACGGCGAGGTTACGAACGGAAGCGGAGGGCTAGAACAGGAAACCGCCGCAGAACTCGGGTCAGAGTGGACCGCTCAGCCCGAAGTGAAACCGGTCCAGGCTTCGCCTAAAGGGTTGCAGCCGCCTCGGCCACGGTAGGAGTCCAGCTGACAAGTTTGTCCATGCTGGTTACCTTCAATACTGTTTCAATGTGTGGGTTGGCGCCGGCCAGCCGTAGCTCTCCGCCGGCCTGCTTCACCATCCCAGCCGACATCACGATGATCCCGACACCGGTGCTGTCCAGGTGGGTGACGCCACTCAAGTCAAAGATGATCTTCTTTTCGTTCTTCTCACGCACCAGAGTGTCTGTAGCCCATTCCAGTTGCTTGCACTCCCGCCCGATGGTGATTCGGCCCTTGATCTCGAGGACAACAATGTCAGGCGACAGGCGCTTGGTCTGAATCTCCAGCATAAGAGTCCTTTCCGATGCGCGGCAATGCAGATGGTTTGGACCAATCCCGCAGGGAGGACCGTTCCTTGGCCGACCATATTAGGAGCAGGGCCGGAGCAAGTCAATGCGCTTCGAGACGCTCATAGACAGGATTTGTCAGGAGCCTCACAAATTCGTCACCAAGGCGAACATCGCAACGGAGCAAGTGAGGACCGGAATCTTGAACGGCAAGTGAAACTAAAGGGCTTACTGTAGCGCCGTAGGGAACGAACGTAACCCACACACTGGCACGATAGGTGCAAAGCTATAAGTGGGACACGTAACATCACGCTTGAGAACAGCGGCGGTACCGCGCGCGAAGTATTATGAAAAACAGCTGGCGGACAGGATTGGGGTTATCGGCGATTCTCGCAGGCGCTATTTGCCTCTCGGGATGCGCCGGCCCACTCACTGTCGCTCCCAGCTACCCGCCAACACCGCCCCGGCTACGGTCGCCTATGTCTGGGGCAACGATGACCAAAACCAGTCGGCGAGCGGGCCGCCGCAAACGATACTGAAGTACTCTACCGTCTCCCCATCAAGCAGCTCTCCCGCCGGCACGCTCACGCTTCCTCCGCTCTTCAATGGCTGGCCGATTGCTGTTGATTCCTTCGGTCAACTCTACGTTGGTGGATTTTTTTACCCCAACGACAACCCTCTAATTCTGGTCTATCCGCCTAACTCCATTGGAGCGGCCACTCCATCGCGTACGATTGAGATCAACGGTCCAGGTGAGATAATCACGCTCGCAGTAGGCCCTAATGGCCTGCTTTACGTGGGTATTGTGGGCACAGAGAGCATCGCCGTCGCCGTCTATTCCGCTGATGCCACAGGGACGGTCGCACCGCTGCGCACCGTCCAGTTGCCATACAGCGACAGCGTGCAGTACCTTGACGTTGTCGCGGATGCGGCGGGTAACATCTATGTCGCCTTTTATCCTGTTTTGCCGGGTACTGGCCCGCCGGGATACATTGATGTCTATGCGCCAGACGCGACAGGTCCTACGCCGACCCGCACGATCACCCTGTCTTCCATCGTCTTTGGAGTCGCAGTCAACGACACCGGCCAGCTGTTCGCGGATACTTGCCTCGCCAGCATCGCGGGCTGCTCCGTCGAGGAGTTCGCCCCAGATGCCGACGGATCAGCGAGCCCCATCAACACCATCGACGTGCCCAATCGGTCCGCAGGAATGCAGTACTGGGGCGGGCCTGTACGCCTCGATGGCGTAGGCAATATCTTCGTCTCGTCCGGTATTCGCGACCCCTCGACTGACGTCGTTGATTTCTTCGTCTACGGCTTCGCGCCGAGTGCCACCGGCGATGCAACGCCGAGCGTACGAATTACCGCAGAAACTCCGCGCAGCGAATTCGACATCAATTAGAGATTGGCTCTTGCGGGCACCTAAGTTCCACCCGCTCCAGTCCGGGCGAGCACTTCGCTCGGAGGATGGTTAGCATAACATCGCAATTACACTCGTGAACGAACTGCGGAAGAGCTTAGGGCGAAACCAGAGTACCGCCGAGCAGCACGGGAGCCAGGTCGACCCAGCAGTTCTGCGCATCTTCTCGCACAAACGTGAGCCGGTCGAGCAGGATGCGGCGGCTTCCCGCATACTGCTGCCAGCGCTCGCGGGCAATGCGCAGAGCTTGTTCCGCCATGGGTTCGGTCGCCATTTTCACGACCGTGAGATGAGGAATGTAAGGCCACTCCTCGGCGAAGGCGAGGAGTTGCTTGTTCATCTGATCGTGCAACTCCTGCAGGCGCGCCGCGCCCGAGGTCACGCGAATGTAAACCGTGGGCGTGGTGGGAACAAACGATTGCATGTCTCCCAGGGTCACTTCGAAAGGTTCAGCTTGGCTGCAGATCCCGGCCAGCATCTGCAGCGCGGCAGCTTCGGTGCCGCGCAGCATCCGCGGAGGCAGAAACGTGATGTGGGCCGCCAGATGCGGCAGATTGGGATGCAGCTCCCGCCGGAGGTTCTCGACGAACTCTCCTACTGGACTTCTCACATACGCAACCAGCGCATACCGCAGGCTCTGCATATCCAGTAAAAAATTATAGCGCGTTCCGTCGTTTATAATCGAAACAGCGGTTGCTGCAGCAGAACCGTGGTTGCTAATAATGTCGGGGCGTAGCGCAGCCTGGTAGCGCACCTGCCTTGGGCGCAGGGGGTCCGCGGTTCAAATCCGCGCGCCCCGACCAATTCCAAACGCAGTAGTTACGCGGGTTTCACTCCGGGCCGGAATTCCACGACCAATTCAAGCAAACCAAAAATGAAAGCACACGTCACAGAAAAGCGAGTGGCAAGAATGCACTTCGTTCTCAAGATCGCGTCGATGACAGATAAACGGAAACGGATTGTATGCTATCGAACAGTCCTGCAGAGATCGAGCGTTCATACTGGCTGGCAGCAGCCAAACCGAGTACGGGAGTATCCAAGTTCCAACAGTGAAAAGGGCGAAACAACCTCGCTGCCCTTATTGTGTTTTGGACGAGGGGTTCAGGCCGATGAAGGTTCTGTCCAATGGGCGACAGATTTGTGAAAAGTGCGGCCACATTGTTTTTCCAAACGACACAGCTTTTAGGTGTCCATGCCCCAAGTGCCTGGACGTGAATTTGTCGCCTCGAATTCGCCGCTTGCGGCGATGGTGACTGCCGTTCACTCTCATGCGGCTAGTCCCAGTGCACCCGCATAGGAACAACGATCATGGCAGGAGTCTCTACGTCCTTCTCGCATTAGAGGTTTTCAGGGCACGATAACAGCGGCTCCGTCGATGGCATCGTTCTTGACAGCGGCGAGCGCGCCGTTGGCCTGATCCAGAGAGAATACGGTCACCTTAGGCTGCAGCCGGATATCGGCGGCGATCTTGAGAAAATCGCGAGCATCGGAGCGCGTCATGTTGGCGACGCTGCGGATTTGGCGCTCGCCCCAGAGCAGCCGGTCGTAATCGAATTCAGGAATGCGGTCGAGATGGATGGCGTTGATCGCGACAATACCTCCTTTGCGCAGGCTTGAAAGTGCCGCGACCACCACGTCTCCGCTGGGCGCAAAAGTGACCGCGCGATCGAGTTCGACCGGCGGCTTGTCGGTTTCACTGCCCACCCACTTGGCTCCCAAAGAGGCGGCCAGCTTGCGATGCGAGGCGCCGCGGGTCGAGACATATACCTCGCAGCCCCAGGAGTGCAGAACCGCGATCGCCAGATGGGCGGATGCGCCGAAGCCGAAGAGTCCAACCCGATCGCCAGGTTCTACTCCGGCCACGCGCAGGCTGCGGAACCCAATGATGCCGGCGCAGAGAAGTGGAGCGGCGTGCAGGTCGTCCAGTTCCGGCGGAAGCGCATAAACAAAATCGCTGCGCGCAGCGGCATATTCTGCGTAGCCGCCGTTGATGGTATATCCGGTGAACACCGGCGCGTCGCAAAGATTTTCGAGTCCGCGGCGGCAGTATGGGCAATTCCCGTCGATTCCGCCCATCCAGGAAACGCCGACGCGGGTGCCGAGCGGCAGCGTGGCCGTGGCTCCGTCGACAATGTCGCCCACGATTTGGTGGCCGGGAATGAGCGTTTCTGTCCGCGGCGGCAACTCTCCCTCGACGATGTGGAGATCCGTGCGGCAGACACCGCAGGCGCGCACTCGAAGAAGAACCTGACCCGCCGCGAGCTGAGGCTTGGGCGTCGCTTCAATTTGAAGAGGCTGCTTTACGTGTCTGAGTACGGCTGCTTTCAAGGGGCTTGCTCGGGCGGTACGGCCACATTCAGTCTACTGCAGTGTACTGCCGTACCGGCGTATAATCACACAGCACCTAAAAAGGTGCTCGGAGAACCGTTCGATGCTCAATATCGCGAAGGACATACACTCGCTTACAACTTTCCGCCGGCGATCGGGCGAATTCTTGAAGCAGCTCAAGAAGAGCAAGCGCCCGGTTGTGCTGACGGTGAAAGGCAAGGCGGCTGCAGTCGTACAGGACGCCGAAGCCTATCAGCGCCTGCTTGACGTCGCTGCGCGCGCTGATGCGAGAGAAGGAATTCGGCAAGGGCTGGAAGACGCGCGGAAAAGAAGAACCCGGCCGGTGCGGGAATTCTTCGACAAGTTCGAAGCCGAGCATGGCTTATCAAGTTAGCATCACCGCACGCGCAGAACGGGATGTAGCCCAGTTGTATGACGACATCAACGCTGCGGGCTCGGCCTCGGCCAATCGTTGGTACATGGGCCTCAAGCGCTCCATTCTGAGTCTGGAAGAGCTTCCCAAACGCTGTGCAGTGACGCCCGAAAACCGCAAGTTTAGGCATCTGCTGTATGGAAATAAGCCTCATGTTTATCGCGTGATCTACCGCGTACTGGAGAAACAGCGGCGAGTCGACATCTTACACATCCGGCACGGCGCGCGCCGGAGGTTCAAGGCTTGATCGCCGCGTCTGTTGCGCGCTAATTCTGGAACCGGCCGGTGTATGCGTGCCGGAAGGCTTGCGCCGGGAAGACATCTGGGAATCCTGGCGCACCTGCTCTAGGTGGGCGCGCATGGCACCGCGGGCCATCTCCGGATCGCGGCGTTCCATCGCCTCCAGAATGCGTTTGTGATGAAACTGACCGCGCTGCGGCCCGCCTTCCACATTAAAGATTTTTATGCGTTGCTCGCGCAGCAGTCCAACGATGGAATCGATCAAGGAAAGAATCAGCGGATTGGCGGCCGCCTCGGCCAGAGCAAGGTGGAAGTCGAGATCGGCCTCAATGTAGGCTTCAGCATTTTCCTGCGAGCGATCCATCACCGCGACGGCTTCCCGCATCGCCGTGAGATCTTCATCCGTGACGCGCTCCGCCGCCATCGCGGCGATTCCCGGTTCCAGTGCGAGGCGCAACTCCACCAGATGCGGCAAACCTTCCTGCTGGCCCTGCTGGCCGATCTTCACCATGAGGTCGAACGACTGGCGCGCCGCGTGCGAGGTTCCATCGGTGATGAAGGTGCCGCGGCCGGAGTAGGCTTCGACCAAACCTTTTTCGCGCAGCGTCTTCACCGCTTCGCGCACAGCCGTGCGGCTCACCCCGAGACGCTGCGCGAGATCTCGCTCGGCGGGAAGCTGGTCGCCCGGTTTCAGTGATCCATTGAGGACGGATTCTTCGATTTGCTGGACGATTTGCTCATACAGCCGAGACGTTCGGACAACTTTGTACACAGGGTACGCTCCCGCAGGGGCCCGGCTTTGGGGAACCGGTAATGGTGGAGCTACTATACCGCAGGTCCAGTCCGGACGGCATCGGATTTTCGCATTGGTTGGACCGGATGTTCGGCCTGGGTCTTAGCGGTTCGCGTTCCATTTCGGTAACTACAGTAACTCGCCACCTGCACAATTTTTGTTGCACATTAACATTGCTGAAATGTAGGGCATCTAAGATTAGGAGGAAGGTGCGTATGGGTTCGCCGCGTATTGCAAAGTCGCTGCCTCTGCAGGTGGCTGCGATCTGTTACCGCAAGCGGGGCAGCGCGGTGGAATTTCTGCTGGTGAACACCAACGGCGGGAACAAGTGGACCTTTCCTAAGGGATCACCTGAGGCCCGCCTCTCGCACAGCCAGGCCGCCGAGCGTGAAGCCGCGGAAGAGGGTGGCGCCCTCGGGACAATTGAGCCGCGCCACTTTCATCTCTACATTCACTCCAAGGGCGTGTTCTGGCAGCCGGGCGGCGTGCAGGAATTTGTGGTGAAGGCGTTTCTTATGGAGATCCACGAAATGCGCCGGCCCGATGAACCGATGCGCCGGCCCACCTGGTTCAGTCCGGAAGAAGCGCGGCGGCGCCTGGCCAAGGGCCGCGAAGTGAAGTACGCGCACGAACTGGAAGCGGTGATCGATCGCGCTCTCGAGCGCATTCACTTCCACAGCGAGTTGTGGGGCAAGTATCCCGAAAGCCGCAACGGCCGGGCCGCAGTGCATTCCTGATTCGTCTCTACGTGCTAGGTACTGGCTACTAGGTACTGCCGTTTTATGAGACGATGAATCCAGCCCATGATCCAGCTTTCCGGCGCCGGAAAACGTTTCGGCCACAAACTTCTTTTTGAAAACACCGACTGGCTGATCACGCCTCACGACCGCGTTGGTCTGGTGGGCGCGAATGGCACGGGTAAATCCACGCTGATGAAGGTTCTCGCCGGCCTGGATACGTTCGACTACGGCTCGCTGATTATTGCCAACGGAACGACTGCAGGGTATCTGCCGCAGGATGGGCTCTCGCTTTCCGGTCGCACCGTGTTTGCGGAATGCATGACGGTGTTCACCGAACTCCACGCCATGGAGCGGGAACTGGAAACGCTCACGCATCGCATATCCGAGCTTGACCACCAGAGCCCCGAATATGCCGAGGTCGCCGACCGCTATCACAGCCTGGAGCACGAATTCCGCACGCGCGATGGCTATTCGATTGAAGCTGAAGTGGGACGTGTGCTGCAGGGACTGGGCTTTCGCAAAGAAGACTGGGAGCGGCAGACCGACGAGTTCTCCGGCGGCTGGCAGATGCGCCTGGCGCTGGCCAAGCTGCTGCTGCAGAAACCCAACCTGTTGTTGCTGGATGAACCGACCAACCATCTCGACCTGGAAGCGCGCAATTGGCTGGAAGAATATCTGCACGATTATCCGCACGCCTTGGTGCTCATCTCGCACGACCGCTATTTTCTCGACGTAGTCGTCAACAAGATCGCAGAAATCTGGAACAAGCGTTTCTGGTTCTACACCGGCAACTACGACAAATTCCTGACGCAGAAGACAGCGCGCAACGAGCAGTTGCAGGCGGCCTACCGCAACCAGCGGGACCGCATCGAGCAACTGGAAGTGTTCATCAACCGCTTCCGCTACCAGGCCACCAAGGCCAAGCAGGTGCAGAGTCGCATCAAGGAGCTGGAAAAGATTGAGCGAATCGAGGTCCCGCCGGAGGAAAAAACGATTCACTTTTCTTTCCCGCAGCCCAAACCCAGCGGACGGATCGTGGCTGAATTCGTCGACGTGGCCAAGAGCTACCCAAAGCCTGACGGTGGAGAAAAAGAGGTCTTTCGCAACGTCAACTTTCTGATCGAACGCGGCGACCGCATCGCGCTGGTCGGCGTGAATGGAGCCGGCAAGTCGACATTAATCAAGCTGCTGGCGGGCACAGAACGAACCACCCACGGTGAATTCCGCCTCGGCCATAACGTGCAGGCTGACTACTTTGCGCAGGATCAGTACAAGGAACTCGATGCCAACGCGCGAATGATCGATGATCTGGGCAACGCATCCCCGCAGTCGACGCAGACGGAACTGCGCAGCCTGCTCGGATGTTTTCTGTTTTCTGAAGATGACGTGTTCAAGAAGATCGGAGTGCTTTCAGGCGGCGAGCGGGGACGCTATGCCCTGCTTCGTCTGCTGCTGCATCCGGCGAACTTCCTGCTGCTCGACGAGCCCACCAACCATCTCGACCTGCGCGCCAAAGACGTTTTACTGGACGCGCTCATGGAATACACGGGGACTGTCGTCTTCGTGTCGCACGATCGTTACTTCATCGACAAGCTGGCGACGCGGGTTTTCGAGATCGGCGACGGAAAGGTAGAAGTTTATCCCGGCAATTACGAAGACTATCTCTGGCGTAAGCAGGGTGGGAGCGCGAAGCAGAATGAATCCATCCGCCAGCAACTGAGCAGAGTTGAGCCCATTTCGCAGGCGCCTTCGAACGGCAATCAAGCCTCCAGCGAAGGCGTGCCTGCCGCCAAGGCGAAGCGCATGAATCCCATCAAGCGCAAGAAGATGGAAGACCGCATCCGTGAACTGGAGGGGGAGATCAGCCGCGCCGAGACCGTGATCGCGCAGTGTGAAACCGCATTGCAGGACTTTGTCAGCGCCGAAGAGAGCCAGCGCCAGGCCGAGGAACTCGATCGGCGCAAGGCCGCGCACGCAGGTTTCCTGAAGGAGTGGGAAGAACTCAGCCAGTCTCTGCAGGAAGCCGACTAACGGAAGTCGGCTAACCCCAGGCCCCAGCGCGCAACCGTACAGTCTCTTCCGTAATCTCGGAGGCAGACTTACTTCTGTGCGATAGTGAGCATGGCCGAAGGGACAGGAACCAGCCCAAGGTCAAAAATTCAGACCAACCGCAGGAGCGGCGCCTACAGGACGTGCCCCGCGGAAATGAAGGAAGGTCGCATGCTCCAGTCCTCAGAGTACACGTACGGCGGGAAGTCCAACTCTCCAGCCTCCAACCCTAACTCAATGAATCCAGTTAAGACCGTCAGCGCGCCCATCGAGCAGGCCACCATTGGCCGTACCCTCGTCATCAAGGGCGAAATCAGCGGTGCGGAAGCGCTTTATATCGATGGCCGCATCGAAGGCAAGATCAGCCTGCCGGACAACCGCGTCACCATCGGGCGCAACGGCAGCGTGCAGGCCAACATCACCGCCCGCGAAGTGGTAGTCATGGGCAAGGTGAACGGAAATATTGAATGCGGCGACCGTGTCGATATCCGCAGCGAAGGCTCGGTCACGGGAGATGTTTCCACCGTTCGCATCAGCGTGGAAGATGGCGCCGTGCTCAAGGGCGGCATCCAGGTGCGGAGCGGCGATCACAAGCAGCAGAACCAGGCTCATTCCAAGGCAGAAGCAGCGAAGGCCACGGTGGAAGCGCCGAAGGCTCTGGCCGCAACCGCCAACGCGTAAGCTGTTCGGAAGATAGCCACGGGTTCACACGGATTTCCACGGATACAACAGAATTCATCTATCCGTGCTCATCCGCGTAATCCGTGGCTGAGCTTTTTTACTTCTTGTCTTTATTCCTTCGGCTTCAAGTCGAGCGACGCGGAATTCATGCAGTACCGCAACCCCGTTGGCGCCGGACCATCTTCGAACACGTGCCCCAGGTGGGCGCCGCACTTCGCACAGCGCGCCTCGGTGCGGACCCTCCCATAAGTGGAATCCTTGTGCTCTTCGACCTTGCTCTCATCCGCAGGCTTGTAGAAGCTCGGCCAGCCCGTGCCAGAATCGAATTTGGTCGAGGAATCAAACAGCGGTTCCCCGCAGCACGCGCAGTGATACACCCCCGCATCCTTGGTCTTCCAGTACTTGCCGGTAAAGGCCGGCTCGGTTCCGGCCTCGCGGGTCACGTGATACTGCTCTGGCGTAAGCTTCTGCTTCCACTCGGACTCGCTCTTTACGGTCTTCTCGGTCATGAATGTATGCCCTCCGAAAGTCAGTGGCCAGTGATCAGTTCAGTGGCCAGCAAAACCCAACCGCCCAAGTCCTTACCGGCCACTGATCACTGACCCCTGACCACTGGTTCTTAGATGTCCGGCGAGTGGAAAAGTGGCGACCCCTGGTTCACATCTTGCCAGTTTTGTCTGTAACCACTGTCACAGTGACGTTGTGACATCTAACCTTGTGCTCCCCAGGCCAATCGGACGAGGATAGTTGCAACGTCTGCGGAATCCCTCCCGGCCCGGCGAACCTTCACGGAACGCCGGGCCTTTCTACGTTTCGCCTGCCACTTCATCCCCAATCTTGCGGTACTTGCCTCGGAAAAACAGCAACGGGTTGCCCGCACGCACCACGACGTCCTCCACTTCGGCGATGAAGATGGTGTGGTCGCCGGCCTCCTGCGCCGACTGCAGCCGGCATTCCAGATACGCCAGGGCCCCATGCAAAATCGGAGTCCCCTGCGCCGTGCGGTCGAAGCGCGCCCCGGCTTCTTCTTCAGCATGTTCGTGGACATGAACCGGCCGCGCATAGTACTCAGAAATCACCCGCTGGTTCGCTGCCAGAACGTTGACTCCGAACCGTTTCTTGGCATGCAGATGGGCATGCGTACGCGCGCTATGGTCGACGCAGACCAGCACAAGCGGCGGATCAAGCGACACGGAAGAGAAGGCGTTCGCGGTCATGCCATGGACCTCGCCTTCCAGGTCCAGAGTGAGGATGGTCACTCCAGTCGCAAAGCATCCCATTGCTTTACGGAATTCGGTTGCACTCAGGCTCATGCCGCACCTATAAGTTTTCCACCGCGAACTGCCTACATTAGCACGGCAGTGGCCCACCGTGGTCAACGTGACTGGCATGCCTGTGTGACCGTTCGCCTCCGAACGTACATGAACTTCGAGAACTCCTAATCCCCTACATTGGTAACCGCGGGGCTTTTAGGGCGAGGGTTATGATGATGAGAGTTTTCTGAGGTTAAACAACTCAATGGGAGATAGACCGGAAATCCCGGCTGAAACCCAGTTACACGTTCGCGTGTGGGGCATGGACGCGGACGCTCGCCCCTTCTCTCAAAACGCCGTTGCCCGCAACCTCAGCAGCGCAGGTGCACAAATATTGGGCATCACCCATCCTCTGAAGACCGGCGACATCATCGGCATAAAGCACGGCGAAAAAAAGGCCCGCTTCAAAGTGGCGTGGGTAACCGACGGCGGATCGCTGCGAAAGATCGAAGCCGGCGTGCAGATTGTCGAAGGCCAGCAGAGCCCCTGGCAGGAAATGGCTAACCCGCAAGAACTCACGTTTGCACCGGGGAAAATCAAGAGACGATTCGTCAGGCACAAAATCCAGTTTCCTATCCAGATTGGTTTGGCGGACACCCAGCGCGCGCAAATGAATACGAACGCGACCGACATTGGCGGCCGCGGCTGTTATGTTGAGACCCTGCTTCCGCTGCCACTCGGCACGCAAGGCACCATCACCTTCTGGATGGACGACGCGAAGGTGCAAACCACTGCGGTGGTTAGGGCGAGTGATCCCGGGGTCGGGATGGGCATCGAGTTCACCACGCTGGACGCACAGGTTCAGGAACGGTTGCAGCAGTTTCTCGACAAGATGGATACCTCCCCGCCCGAGGAAGATCCCCCTGAAAGCGCCCCCAATGCAGCGTCGTAAATCCGCCTAGTTTCCCTTTCTCTTAACGCTGCTTCAGCGTGCCCCCTTGTTTTGGACCGCACGGCATGTGGCTTAGAATGTGACCGTGGCACAACTCACGAAACGACAAACAACGATTGTCCTATTGTTGCTGGCGGCGTCGTTCATAGGTTACGCGACGTATTGCTATCGGTTCCGCATCTGGGCAGTGGCTTGGCACGTTCTGTATGGTGATTCAATCGCCGTGTCAGGGTATCGTATTGCTGTGCCGAGTCATTGGTTTGTCGAGCGGCCTGCGTCTGATGACGATGCGCGAATGCGGAACGCGAGAACCGGGGAGAGCGTGTGGTTCCACTCTTTCCCGAAACCACCCAACTTCACCCTGGCGCTTTGGAGCGATCTTGTTCAGAAACGAATGAACGACTCTAACGACTCTGAAAGCCCGATTGTCGGTAAGCGGGAGTTGGACGTTGCCGGAGAGCGTTTTGTTTGCTTCGAAAGGGATTTCGAGAAGAAAGCGATGAAGGGGATTCATCTGCCTTCTGTAGAGTGCAAATCCGCAGGTCCGCTCGATGTAACGCTTTTCGGAGGAATGCGCAAGGAACCACGACGCGACTATCCAGAATTTTATTCTCTCATGGCTTCCGTTAGGAAACTTCCTCGATAGCTGTTGTAACATCCCGATTTCATTCATTGACCCCTGCCAAAACCGGCTGTCGCTGCCCACTGAGCCCTGATGTATGATTCGATGCATCCCTAGGACTGCGGAATCGAACACCGTGACACCAAGTGCCCTCAAGCCGGCCGCCCTGGAACCTGGTTCATCGTGCACGGCCGAACTGGCCGATCTGCAGCCCGGAACGCCCATCAACCGCGACCTGGCTCTACGCCTGATCCGCTGCAGCGACGAGGATCTCCCCGAGCTGCTTGCTGCCGCCCGCGCCGCGAAAGAAAACTTCAAGCCCGGCGTCGTAACCTACTCGCGGAAAGTGTTCCTGCCGCTGACCAACCTGTGCCGCGATTACTGCGGCTACTGCACCTTCCGCCGCGATCCCGGAGAGCGCGGCGCGCACACCATGACTCCCGAAGAAGTTCTAGCCGTCGCCCGCGCGGGCGAAAAGCTGGGATGCACCGAAGCTCTCTTCAGTTTAGGCGACAAGCCCGAACTGCTCTTCCCCGAGATGCGCGACACGCTGCGACATCTCGGCTATAAGTCCACGCTGCACTATCTCGAAGCCGTGTGCGAACTCGTCCTGCGCGAGACCAGCCTCCTGCCGCATCCAAATCCCGGCTTGCTCAGCGCCGAATGGATCACCCGCCTGGCCGCCGTCTCCCCCAGCATGGGCCTCATGCTCGAAACCACCAACCGCGCTCTGCTTGCGCCTGGCGCGGCTCACGATAATGCTCCCGACAAAGTCCCAGCCAAGCGCCTGCGCACGATTGAAGAAGCCGGAAAGCAGCAAGTTCCCTTCACCACGGGATTGTTAATCGGCATCGGCGAGACTCCAGAAGACCGCGTCGACACGGTGCTCGCGATCCGCGACTTGCACGAGCGCTACGGCCACATTCAGGAAGTGATCGTGCAAAACTTCCGCGCCAAGCCCACCATCCCCATGGCTCATGTGCCCGAGCCCACCCAAGGCGAGATGCTGCGCACCGTGGCGGTAACTCGCTTGTTACTGCCCAACGTCAATATTCAGGCGCCTCCGAACCTAAATGCACCGTATTATGAGGAGTTGTTGGATGCCGGCATCAACGATTGGGGAGGAGTGTCGCCGCTGACCCCTGACTACATCAATCCGGAAAAACCCTGGCCACATCTGGAACAACTCCGCCTGCGCACCGAAAGCAAGGGACAACAGTTGCGCCAGCGTCTGCCAGTCTATCCCGAATTCCTGCCGGCACTGGTCGCGAGACCTGGACTGCCGAAAGCTGGATTGCTTTCAGAAAGACTGCAGGCCTCGCGTGACGGCGAAGGCCTCGCAAAACAAAAGCAAAAGGTGGCCGCATGATTTGCGTGCTCACAGGCGGCACCGGCGGCGCCAAGTTCGTGGATGGCCTGCGGCAAGTCATCCCTCCCGAAGAAATCACTCTGATCGTCAACACCGGCGACGACCTGCTGTGGTGGGGCCTTTACGTCTCCCCGGACATAGACTCGATCACTTATGTACTCTCCGGCCTGCTCAGCCGCGAGCGCGGCTGGGGCGTAAAGGGCGATACTTTTCTCTGCCTGCAGGCCATGGGACAACTGGGCGAGCCCACGTGGTTCCACACCGGCGACCGCGACCTGGCCGTGCACCTGCTGCGCTCGCGCCTGCTGGCGGAAGGTAAAACGCTTTCCGAAGCCACATCAATCATCTGTGACAAACTGGGCGTTAAAGCGCACATTCTGCCCATGAGCGATTCGCGGGTCGAGACCCGTGTGGATACGCCTTCGGGCGAAATGAGTTTCGAAGAGTATTTCGTGCAACGCTGGTATCAGGATCCGGTAAATTCGGTGCGTTTCGCCGGAGCTTCTGACGCTGAACCCGCACCCGGAGTAATCGAAGCCATCACCTCTGCCGATGCAGTGCTCATCGCCCCCAGCAACCCCATCACCAGCATCGGCCCGATTCTCTCTGTGCCCGGAATTCGCGACGCGCTGCGCAGTACCCGTGGCAAAATCGCTGCCGTGAGTCCAATCATCGGGAACGCCCCGGTTGCCGGACCTGCAGGCATTCTCATGACCGCGCAGGGACTGCCTTGCTCGATCGCTGGCGTGGCCAAGGCTTACGAAGATTTTCTCGACCTGCTGGTTTGCGACACCCGCGACGTGCGCCCGGCGGAAGCGCTGCGCAAAGCCGGCTTGCGGGTGCAATGTACGCAAACCATCATGCGCACGCCGGAAGACCGCGCCGACCTGGCTCGCGCAGTTCTTTCGTCGACGATAAGCGGACTGCTTTCTGACCAGCCGGTTTCTGACAAATCGGCTTCCAATAAACCTGCCTCTGACAAATCAGCGGCCCGCACCGCCTCTGACCAGCCGTGATCCTCATTCCGGTCAAGAATATGTCGGCGGCCAAGCAGCGTCTCACCGGAGTTCTCGATCAACCCGCGCGCACGGAGCTGGCACAAGCCATGCTGCACGACGTTGTCGCAACACTTGCCTCGTGGCCGCACCCTCCTGCCTGTGCTCTCGTCACCGGTGATCCTTTCGCAATCGAGCTCGCGCGGCAATACGATTTCGAAATCATTGCTGACCCGGCGAATCCCGGCGAAACCGCCGCCATTGAGATGGCGACAAATATCTGCGTGGCGCGCGGCATCGACAGCACACTCGTCATCCCCGCGGATATTCCGCTGATTCAGGCCAGCGAGCTTGAAGAAATTCTCAAACGCGCTCCTGAGGAAGGCTCGGTGCTGGCCCCCGCGGGCGACCGACGCGGAACCAATGCCGTCTTCCGCCGTCCCGCGGATCTGTTTCCTTTGCGGTTCGGAAACGACAGCTTCAAGCCGCATCTGGCCGCGGCTCAGGCCACGGGCAAACCCTGCATCGTGTTGCAGCTGCCCGGAATCGCAGTTGATGTCGACAACCCCGAAGACTTGCAGCGCTTACTCGCGCATCCCGGCGAGACCCGCACGCAGAGCCTGCTACGGCGGTGGTCGCTGAATAACCACTTTCTTGCCACAGGAACGGAGTGCCAGTGAGCAAGGCTCGTGCGAGTGCACGGAAAACAGCCGCGAAGCGGCGAAAGAGACGGGCATCCGTCCCGCGCGCCGCCCTACGTATCATTCCGATTCCTCTCGCCGATGAAATCAAACACGGAGATTCTCTGCCTGACAAACTTCTGCAAGCCCTGCGGCAAAACCGCCTCGCATTCGAGCCCGGAGACACCCTCGTCGTCAAACACAAGATCATCTCTAAATCCGAGGGCCGCGTCGTCGACCTCGCAACCGTCAAACCCTCCGCCGATTCGATCGCCTGGGCAAAAAAGTACAACCTGGATGCCCGCGTCATCGAACTGGCCATGCGCGAGAGCCGGGCCGTTATCCGCCGCAAGAACGGCGTGCTCATTACCGAGACGCCTCACGGGTTTATCTGCGCCAACAGCGGCGTAGACGTCTCCAACGTCGATGGCGGCCACCGCGCCCTACTGCTGCCCGCCGATCCTGACCGCTCGGCGCGCAGACTGCACCGCGAACTCAAGCAGCGGACGGGGCTCTCGATCCCAGTCTTGATCACCGACACATTCGGCCGTCCCTGGCGCGAAGGCATGGTCGACTTCTGCATCGGCATCGCCGGGATGAAAGCGCTGCGTGACGATCGCGGCCGCCGCGATCCGCACGGCTACACGCTGCAGGCCAGCTTGGAAGCCGTCGCTGATGAACTGGCCTGCGCCGCCGGACTGGTCTGCGGCAAGCTCAACCGCACACCAGCCTGCATTGTTCGCGGATTTCCCTACGAACCTGCCGACGGCCGCGCCCGCGACCTGCTTCGGCCCGCAGCCAACGACCTGTTCCGCTAGGCGACTCGCCAAAGTGCAGCCTCAAGGAGTAATTTGGAGTACCAACAGGTTTGGAGAATCCCGTGCCTCGCCAACTGGCAATTTCGGAACTCGAAAGCTTCCCCTCAGTCGACTGGTTCGATGTGGTCCCGCAACTCACGCCCGAAGTGCGATCCTCGCTAGAGAGAATTCTGGAAACTCAAGACGGCGCCTCCATTTCACAGCAAGCCGCGTTCACGCTGGCCCACTCCGAAGGCGATGACCTCCTCGGACTGCTCGCCGCCGCGAATCTGCTGCGCGCCGAACTCGCCGGCAACCTCGTCACCTACGTCGTGAATCGCAACATCAATTTCACCAACATCTGCTTTGTGGGATGCAAGTTCTGCGCCTTCAGCCGCGGCCCCCGCGAGTCCGACACGTATTTCCTCAACCCCGATCAGGTCGCACAAAAAGCCATCGAAGCCTGGCAACTCGGCGCCACCGAAGTCTGCATCCAGGGCGGACTGCCGCATGGGCTCCCTCCGTTCTACTATCGCGATATCCTGCGCGCGGTAAAAGGCGCCGTGCCCGGCATGCACATCCACGCCTTCTCTCCCATGGAAATCGTCTACGGCGTCGAGCTCACCGGCATGCCGCTCGCAGATTATCTCTCGATGCTGCGTGACAACGGTCTCGGCACACTGCCTGGCACGGCCGCCGAAATTCTCGACGACGAGATCCGGCACATTCTTTCGGCCAACAAGCTCTCGACCGCGCAGTGGATCGAAGTGATCCGCACCGCCCACCGCAACGGCATTCGCTCCACTTCTACGATGATGTATGGACATACGGAAACACCGGAGCACTGGGTTCGCCAGATGCTTTTGCTGCGCGAAATCCAGCAGGAAACTGGAGGCTTCACGGAATTTGTCCCGCTCGGCTTCGTGCATCAGAACACGCTGCTGTTTCGTCAAGGACTCGCGCGCTCCGGTCCGACGCTGGCCGAGCACTTGAAGGTGCACGCTCTTTCTCGACTCCTGCTCGCCGGTTCCATCAACAACATTCAGGTCTCGTGGGTAAAGTTGAGCAAGCGCCTGTCGCAACTCTGCCTGCACGCCGGCGCCAACGATTACGGCGGCACGCTGATGGAAGAAAACATCTCGCGCGAAGCCGGAGCCACCGCCGGCCAGTACACCAGCCCGGAAGACTTTCAATCGCTGATTCTGGAAATGGGCCGCGTCCCCGCCGAGCGCAACACCACCTACACGCGCATCAAGCTCAAGCTGCCGCTGGAAGAGTCCACTACGGAAGAAACGCTGGAGCCGGAATTTGCATGAGCGACGCCTCGCGTCCCATCGCGATTCTGGGTGGAACCGGTCCGGCAGGCATGGGTGTCGCTCTGCGCTGGGCGCGCGCCGGCGAAACCATAATCATCGGCTCGCGCGACAAGCACCGCGCGCAGGAAGCTGCCGACGGCATTAAGGAAATCATCGGCGATCAAGCTCGCGTCTCCGGCATGGAAAATTCCGCCGCCTGCGCCGCCGTAGATCTTCTCGTCCTCACCGTGCCCTTCGAAGGCCAGGCCGCTCTGCTCAAGCAACTCAAGCCCGCGATCCGCCCGGGCAGCATTCTGATCGATGCCACGGTCGCACTCGCTGCAAGTGTTGGTGGACGCGCCTCGCGCACGCTAGGCGTCTGGCAAGGTTCGTCAGCGCAGCAGGCCGCCGAACTCGTGCCGAAAGGGGTGAGCGTCGTCGCGGCGTTTCACAATCTGTCAGCTGAATTATTGAACGGAGACGATCCTCTCGATTGCGACGTCATCGTCTGCAGCGACGACGCCAACGCGCTGCAACTAACGCGCGCCCTCGCCGCGAAAATTCCCGGGGTCCGCGCCATCGACGGCGGCAAACTAGAAAACGCCCGCATCCTTGAGCAGATCACCGCCTTGCTCATCGGCCTGAACATCCGCCACAAAGGCCACGGCGGCATCCGCATCACCGGATTGCCGCCGGAAGCTTATAAGTAGATCTTCCAACCGCTCGATTCCTAAAACGAATACTTCAACGAGAACTGAATCAGCCGCGGTGTGCCGACGACCGTAGTGATGGGTGCGCCGCCGTTACCAACGACTCCGCCATCGCCGTTGAAGGTTTCAGGATTAGCGAATGACGGATGGTTGAACAGGTTAAAGAAATCCGTCCGGAACCGCAGACTCTGCCGCTCACCCAGCTTGAAGCTCTTGTCCAGCGTAAAGTCCACATTCTTCTGCGGAGGTCCAATGATGCAGTTGCGCGGCGTATTGCCGTAGAGCGTTGCGTCGCTAGGCAAACCATTGGAGAGCGTCGCAAGCGGATCTGACGTGTAGGCGGCAGGATTCACCCAATTCGCAAGCCGGGACGTGACGCTGCCTGAGCTGGGCGCATTGCCGCAACCGAAGCCCGGACTGAACGTAGCTGTCGCAGACGGGCTCGCCAGTGAATAGGCGCTGCCTCCAGCCGGATCGAAGATCGAGAAGGGCGTTCCCGATTGCAGGATGATCACTCCGCTGGCTTCCCATCCACCGAGCGCTGCCTTGGTGAATCCGTTCGCATGGGCGAAGAAGGGCAGTTGGTACACGCCGCTGGTTACGAAACGCTGCCTCCGGTCGAAATCGGAGAGGCCGCGTGACGCCGCTGCATCTGTCTGGTTGTTGACCCGGGTCACGAATGCCACCGAAGCCGTAGAAACATCGTCAATCGACTTGGACCAGGTGTAGGCGCTTTGGAAATACAGCCCCTTGCTGAAGCGGTGCGCCAGCGTAGCCTGCAGCGCGTTGTAGTGCGAGTCGGAGTTGGGTGCGAAGTCTTCGAAATCGGCAGGTGCAATGCCCAGAAAAGGCGCACGGGCGCTAACATTTTCACCCGTCGAATCCACGATCGTGCACGACTGACCCGCGGCCTGCAGATTGACGCAACCCTGGCCGGTAACGACTACCGGATTCTGCGGTGTGGCCAGCGTGGCCTGGTCGGAATCGTAGGTCGAACGCAGACGGCTGCCCTTCGTGCCTACGTATCCCAACTCCAAGAACCAGTCCCGCCCGAGTTCGTGTTCAATTGTGAAGTTCCATTGCTGGGTAGTGCCTGCAATCCAGTGCAGCGGGACGGCGAGTTCGATCAAACTATTCACCGTGCCGTTGAAGTTGGCGCCGCACTGATCCGCCGCAGTTGAAGCGGCCCCGTTGCCCAGCGTGCAAGGTGAAGCGAAACTCTGCAGGATTGAGGCCACCGGCACGTAAGCTTGCGTGGGCGCAGCGCCGAGAGGCGGAATGCCAGGAAGCGGGAAAGCCGGGTTTCCGTTGTTAGCCGCAAACAAGTCAGCCAGACACGTTGAGGTTGCAGCACAGGTGCCCAGAATTGCGGGCTCGAAATTCACGCCGAAAGGATAGGTCGGAGGCGAAATGGCCAGATTGTCTACCGCTCCCAGGTCTTCGCGGACGCTGTAAATGCCATACCCGCCGCGAATCGATGTTGTATGGCGTCCCGCAACGTCATATGCGAACCCGATACGCGGCTCCTTCACCGAGGCGTATTCGTTGTCGAGTCCGGCTTGATTGAGGGTCCCGGTGATCCCGGAGAGCCCAAATTTGTTGACGCACTTCGGCCAGACGTAGGGCTGCCCGGTCGCGTTCGCGAGGTCAGGATTGACGTTGCCAGTATGGCAAAGCGTGTCGTAGGGCGCGCCCAGATACTCGTTGCGGAAGCCTAGATTCAGAGTCAGGGTTTTGCTCACTCGATAATCATCCTGCGCAAACCAGGAGTAGCCGGGAACGCGATAGTCGTGGTTGCCCAGCCCTCCGCCGCCCTCGCCGAAGAACGGCGACCCCGCAAGAAAGCTTTGAAAATCAGTTGCCAATGTTGGCGGCGCAAAGTAGACCAGCCCGTTGTCCGCGATCGGTAGGTCTCGCCGCATCGCGACGCGGTCGATTTCCCCGCCAAAGCGCAGTTGGTGCGCGCCGTGCGTCCAGCTCACCGTATCCAGAAAAGTGTAGTTGTCGGACAGCGCGGTTTGCTCTTGCGTCGGATACGCCCCAAAGCCAAAAGTACCGAACTGCAGGCGGTACATATTAGGGTCGCCGTTAGCGGTGGGGAGGTTGATGCCGAGCTCAGCGCCGGTAACGGGCGCTTCATTGTTCAGTTTGTCGCTGATGATGTTGACCCCAGCGCGGAACTCGTTGATCAATGTATTGCTGAAGACGTGCGTCTCTGTGATGCTGCCAAAGCGGCTGTGCAAGGGAACCTCTAGAGGGAAGTTCAGATTGGTGGTACCTGGCAACCCTCCAGTCTGAATTCCAAACGAATCCGCGCCGAAAGGCTCGTACGTATCGGAATTCGACCAGAAGAAGCGCTCCGACAGGCGGTCCTTGCCGCCGCGAAAGTCGCGGTCCCACGTTTCCGTGAACTGATTGTCGCTGAACTTGCCCGGATCTGTGACCACGAAAGGCACGGTCGTGAGGCATGGTGTCGAGGCTGGCACGTTGGTGGGTAGCGGATAAAGGTATCCGCCTGCTCCCGCTCCAAACTGATTGCTCTTGAAGTTCAGAATATTGAACGCCACCGGATCCACGCTCGGCACGTCGCAGTCTGTCGCCATCAGGCTGGCCGACTCCCGGTCTTGTATAGGAACGTAATAAATGCTGGGGCTGTTGATAAACGTTCCCGCCGAGTCGCCGCTGCGCTGCCGCGTGCCCTGAAGATTAAAATAGAAGTAGCCCAGTTTGGCTCCGTGGCCGATCGGTCCGCCGATGTCACCGCCGAAAATATTCTGCTTGACCACGACCTTCCCCAGGAAATAATCGTTCGCATCCAGCGCGGTGTTTCGGAAGTACTCCCACAGATCGCCGTGAAAGCTGGACGTACCGCTCTTCAGCGTAGCGTTGATGTTGCCGCCGCCGTTGCGACCCTGGGTCGCGTCGTAAAGGCTGGTGCTGACCTTGAATTCCTCGATCGAATCCGGACTGGGCAAAGGAGTGTAGGTCAACTCGCCGAAGGCGTAGTCGGCCACAGTAATGCCGTCGATCAGATAGTTGTTGTTGTCCTCTCTCCCACCATTGACGTGAATAAAGACGTTGCCTCGCCCCAATTGCGCGGCATTGTTCAAATCAGCAGAGGCGCCGGTGGAGAGCGTCAGCAACTGCTGAAAGTTTCGCGTAGCCAGAGGCAGATCGGTAATCGTCTGGGCTCCCAGCGATTGCCCCGTGGTGGCATCCGTGGTGTTCACTTGCTCCACCTGGGATTGCACTTCCACCACTTCTTTTACCGTGCTCACTTTCATGAGCGCGGTCATGCGCGTGGTTTCTGTGATGCGCACCACCACGCCGGGAAACTTGGTGTCGGGAAAACCCGCCGCGTTCACTTCCACCGTGTAACTTCCCACGGGCAGCAGCGTAGCGGTGAACAGACCGGACGCGTCCGTCGTCGCCTGGCGCAGAACTTCGCCCGTGGCTTCGCTCTCGATGCTCACCTTGGCGTTGGCGATTACGGCTCCTGTAGGGTCTTGAACGACGCCACTGATGGCGCCGGTCGCGCCGCCTTGCGCGAAGATCATTCCAGTGAGGATCATTCCGGTGAAGACTGTAAGGAAAAGACTCGATGACACCATCTTCCAAAGTGAATTCATCTTGCCCTCCATTTGGACGATTGTCCGTTGCTCCTTCGCCCACTCAAACGGCGTGACCAGAGCAACCAATAGCACAATGCGACAACATGCCCATATATCACGGTCCATCAATGATGTTCAAGAACTATGCGTCGCATCGGAGAGCCGAATTCGGCGGAGAAGAATTCTTGATGGGACGAATTGGTTTCCAACGATTCAGAAGGAATCGCGGATGCGTGACCCGCGCTGCAGCTCAAGCGGCTAAACTGCGCGAGTACTCCGCAAGACTTAATCTTCTACTGCCTGCGCCGTCATCTCCGAAGGCTCGCCGCCAGCCACAGCCTGAGCAACAATCAATCGCCGCGCTTCCACTCGAATCTTCGGCAAATGCATCGCAAACCAGCACGCGCCCAACACCGATGCCACCCCCCCAATCGCTACCGTGCGCGGTGCACCTAAACGCTCGGCCAGCGCGCCGCCAAACAGCGCTCCAATCGGAGCCATACCCATGAACATCATCGAGTACACGGCCATCACGCGCCCGCGCAGAGCGTCCGGCACCATCACCTGGATCAGCGTGTTCGAGCACGCCATTTGCAGCATCATGCAATAACCCACCGGAAGCAACAGAATCACCGAAACCCAGAACGTGCGTGATAAGGCAAAAACGATGAGACTGGCTCCAAAGCCAGCGCAGCACCACGCCACCCATCGTCCCAAGCCCTTCACGCCCTCGCGGAAGGCCAGGGTCAGCGCGCCCAGCAGCGCTCCCACCCCGGTCGCGCCCATCAGGATGCCTAACCCGCGCGCCCCGCCATGCAAAATCTGGTCAGCGAATATCGGCATCAGCACCACGTAGGGCATACCCACTAGACTCACTAGCCCCAGCAGCAGTAGCAGCGCGCGAATCGGCGCAGTCTGGTTGACGAAGCGGAACCCCTCCATCATGTGCTCCAGCGGCGAGGCCATAGCCGCGCGTATTGGAGCGATCACCCTCATCAGCAGCAATCCGATAATCACCGCGATGTAGCTCACTGCGTTGGCAAAGAAGCACCAGCCTTCGCCGATCTTTGCCACTAGAATCCCCGCAATTGCCGGACCGATCACGCGCGCGCCATTGAACATCGAGGAATTCAGCGCGATCGCGTTCATCAGATCTTCCTTGCCTACCATATCCACGAGAAACGATTGCCGCCCGGGAATGTCGAACGCATTGACGATGCCGAGCAAACTCGCCAGCACAAACACGTGCCAGACTTGAACTTTGTGGAAGAGCGTGAGCGCCGCCAGCATGAAGGCCAGCAGCATCGACGCGGTTTGGGTCGCGATCACGATATAGCGCCGGTCGAAACGATCGGCGGCGATCCCGCCCAAAGGCGCAAACAGAAACACCGGAACCTGGCTGGCGAAACCCACTGACCCCAGCAGCAGCGGCGAACCGGTCATCCGGTAGACCAGCCACGATTGCGCCACGCTCTGCATCCACGTACCGATCAGGGAGATCAGTTGTCCGCTGAAGAAAAGTTGGAAGTTGCGATGACGCAGTGCCCGCCAAGCCAATTGCCAGCGCGATCCGCGCTCCGGGGCCGCTTCCGCCTCGGTTACTGCCCCATTTTCCTGAATTGGGACTCTCGACTCAGACATTGATCTTCTTTCGATGACGCTCGCGGCTCTGTGGGATCACTATAACGTGTATGGCGGGGGCAAATGTTCCTCAGATATATTCCCCACAGTCAAGTTTTCCACCGATCAATTCCATCTTCCACGCCAGCCGAACTTTTGACTTCCCAGACCGCCCGGACTGCGCTACAGTTGCACTTGCTCTCTCTCCGGCGATCCCATCAAGGAAGGGACACGACCATGACGACTCCTCCGGTTGGTCTTGAACGCCGCATTGGACAACGCTTCGCATTCAACCTCCCAGTCTCCTTGCGTGAAGTTGCGACCGCTTCTGAGGGACTCGGGTTCACCCAGGACCTCAGTTCCCGCGGAGCCTTTCTGTTTACCGACATGGCGTTGAGTGAGGGCGCGGAAATCGAACTCACGTTAGAAATGCCCTCCGAGATCACGCTCGGCGAAAATATGCGTGTCCGTTGCCGGGGCAGCGTGCTGCGCATCGTCAAGCCCACGGATAAAGATAATGGCTGGAAACCCGCCGTCTTGGCCGAGACCGAATTGTCCGGAGTCAAGGCCACCGTAAGCAAGGTCGGCGATACCAAGGTCGGCGATACCAAGATCGGCGTGGCTGTCTGCCTGAAGGGCTACGAGTATCTGCCTGAGACTGAGAACGGTTCCCCTGACTTTCGCCGCATTTCGGCCCTGCACAGCCCCAGCGAGACGCAACGTCCTGCCGCGCCTGCGCCCGTGCCCGGTACTCCTCGCGTTGCGGCCAGCTAGTCCCACGATACTGGATCGCTTCAGCCCCGCGAATCGCAGAAAAATCCCGGTCCGGTTTGGCGCCGCGAACTAAAGTTCTTTCACCTCTTCTCAGGCCTTTTCAATCGTCGAACCTTGGCTTAGAATGTTCCCACTTGCGGCGGCTTCGTAGAGGAGTATTCCAGCTGTGCACCTCTGGTTCACGTTTTCAATTCCGCAGATCGCTACTCTCCCGTCTCCGCATGAATTGTGTGCACCCATTTGGGCGGGCGGTTACCTAGGTCACTTGGCGAATAGTACCTTCTCTTTCTAACATGCAAACACCGAGAGAAATCAGCGAGAATCGCGCCATGCATGGGATCGCCGTCGCCCTCTTGACTGAGGACGGGGAACATTTATCCGAGTTGCAGAGACGGGTCGAGGGAACCCGTCTGGGTCGGGTCGTGTTCAGCAACGTCGGCTTTCCCGCCGGACCCACCGACCCCATCCTGCGCCAGATTCAGGATTTGCGCGCCGAAGTCGTTGTAGTCGATATCTCTGCCGATAATCCTCAACGCGCCATCAAAGCCATCGAGCTGATTCAAGCCAACACTCTGCAGCTCGCCATCTTTGCTAACGGCAACATGCAGCAGCCTGCGGCCATCGTCGCCAGCATGCGCGCCGGAGCCGGGGAATACCTGGATCACAATGCCGGCTCAGAGGCTCTGCTCGAAGCTCTCACGCGTTTCAGCTCCAATCGCACCCGCACCCGCGGGGGCGCGGGCAAAGCTCGCATCTTCACTTTTCTGAGCGCCAAAGGCGGTGCCGGCGCCACTACCGCCGCCGTCAACACCGCCGTTGCTCTGCAGCAATCGCACGGCAGTGTGGTTCTGGTGGACTTCGCCCCCGTCGGCCACGCCCAGCTGCATCTCAACCTGCGCCCCAGTTTTGGAGTTCCCGATGCGCTCGAGAACCTGCACCGCCTCGACGCTTCCCTGCTCGAAGGCCTGATGACTACTGCGCAAGACGGCTTGCATCTTCTCGCCGGCCCGCAGCAGCCTTATCATGCCATCCCCACGCCGGCCGAATTGGCCCGCCTGTTCGACCTGCTGGTAAATCATTACCGTTACGTCGTGGTCGACGCCTCCAGCCGCCTCGATTCCACCACGCGCCTGCTCTCCGATCTCTCAAACGCCGTGCTCATGGTCGCTCAAACCGATGTGGTCACGCTGTGGAGCGCCAGCCGCATTCACGCCTTCCTCGAAGAAGGCGCCGGTCGCAACCGCCTGCGCATGGTTTTGAATCGCTATAAGAAGATCCCCGGCTTCACCGACGAAGACATCGAGAGCGCCACGCGCTGCAAAGTTTTGTGGAAGATTCCCAACGCATTTCATTCCGTCTCGCCCGCCATCGATCACGGTACGCCCGTAGTTTTGCAGGAAGGTCTGGACGTGAGCCGCTCGTTCCGTGCGCTGGCCGCGGCCTTGGCCGAGGCTTCCACCACCGCCGAAGGCGGACTTGATCTCGTCTATGCTCAGGAAAAACCCGACATCAAAAAGAAGATCGCCAACCGCCTCCTCATCACTCCCGCCCGCGCCGGACAATAGGTTCCAGCAATATTTTTTTATGGCGTCTCGCGGCATTGCTTGCCCGAACTCCAATGTGGGGACAGCCGTCCTCGGCTGTCCGTCGAGCGAAGCTCGACTTCATTCCTTCCTTCCCTGGGCAAACTGACACCTCTATCGCATGTCCTCGTGGCTACCCCGAAAGCTCGTTTTCCATCTAACATAGAAAGATGCGCCAAACCCCGGGCTCGCTCCAGCAGGCAGAGACTGAATCATCGGCCCCGGAGCTGATCCTCCTGACCGCGCCCGAACCCCGGTCTCGCGTCTTCCTGCAAAATCTTCGCGAGCTGTTTCGCAAACCCGAATCTGCTCCGTTACATGTCGACTCCGCCTCCGCCACTTTCTGGCCCGATGTCTTCGTCGATCGCGGACTGCCCTGGCGCCGCTTCGCGCAGTCAGGCGTGTATCACGTTCTAGCGCTCGTTTTGATCTGGGCGGGATCCCGCTTCCTTGCTCTGCAGCCTCATCCCGCATCGCAACCCGCATTCACCCACGCCGACGTCGTCTACTACACGCCTTCGGAGTATCTGCCGCCGATCGATACACGCCGATCGGCCTCCACTCGCGCGCCCGCCGCCGATCCCGAATACTCTGCGCAGCCGATCATCTCCGTGCCTCCCGAGGCCGACAACCGGATGCAAACCATCGTCACGCCGCCCAACATCAAGCTGCAGCGTGACGTTGCGATGCCGAACGTCGTCTCCCTGTTCGAAAAAATGCCCGGCAACCCGCAGATGCCGATCCGCCCGGCTCCTGTGGTTCCCGCATCTGAGATTTCGCGTCTAGCGCCGCGAATCGAACGCGCGGTGATCGCACCGCCGCCAGCCATGGAAACCAATTCTGCCCGCCGCGTTGGCGATCTCGACATCGGACATAGCTCAGTCATTGCGCCGGCCCCGCAACTTTCCCTGGACGAACAGCGCACCGCCGGTGGTCGCACCACCGCCATGAGCAAACACTCGCTCCAGGTAATCGCGCCGCCGCCCTCGCTAGCCGCGTCAGGACGCTCCCACTCTGGCCAGGGTATGCTCGCGCTCAACCTCCATCCCGCAGTCGCCGCGCCCCCCGCTCCGCCAGTTGGCAATCGCCGCGGCAATTTCGCTGCTACTCCAGAAGGCCACCGCGGAGCCTCCGGTGCGCCCGTCACAAGCGCCAGAAGCGGCAAAGCAGATGGAAGTGGAGCCGGCAAGAACAGCGGCAACCTGCCTTCGGGGCTGTACGTCGGCAATCCCGCTGCGAGGAACTCGAGCGCATATTCCGTCAATCCGCGCCTCATTGCGAACGCGCGCCCGCCGCGCACGGGCATAGACCAGACGCTCCAACCAACGAACGCCAGCAAGCTCTCCGATGTAGAGCGTGCCGTCTTCGGCAACCGCAAGTACTACTCTCTTAGCCTTAACATGCCGAATCTCAACTCCGCCGGCGGCAGTTGGATCATCCGCTTCGCCGCCCTGCAGAAGGATTCGACCCCGGCCAGTCCTTCTTCCCGCGCCGCAGCCAGCGATCCACCTGCTGACGGTTCATCCCAAGGCGATCTCTCTTCGGCCGATCTCTCCGCACCCGTGGCGACGCGCAAGGTCGACCCGGCCTACCCACTGGAGCTGATGAGGCAGAACGTGGGCGGCACGGTCATTCTTTACGGGGTCATTCACACCGACGGCACCGTGGGCAGCGTGCGAGTATTGCGCGGAGTCGACGATCGCCTCGCCGAGTTCGCCACTGAAGCGATCGCGAAGTGGAAGTTCGAGCCCGCTACCAAGAACGGTGTTCCCGTAGATGTAGAAGCAACTTTCTGGATTCCGTTCCATCCGACGAAAGCGAACCCGAACTTCTGAGGTCGAGATCTCGTTCCCGGTCTCGCGGCCTCGCCGACCCCTGTTTTTCCGAGCCTCCAAATCCCGGCTAAACAAGGCCCTCAGCTTTTGTGGTTTTCAAGAGTGGACACCACCCACCTCGACGCCCAGATCACTAAGCGCAATGGCGCGACGCCCAATACTCCCGTCCTGCAAAAAGTGCGGTGCTTTGCACCACTCTTCCGAGTGAGCGCTCTTGCTCAGACTAAGGCTCCGTGGAGTGCTAAGGTCAAGGCTGAGTAGAGAGCGAGTCGTCCGGCTGGTAGGAGCTTGGCGCTTGCCGGACTGCGGTATGGTAAAGCGAATTGCGTCCTTCGGGGTCGTTTGGTGCGTGTTGTTGGCTGCGTTGGGATTCGCGCAAAGTGTCCAAATCTTTGCTGATCCCCAGTTCGCCCATCTACCGTCGATCTATGATGCCGTTGGATGGAACGCCGTGTTGGCTGTGGGACTTCAAGGGCGCGTCGACGAACCGCGGGCATTAGGGGGACGGGCAAAGACTTGCGCTAGTGCGAGATCCGTCCTGCTCGACATTTCGGCATGGGATCGAGGCGGGCAGGATTTTCGTGAAGTACCGGTCTGGCAGTTGCTGGACCGCCAAGCCTTCTTTTTCATCTCGGGTATGACGATCGACGCAGACGGCTCGCCCAATGCTTATCATCCTGACGACGCGGCCGACGACGCGGGGCTTGATGCATTGGCGAATGCTGGTAAGCCAGGCCATTGGGACGGCATCATTACCGATCCAGACGGCGATCCCTTGATCCAGCAGGAGAGAGATCCCTTCCCGGGTTACTACATCTCATGTACCTCGCTTTCAGACAAAACCAAGACGTTCACTGATCCGACTCGATACGTGAACGCATCGAAGATCCCTTATGTAGTGTTGCCGCAAGAAGTAGCGGACCGTGGAGGGGCGCGCTTGGGGGATTTCGCAGTCGTCGTGAACCTCCGGAACGGCAAATCGTCCTTCGCTATCTATGCAGATGTTGGGACCTTAGGCGAAGGCTCTGTCGCGCTGGCCGACGCCCTGGGTATCCAGTCCGACGCACGCCACGGAGGTGAGTCTGACGGAATTCTGTATCTGGTGTTTCCCGGTTCCGGCAATCGGCGCCCACGCACGACCGGCGAGATCCAGAGCGAGGGCAAAAAGCTGCTGATGGATCACTGGGGCGAAATGACGAACTTATCCTCCTGTGTAGAAAGTGACACTCCTGAAGGGAACGGAGAGTTTTAGGCGTGTTCCGAGTGAACTGAACTGGATCGTTGCCGTAATCAGGCGTTAGCACTCAAAGTGAGTGTAATCGGGATTTAACAACAGTCAGTGTCGTTCTGCGTCATCCGGTTGTCATCGCCGGTGAAATGTTCTTACGGTCCGACCTGGCCCTCAATATCCTGCAGTGCGCCCTTCAGCGTGGGATATTTGGCGACCACCCTAGCAATGTCCTTCAGTATTTTCATGCTCGTTTGTGCGTCCACCATAATCTGCACATGATCGTGCCCAACGCCCGCCGTAAATCGCACGTTCTGAGGCGTCTTGGGTTCGTCGTCCACTGACTTGGCCCTGTCTAATTGGCGCTTTAGCAACGGCAGTTCTGTAACCTCATTGAGGAAGGGTGCGGGTACAACTTCGACATGGGCCAGAACCCGATCGAATTCTGGGAGGACGTGTTGCTTATACCATTCGCCCTCTTCCGACGACGAACTGATTAGAACAGGAGGAACGTATCGGTCCATCTCTCCCACGTATTCAACAACCAACGTTGTATATTTCGGTTCCGACTGCCCCGCGAACCCTACGGAAGACGACGCAAGCCATAGCAGCGCGGCGATAACCACCTTCGCCGTCATTGTTATTGGAGGGACGACCTTATAGCCCACGATTCTTGCTCCGTTTCTATCTCAGTTCAAGCGTAGCATGAATGGTTGTTGTAAACAGATGGGATGAGAAGGCCGGCCTCCGGACGGGATGCGGTGTACGCTCCCAAGTTATCGACGTGCTCAAGGCACAGATAAAAAGGAGACCGGCAATGAAGAAGGTTAGCACCATAGCGGCAAAGTCGAGCAAGAAAATCTCGCAACCGAGACTGACCATCGGACTAGATCTGGGAGATCGCAACAGCTGGTACTGCATGCTGGACGAATCAGGCCAGATACAACGGGAGCAGCGCGTGCGCACGAATGCGACAGCGTTGCGCGAAGCTTTCGG